>JBJXEX010000044.1:0-43313 GCA_046156195.1 Planctomycetaceae bacterium | reverse complement strand
ATGACGAACAGCGAAATCTCCGCCTGCCCCTCGAAGCGGACCATCACCGGAGCTTGCCCCTGTCCCGTGACCGTCACCCGCCCGTCGCCGTTGACCGCCAACATGCCATCATCCATCGAGTCGTACTTCGCCCAACTCGTGACGTCGCGCGTCGAACCATCCGAGTACGTCGCCTCGACCCGCAACTGCTGCTTCAGCCCGATGCCACCGAGTCGCTTCGACGGGAACACGCTGATCTTCGCCACTTCGGGAGCCTTCGCATCCGGCTTCGGCGCACCGTTGGCAATCCACGCCTTGAGAATTTCGTAATCGACCGACCCCGCCGCTAAACGCTTACCGCCCCCGTGCGGCACCTGCATCGTCGGCTTCTTGAGAAACAAACTTTCCGTTGGCTCGACGAAACTCAACCGCCGCTGCGCACGATCGCGCACGATCGCCTCGCGATCCTGATCCAACTCGCTGCCAAACACCGACAGCTTGAACCCGCCCTGTCCGTACTGAGCCGCATGACATGCTCCCATGCTGCACCCGGCCTTGTTGAGGATCGGCGAGACATCTTCGACATAACCGACCTTCGTGACCGGCTCGACCTTCTCGACCGTGACCGCGATCTCCTTCGATACGTCGCCGACTTTCACGCGGACTTTCGCCGAGCCGTTCCCTTTCGCCAGCAACTGCCCGCGCGAGTCCACCGCCACGACATTCGCGTCGCTCGACTGAAACGCCGCACCGTGCGTCAGATCCTCCGAGCGCTCGCCGATCTGGCCACCGGCATCCGATCGCATCACGACGAGTTGCGCTCGCGACAGGTTGCCGGAGAGCTTCGCTTCCGCTGGTGTGACGACAAATGGCAGCGGCTGTTCGCTGGCACTCGCGCCGTTCGCGAAGCAACTCAGAATGGCCATGCAGACGCTCTTCAACATTCGATTCATCAGTCAGTCTCCTTCGCGACGCAACCTTCAATTCGTGTCTGGCGACCATCCCAACTGCCGAGCGAACTCGGCCGCCGTGATGATCTGCACATTGCCTACCTTCTTGAGTTTGAGAACTTCCTGATCGGCGGTTACTAAGAACCCGTCCAACATCAACAACAGGTTTTGATGGGGAGAGTTTGTCTTCCTCCGTGCTCCGGCCCTGCCATTCGTGCGGCAACTAACGGTGGTGAAGAATCTCAAAGACGAGTTGCCGCACGGATGGCAGAGCCGGAGCACGGAGAAAGACGAAACTGAAAACAATCCCCCGGCTGATCACTGCCGTCAAAACACGAAGTTGTTCCTGGACAGGTTCTAAGTAGTCGGCTCGCGCGGACAAGGCCGTTTGAACGATCGCGTCGTCCTTCGGATCACGTTCCACATATCGGGGAATTCGCGATGGGAGTGCCACCGTCTTGGCCAGGATTTCCACCGTCTTCCTCGAATTGTTTGCAAATCGTCGCGTGAGTTCAAAGTGCTCAAGCAAAGTGTTGACGAACTCGTCTAACTGGTATCGCGATACGAAGAATCGGACTCGTCGTTCCAATGCCGCTTTGATCAAGCGACCGCGGAACCCGCGAGGAAACGTCGCGAACGACACCCACATCATTGTGTCAACGACGACCTTCACGGCGTCGCCTCATGATGTAATCGTCGATGCTCTGTTCCGTGATTCCCCTCGCGGCGATCCGTTTGGCAACTTCCTCTCGTTCGCGATACCAGCGGGCCAAATGAATGTCGTCCAGCTTTTTTCGTAGCGTCTGGAATTGGCGTTCCGAGAGCTGTTCCGCGACCTCCACGAGTTCACGCAACTTTGCACGCGATCCGTTGGTCTGAGCTGAACCGTGCCTGGGAGTTTTCAACTTGGTGGGCATAGCGATCACTTCGACTTTGGGAAGCGGAAGGTCTCGGGCGGAATTGATTGGATTCTCCGGTAGATGCTGAGATTGCAGGCGGGATCGTCGTCTCAGCATCACGCCATCGGCGGGACTGGCCGATAGCTTAATTTGTTCGCCCGGCATAAGCACCTGTTGATTTCAGAATCCCCGACGGTCATAGTGGCCCCCCTCCAAACGGTTCGTCGTCCCGCCCTCGGCGGTCGATCCCACCCCACCGATCCCGCCTTCGGAGATCACGCCATGCTGAGCTTTCTTACCGGCACCACCCGCGATTGCGAACGTGTCACTCGTCGAAGTTTTTTGCAGGTCGGTTCGCTGGCAGGTTTGGGAGTCTCGCTGCCGATGGCCTTGGCCGCGAAACAAGCAGCGGCGAAGACCGGCAGTTCATCTGGTAGTGATGTGAATTGCATCCTCATCTGGACGCAAGGAGGAACTTCACATCATGACACGTTCGATCCAAAACCCGAGGCTCCGGTCAACGTCAAAGGTGAGTACAGCGTCATCGACACGGCGGTCCCCGGCGTGCAGTTCACCGAGATCCTGCCGAACATGGCTCGCGAGCTGAATCGCTACGGCTTGCTGCGAGGTTGGAATCCGCTCAACGGGAGTCACGGCACGGCGGATCAATGGGTGATGTCCGGCCGAAAGTTCAACCCGGCGATGACGTATCCGACTTATGGCTCGGTGGTCAGTCATCACCACGGATTCAAGTCGGTGCTGCCACCGTTCGTGCAGCTCGGCACCAGCGTGGATCGACGATTCGGCGGCGGCACGGCGGGCATTTTAGGGATCGCTCATAACCCCTTCGAGATGGTCAGCGATCCGAATCAAGAGAACTTCACGGTGCGCGACATCACGCCGCCGCAGGGGATCACGATGGCGCGAGTCGATCGCCGTCGCGAGATGCTCAACACCGTCGATGCCTTGCAGAAGAAAGCCGAACTCCAGCCGGAACGCTTCGCCGCGCTCGACGAGCACTTCAAGACAGCCCTCAACATGATCACCGCGCCGGAAACGAAAAAGGCGTTCGACATGCAGGCCGAAGACCCGAAGTTGCGAGACCGATACGGCCGCCACAAGTTCGGTCAAAGCTGCTTACTGGCTCGGCGATTGGTGCAGTCCGGCGTTCGCTTCGTCACCGTGACCGACGGCGGTTGGGACACTCACGCCAACAACTTCAAGAGCTTGAAAGAGACTCGCATCCCGCCCGTTGACCAAGCGTTGCCCGCGCTGCTGGCGGATTTGGAAGAGCAAGGTCTTTTGCAGAAGACGCTCGTTTGCTGGCTGACCGACTTCGGCCGCACGCCGAAGATCAACAGTGCGAGCGGTCGCGATCACTGGTCGAACACCGGCTTCGCGATCATGGCCGGCGCGGGCATTCCCGGCGGCACGGTGCTCGGTGCGACAGACGCTGATGGCGGAACCGTTGCAAAGGGGCAATACCTTAGCGAGGACATCGCCGCAACGATTTACTCGAAGCTCGGCTTGCCGCTCGACTTGATCGTGCAAAGCCCGGACGGTCGCCCGATTCGATTGCTGGAAGGCCACCCAATCAAAGAGTGGATGTAGCCGCAATTCGTAGCTCAGGCGGCTCGCCTGAGTCGAGTCAGCAGGCGCGGCTGCGTCCTCCATAAAACAACCGCTCCCTCACGGTCGCACCTCTCAAATTTCTGACACTGACTGCGGCTTCGGTTCTCAGGAATCTGTCATCAGTCCGCTGCCCGCTGACCTCCGCCCCGATAAGCTGCCGCCTCTTCGTCACGCATCCGTCCGCACGAAAGGCGACCGCGCATGAATTCACCGAGCAAGAGTGCCGAGCAAATCACGAAGACCGGGCAATGGCTGGCCTTGGCCGCCGCGTTGCTGGGTTGGATGTTCGATGGCTTTGAGATGGGGCTGTTCTCGATGGTCGGTCGCTCGGCCATTCAAGACTTGATGGGCTATGGCATGAAGCCGACGCCGGAGCAGAACGCTCTGATCGGATTTTATTTCGGCGTGGTCATCGCCGTTTTTCTGGTGGGAGCGGCGGCAGGCGGTGTGTTATTCGGCTGGCTGGGTGATCGGATTGGTCGCGTCCGCGCGATGTCGTTATCCGTCGCGACGTATGCGATCTTCACCGGATTGTGTGGTGTCGTGGAGACGCCGTTGCAGATCGCCAGCATGAGGTTCATCGCCTCGCTGGGCATGGGGGGCGAATGGGCACTCGGCGTCGCACTGGTCATGGAGGTCTGGCCCAATCGCTCGCGAGCGTTGATGGCCGGGCTGATCGGAGCGGCGGCGAATGTCGGGTACTTGCTGGTCGGAATCATTGGCATTGGCCTGGCCGCGATCCTCGGCAACATGAAGGGCTGGCTGATCGGAGTCGGCTTGTCGGAATCTTCGGCGACATCGCTGGTCGCGTTTAACGGTTGGCGGTTGATGATGATTCTGGGCGCGACTCCCGCGCTGCTGACGTTCTTCTTTCGGCTGTTTGTTCCCGAATCGCACAAGTGGGAAGAGGAACGTGCTCGCGGAACGACGTCGCAATGGGCGACTCGCGATTTGTTGGGCGTGTTGATCGGAGCGGCCGGCCCCGCGCTCGTCATCTATGTGTGGGCGAATGAACTGCCGCTGCTCGTGCGATTGGGAGGCACGCTGCTGGGCGTCGTGGTTGCGACGGTGGGCTACGTCTTCCCGGTGATGCAGTATCTCAAGCGGAGTTTCGCCACCAGCGGCGCGACCGCCGACGCCTGGAAGCCGACTCTCAAACGGATGTTACTGGGAGCCTGCTTGAGCGCCGTCGCATTGCTGGGAACATGGGGATCGACTCAGTGGGCTCCGACCTGGGCCGCGAAGTTGACCGAAGGGAAGGACATCGCCAACGCGAAAGAGTACACACAGATTTGCTTGGCGATCGGAGCGATCATCGGGACGATCGGCGCGGCGTTGATCGGTGATTGGTTGGGCCGCCGCGTCACTTACTGTTTGTTGTGTGCGACGTCGCTGATCACGGTGCTGTTGTTCTTCCAAGGGAACACCGAGTACGGCCCGATGTTCTTGGTGACGTGCTTCCTGGCCGGCACTTGCACGGCGTCGTTCTACGGTTGGCTGCCGCTGTACCTGCCAGAACTCTTTGCGACGAAAGTCCGAGCGACCGGGCAAGGTTTTTCATTTAACTTCGGCCGCATTTTGGCGGCGGTTGGAGCACTGCAAACCGGCAACTTGTTCGCCAAAGAGATCCACCTTTTCGGTCAGACGTTTCAAGGGGGCCACGCCTTCGCGTGCAGTGTGATGAGCTTCGTGTACGTCATCGGCCTGGGCCTGATTTGGCTCGCGCCGGAAACGAAGGGCAAGCTACTGCCAGAATAGTTTCTGAGGGCGGTGCTTCATCATTCTGTTCCCGATGATTTTGCCAAAACACTTGTTGGCAAAATCATGGGGAACAAAATGAAGTGACGGAATTGGTTGGCTGTCATGACTCTCGCACTGGGATTGTGGCTCATTCGCGTGACGATCTGGGTGGCCGTGGCCGGTTGGCTGTTGCGTGTCTTTGTCGAAGCCGCTGGCCGCTCATTCGCGACGCGAGATCGCGTGGTCCGCTGGAGTTGGCTGATCGGCGCGCTGGCCTGCGTGGCTCACGCCATCGTCGCGATGGGCTTCGGGCATTGTTGGAGCTTGGCCAACGCGATGAGGTTCACGGCGATGGAAACTCGGCGCGTCTTTCACGTCGAGTTGCCGTGGTCGGTCTTCGTGAACTTCGCGTTCGTCGCGTGGTGGCTGATCGACGGGGTGCGAGAGTTTCGATCGCAGGAAGTGCGGGCGCTCGGCGCCATGCGTCACGGAGTCTGGCTGATGATGATGCTCAACGGGACGGTCGTGTTTGGGCCGAGGTATTGGATTTGGATCGCAGTGCCGGTTGCGATGGCATTGGCGTTGGTTCGCTGGAATCGAAGCGGCTCCAAGAAGTTCACTGCCTCGGAGTGGTGATGCCTACGTTGTCTCGCGTGGCAGCAGATAGATGAACGACTTGCCGAGTCGGCCGCCGTAGTTGCCGGCGGTGATCTTCACGAGGCCCGGTGTCGTGCGTGCGGCGGCGATGGCGGCTTGAGTCGCGATCGAAATCGTTTCGAGGTCGCGGCCGTTCATCACGATTTCCATGATCGAGTTCACGTTCGCAGGCAACCGGCACTCGGCACCGAGCTGCTCGCGCAGCGTCGGGCAGTATTGCTGATAAGTGCTGGCGATCATGAACGAGTAACGGCTGCCAGCCTTCGATGCGCTTTGAGCAATGCCGCCGGGAAAGGTCATGATGACTCCCGGAACTTTCTCGATAGCAGCGACTCCTCGTTCGGTGGCTGCGATGGCCGAGTCGATCGACTCGCCCATGAACCAGAGGTTGCCACCCATAATGCCGTCGCGAAATCCGAAGCGGCGATCGAGCACGAACTCACCGCCGAGGATCGGGATCGCCCACATCTTGCGGCCGTGACGGATGACTCGCGTTTGATAGCCGTCGCCGAAGAAGGCGATCTTGCGGCCAAGTTTGAAATACGGATCGGTATCGAGCAGATTGAAGCACGCGGTCGTCGGACAGGTCAGCACGTTCTGACTGACTCGCGTCAGCAGCGAGCGTTCGAGGGCCGGCTCACGGTCCTTGCGGAAGCGCGGGACGTGCAACTGGATGATCGCGCCCGGCCGACCATCAGGAGTCGCGAATGACTCATCGCCGCCGGGGCCGACGTGGCGATCGACTCCCGCTTCGCAGTCGCAAAAGATCGTGCTGCTGGCGTGACCGGTTGCTTTGTTGACGGCGTGTTGTAGCCATTTGCGATCGCGCGCGGTGACGAGGATCTCCGCGTAGATGCTGCGGAATGCCTCGGCGTAGGTGTCTTCGATTTCGCAACCAGGGGGCAGAGGAGTGCTCATTGTGGAATGGATCATTGGATGAGGTGAAGGCATTGCAGATGGCAGATTGCAGATGAGAGATGGCAGATTGAATGCAAGAGCAACGGCCGGCAATCTGTCATCTGCAATCTGTCATCTGCAATCTGTCATCTGCAATCTGCAATCTGCAATCTGCAACGGAGTTCATCTCGGTTTCGATGGAGTAAGTGACTCCGTCTCACCGCGGCGTCCCAGGCCCTCGTAGACCGCTGACTCGGTCACGACTTTGTCCATGAACATGTCGTGCGGTTGCATCGGGATTTCGGAAAAGAGCTGGCACTCGAAGGCCAGCGCGATCAGCGGCGTGTCGGGGCGAGCGTGTTCCAGCAGCTTGTCGTAGTAGCCTTTGCCGTGACCGGTGCGTCCGCCTCGGCGGTCGAAGCCCACGCCGGGGACCATGATCAGGTCCAGTTCTTCGACATCGACTCGCTTGGCCGCGAGGGGACGCAGGTCAGCCCTCGGTTCGAGGATGCTGTACATGCCGAGTTCGAGTTCGTTCATCGACTCCAGATGAAAGAGTTCGAGTTCGCCATCCAGGCAATAGGGGACGACGATCTTCTTGCCGGTTCGCAGGGCGGCTTCGAGGTCGTTGCGCGTGCGGACTTCGGAGCGGACATCGACGTAGAACATGACCGTCCGCGCGGCGGTGTACTCCGGCTGAGCCATGAAGGACGCGACGATGCGGCGACTGATCTCGTCTTTGTTGGGTTGTGCGTTGCGGTTGGCGTGAGCTTGCTGGCGGATGAGTTGCTTGCGAGCGTGCAGGTCGGCGGGAGGGGCGGTGAGAACCTCAGTGCTCATGGGGGGGCGTCCATTCGTTTTGAGTTGTGAAAGAGAGAATTGCTCATAGTGACCCGATTCATCGGGTCTTCGGCGTCGGGGACGCCGCTGACTGAGACTCGATGAATCGAGTCACTACGAGCGCGAGCTAGCGGCGAAGATCGTAGCAGAGGAGCGTCTCTTGGTCTCGCAACAGGAGGTGTCCGTTGGCGACGACGGGATAGGCCCAGGCTTGTCGGCGGCTGCGGTGGGGTTGATCGAATTGGCCCTTCTCGACGTAGCGCTGCGAATTGGCTTCGACCAGTGTGACGGGGCCATCTTCGTTGCGGACGATCAGCAGGCCATCGGCGAAGGTGATCGAGCCTTTGCCGGGTGAGCGATCCTTCCACAGAACCTTGCCAGAGAGCAGGTCCAGACAGGTGAGAATGTTTTCGTCGCAGCCGTAGAGGAAGCCATCGACGACGACCATGCCGCCGTGATGATTCTTCATGTTGTTGGTTTTGTAGACCTCTTCGGCGCGCGTGGTGTTGCCGTTGGAGGCGAGCCGCAAGCACGCCCCTCCGGTGCCGTAGCCGGAACCGTAGAAGACGTGGTTGTCGTGAAAGACGGCGGCCGAGCAATTCGCCGTGCCGTTGGCGGCCGAGCCGTTCTGCCACAGGAATTCACCATCCTCGGCACGCACGCCGACCAACCCGCGCGACGTGAAGTTCACATACTGACGCACGCCGCCCACTTCGACGGTGATGGCCGAGGCGTAACCAGGACCGGGATCGCCGGGGGTTCGTGATTTCCAAATGAGGTTGCCGTTGTTCTTATTGAGCGCGACCAATGTCGCTCCTCGGCCGCCGGGCGTGACGATGACTCGCTCGCCGTCAATCAGGGGTGACTCGCAGATGCCCCAGTGGCCCGCGTTGCCGCCGAATTCTTTGAGCATGTTCTTGTGCCAACGTCGCTGTCCCGACTTGGCATCGAGGCAGACCAGATCGCCGAGTGCTCCCAGCGCGTAGAGTCGATCGCCATCGACGGTCGGAGTGCAGCGAGGGCCGTCACCGGTTCCATCTTTGTAGGCACCGCCGCCGGTGGAGACGGCCCATGCGGCTCGGCCGTCTCGTTCATTCATGGCAAACACTTTCTCGTCGTTGCCGATCAAGCCCATCGTGAAGACTCGGCCGTTCGCCACCGACACGGCGGAAAACCCGGCTCCCAACCCGTTGGCTGACCACGCGGGTTTTGGTCCGGACGACGGCCAACTGTTGGCGATGTTGTTGCCGCTGCCGGCGCGGCCATCACGGGCGGGACCACGAAACTGGGGCGAGTCTCCCGGCTTATTGTCACTGGCGTTGTCGTTCGGTGAGTCTGCCGAATCGGTCTTCTTCGATTTGGGCGTGGCCTTCGGTGTGGGCGTTGTGGCGGGTGCGGTCGGCTTGGACTCGGCACCGCGGACGGTCAAGCGAGTGACCGCATCGCCGCTGGAGGTGAAGACGGAGACTTGCTGTCCCTCTTTCAGATCGCCGAGCTTGGCGGACCTGCCATCGAGCGTGATGCTCGTGCCGTCGGGGATCGAATAAACCTGCTTGGGTTTATCGCCGCTGGGCTTGATGGTGATCTTCTTGCGATCGGCCGAGACCGACTCGATCGTGCCGCTGATGACGGCGGACCAGACCTCTGGCACCACGATCAAGCCACACAGCAGACAAACCAGTCCCACAGCGATGCGTCGAATCGACATGACTTTTTCTCCTGAATCACGATGTTTTCCGTGCTTCAGGACAATGGCAAAGCTGCGGCCGAATCTCAACTGAGAACGTAATAGGGCGGCGAGTCGCAATGTGGCACGACGCTCCGCGTCGTGAATCGCGACGCGGAGCGTCACGCCACAATCTTGCAGAAAAAACATCGCCTTCGGCGATAACGATGTAGGCATATTCCATGTGTCGTGCCCTCGACTTTGCTGACGGCACATGGAATGTGCTTGCTACTTTGCTGGAATCTGGGCGAGGCAGCGCTGGGCTTCTTGATGAACTCGAAGGACGGCATTCGGAATCCGCGTCCAATGGTTGGAGATGGCGGCGGCTTCGAGATCAGTGGCGGCTTGGCGAAGTCCATTGGCGGCGAGCGTGCTGGCGATCCCTTTCAAGGAATGTGCCGCGTCACGAATCGCCGGGGCGTTGGCCTCCGCGACGAGTTGTGAAAGATCGACCAATTGATTGGGAACGCAGGATTGGAATTCATCGAGCAGCATGTTCGCGAAGGCCTCGTTGCCCAAGCAGCGCTGTCGTAGCGTTGTCAGGTCAATGGCGGGAGCTGTCGATGCCTCGAAGGCGAGAGCGTGCGTTGGGAGTGCGGCCAAAGTTGCGTCAGTGGGTTGGTGGTTCATGGACTGAGTTCTGTTGGGCTGAGGGAGAGCGAGACGCTCCGAGGCACGATTCTCGACGCGGAGCGTCGAGCCACATTGGTTGCGGCTTCGCCGCGATGTTTATCCGCCACGCCGATGGCGTTGGGGTTCAACGACAGAATCGCCCCGTCAACAGAGCGTGGGTGAT
This sequence comes from Planctomycetaceae bacterium, assembly GCA_046156195.1. GTDB lineage: Bacteria > Planctomycetota > Planctomycetia > Planctomycetales > Planctomycetaceae > SXKJ01. The sequence continues at coordinate 33,197 of JBJXEX010000044.1, read as the reverse complement.
GTGAGAGTTCACCCACGCTCTGTCCGCTTGACTCAATAATAAAGGCGGGCGTTACGAGAAGTTTGAAGGCAGGTATTGTCCGAGTTTGGCTCGCAGTTGATGGGCCTCGACGGGTTTGGAGAGGTAGTCGTCCATGCCGGCGTCGAGGCAGCGTTCGCGGTCGCCGGAGAGAGCGTTCGCGGTCAGGGCGATGATGGGAATCACGGTGGTGAGTTCGCGTGCGGCGACGCGACGGCGGATCTCGCGAGCGGCGGTGAAGCCGTCCATTTCGGGCATCTGACAATCCAGGAGCAGCAGGTCATAGCGTCCGCGCTGCAGGGCTTCGAGCACCTCGTCCCCATTGGCCACGACATCGCAGGTGCAGCCGCAATGTTTGAGTAGCTCGGTGACGTACATTTGATTGATGCGGTTGTCTTCCGCGACCAGCACATGGCCGATCAATGTTGACGGAGTTGCCTCTCGCTGACTTTCGGAGTCCGCGGGCTTCGGGCTGACTAACGTCACCGCAAGCGTGGACATGAGCGCGTCGCACAGCGAACTGGGTCGGATGGGATCGCGAAGCAGGCGTCGGATTCCGCGTTGGCGCAGCCAATCGGCATCGCTGCTGTCGGTGGTCGAGCCGATGGCGATGACCGGTATTCCGTGGCGGCGCGACAGTTCGTCGATCAATTGATAGCGGTTGCCGGACGCGGTCTGCAGATCGACGAGCGCGATATCCAGCGGTGCTCCGGTGGTCTTCGCATGGCTCACGGCCAGCCGTGTGTCACCGTCGCTGAAGGCTCGTGTGGGCAGACAACGCCAAGCGTTCAAGCAATCCCAAAGTTGCGGCCGCAGACGTGGCTCGTCCTCAACGATCAGCACTCGCGCGTTGGCCAGAAAACGCCACGCTTCCGCCGATTGTTCGCGCTGCCCGATGACCGCCAGCGGCAGTTCAAACCAAAACGTCGAACCGATGCCGAGTTGGCTCTCGATGCCGATCGTGCCGTGCATCAGTTCGACCAGTTGCTTGCAGATGGCGAGTCCCAAGCCGCTGCCGCCGAACTTGCGCGTTGTCGAGGTATCGACCTGAGTGAAGGGCAGAAACAATTTGTCGCGGCAATCCTCGGGAATCCCGATGCCCGTGTCGCTGACGGCGAATCGCACGCGAAGCTGTTGACCTTCGAGTCGAACGCTGGTGACGTTGACGGTCACCGAACCGGTCGCCGTGAACTTGATGGCATTGCCGATCAGGTTGACAAGGATTTGCCTCAGCCGATTGCCATCGCACTGAGCCGTGACGCTGACGGTCGGTTCGATCTGAACTTTCAGAGTCAGCCCCTTCTGAGTGGCTCCGGGACCGAGGGCCTCGACGACGTCATACACCAGCGATTCGACGGAGCATTCCTGCAAGTCGAGATCGAATCGGCCAGACTCGATTTTGGACAAGTCCAAGACGTTGTTGATCAGTTGCAGCAGCAGCTTGCCGCTGGTGCGGCTGGCATCGACGAACTGCCGCTGGCGATCGGTCAGTTCGGTCCCCATCAGCAAGTCGTTCATGCCCAGGATGCCATTGAGGGGCGTGCGCAAGTCGTGGCTCATCGCGGCGAGAAAGGCACTCTTGGCGTGATTCGCCGCTTCGACTTGAGCTTCGTGCATCGCGGCGACTTGCTGAGCCTGTCGTACTTGCAGAATCGACCGCAGCAAGAAGATGTCCTCGAAGAGCACCCAGCCAATGTGTTCCAACGACCGCCACGGGTTGACGGCCGAGAGGCCATAGACGGAGACCGGCCAGTACAAGCCGCGGAAGAGGTGATCCAGCGCCACGACCGCCGAAGCCAAGAGGAGCACTCGCCAATCGCGGTAAAAGGACAGGAACGCCAGCGAACCAAAGATGTGAAAATGCGTTTCGGGCCGCCCGCCGGTCAAGTGGATCAGCAACGCAGAGGAGAGTGCTTGGCCGACCGCGATGACGTGCCGAGTCAGCACGGCTCCGGGGTTCAGCGCGGCTAACAACGCCGGGCCGAGGTTGGTCGCGGCTCCCAGAAAGACTGCCGCGAACAAGTGCGGATGTGTCTGACTTTCAAGTCCCACCCAAGCGCGTGGCGAAACCCAGAGCGCGACGGCGATCCCCGCCAACCATTGGAACATCATCAGCACCGCGAACTGCCGATCCGTGCGGCGGCAGGCGGCCAGCTCATGCTGCTGGCAGAGCATGGCGGCTTGATCGGTGATCGCTTGAGCGTCGGACGATGTCATCGTTTCTCCTCCCGCGTGAGGCTGCGATCGGAAAGCCGGTGATTGGAAAACAAGGGGCAGCCGAAGACCGCGTGTGACGACCGGTCGGCAGTGCCGTGAGACAGCCAGGCGACGATCGCTTGGCGACCGGTGCTTTCGCCGTGATGTCCCCGCGCGACGGTAATGCCGCCGCTGAACATCAAGCGTCCGTGCTGGTCGTACAACAGGACTTGGCCCGAAGTACTCGCTCCGAATCGTCTCGCCTCACGGCCGTCTTTGTCGGCCAGGACTCGCACGCCGGGAATCGCCGCCGCGAGATGCCAAAGGTCAGTCAGTTCCCAGCCGTCGGGCATTTCGCTCGGCTTGAAGAACAGCACCTGCGCCGTGACCAGTCCCTCGCAACGAGCCATGATCTCGGCCAACTCGGCGAGACTGGCGCGGCTGCACGGACAGCGCGGATGCACGAGCACAATCAGATTGGCCTGTCGTGGGTCGCGTTCGATGCGAGTCTCAGCGGGCCAATCGACTTGAGCTGTGCCAGCGGTTCCCGGAGTGGCCGAGTACAACCACAGCCACACGAAGCCGCCTAAACAAGCGGCCGTCCAGACGACGATCCCGATCACCAGCATTGGCTGACCCGGCGGCCGATGAGCAACAGGCAAGTCAGCGGAACGAGATGGTGGCGTCACGAATGGTCCTCGATGGTTTTCTTTCGGAAGAATACCCCATCGAACTTGCGACGCGGTCCCATCGGGAAAAGCCTGAGCGGGTCGTTTCAATCAAAGGAATGAAAGCAACGTGAGAGATCCAAGCCGGTCAACGGTGCCATCATGGCAAATGCGATCGGGGCGGAGTCCCAGCCTATGACTCGGACGAAATCATGCCGATGCGCAGGGCGTAGCGGACCAGGCTGGGCGTGTCGTGGATGTTGAGGCGTTGCATCATCAGGGTGCGGTGAGTTTCCACCGTTTTGACGCTGATGTGCAGCAAACGAGCGATTTCTTTGAGCGACTTGCCCTCGACGACGAGTTGCAGGATTTCGCGTTGTCTCGGAGTCAGCACGTCGGTGACGGACGAAGCGTCCCCCATGCGTTGCATGTAGGCTTCGACGACCTGCTTGGAGACGGACGTGGTGAGGTAGGTCGTGCCGCTGAGCACGGCTTTGATCGCAGTCTCCAGCTCGGAAGCATCGGCGTCCTTCAGGAGATAACCGGACGCACCGGCTTTCAGCGCCTGCCAGACATACTCTTCGGAGGTGTGCATCGAGAGCATGATGACTCGCACGGTGGGAAACTCTTTGACGATCCGAGTGGTCGCTTCCAGCCCATTCATTTCGGGCATCGAGATGTCGCACAGCAGCACATCGGGAAGCTGTTGTTCGACCAGCGCGAGCGCCTCGCGACCGTTGGTCGCTTGTCCGACGATCTCGATGCCACCCAGCGATTCGAGCATGGTGCGAATGCCGGTACGAACGACGGCGTGATCATCGGCCAGAACGACTTTGATCGTGGGCATGTCGGTGTTCCTTTGATTGAATCGTACTACTCGTTGTCAGATTCTTGTCGGCATGCGCGCATTGTGGCGCGACGCTCCGCGTCGAGCCACATTGCGGCTTCGCCGCGTTGGTTAACCGCAAGCCAGATGGGGCCGTTCCCCAAAGTGTGTCACTTCAAAAACTGCTCTTCAGAAGTTTGTCATCCGCCAGCGGAAACCGCGCGCGGATCGTGGTCCCTTGAGTGAGTGTGGACGTAATCTCGAACTGGCCGCCGACGAGTTGCACTCGTTCGGACATGCCCAGCAGCCCCAGGCTTTCGCCGTGTGTGTTTCGATCGTGGGCGGCCGCAACATCGAAGCCGATGCCGTCGTCTCGCACGAGCAGTTCCATTTCCGAATCGTTCTGGCGAATTTCGACGCGGACGTGTCGGGCTTGGGCGTGCCGAGCGATGTTGGTCAAGCTTTCCTGCATGATGCGGAAGCAGGCGATGTTGATCTCGGGCGACGCGCCGGCGACGGTGGAATCGGCCACGAACTGCGGAGCATAACCGGCTCGTTGTGACTGGCGATTCAGACACCAACGCAACGCGGCGACCAAGCCAATGTCGTCCAAGATCGACGGTCGCAGATCGAGCGCGAGACTGCGGATTTGCTGCAACGTCTGATCGACGATGTCGATCGTTTCTTGCACGAGCGCTGACGATTTAGGGGACTGCTCTGGATGTTGCAAAGCTCTGAGATTCAGCTTGATGCCGGTCAGAGATTGCCCGATCTCGTCGTGGAGTTCGCGAGCAAGATGCCGCCGTTCGGATTCCTGAGTCGCAATCAACTCCCGCGAGAGGATCGTCAGCCGCTCGCGACTGGCGATGAGTTCGTCGTTGTCTCGTTTGCGATCCGTGATGTCGAAGGCGAGTCCGAGAACTCCCGTGATGTTCCCGTTCGAGTCTCGGAATGGCTCGACGTGCGAGTCGAAGTGGCGTCCGGCCCAGGCGGTTTCAAATTGAACCGTCTCTCCGTTCAAAGCTCGCCGGTGAGCCGCGATCGGCGGAAAGTCAGGATCGTTGGATTGGAAGTACTCGGAGAGCAGGAGTCCCTCGACCTGTCCTGGTTGCAGGCCCAATTCCTTGAGCGCGGCACCGGTCGAGGAGGTGAAACGCAAATCCCGATCGGTGGCCCACACGGCTGCCGGCATTTGTTCGAGATACAGCCGCAATTGGCTCTCGCTGGAACGGAGCGCCTCTTCCGCGCGTTTCTGCACGGTGACATCGCGTGCCGTCGTAATCGCGCAGGTCCGGCCGTCCAACTCAATCAGATCGGAAGAGAACTGGACCTCGCGCAGCTCGCCGGATTTGATTCGCAGGGTCGCTTCAAACACGCGGACGCCGACTGGCTCGCGGAGCAACCGATAGAACTGCTCGCGCTCCGCCGCATTGGCCCACAAACCTAGTTCGAGCGTCGTGCGGCGAAACACCTCGTCCCGGCTGTAGCCGGTCAGTTCCACGAACTGGTCGTTGACGTCGATGATCTGACCTTCGGGCAAACTCACCAATGCGACCGCGTCCGGGCTACTGCGGAACAATTTGGAAAAACATTCTTCGCTCGCCCGCAGCGCTTGTTCGGATTTCATGCGCTGGGAAATGTCGGCCGAGGTTCCGATGGTTCGGATCGGTCGTCGATCGGCACCCGTCCCCACAAAGGTTGTCTGCGACATGTTGTTGACCCAGCGAACGCTGCCGTCGCGAAGGACGATGCGGTGCTCGACGTGGTAATGACCATCGCCCGCCGGATCGTGGGCACGCTGCACGGCTGCGGCGATCGCCGCCCGATCATCGGGATGAATTGCCCCCAAGTAGCCTGACAGAGAAACCGCCTCGGCGTCGTTCCAACCGAAGATCCGCCGCATCCGGGAAGACAAATACACGGCGTCGGTGGTGTGGTCATGCTCGAAGATGCCGAGGTCCGCGGCGGCGACTGCCAGGCTCAAGCGTTGCTCGCTCGCGTGCAAGGCGGCCTGAGCCGCGCGCAGTTCCGCCTCTTCGTGGTGTTTGCTGATGGCGATCGCGGCGGTGTGCGTCGCCATGTCGATGAGCCGGAGTTGGAACTCGTTCGGCCGAGCCGGCTGGCGGTAGTACATGGCGAACGTGCCCAGCACCCGTCGTGTCCTTGGCGAGCGGAGCGGCGCGCTCGCCTGCGACGCGTCGAAGATTGGCGTCGACCAACAGGCCCGCAAACCGTAGTGCATGGCGAGATCGCGGTAATCGGCCCAGAGCGGATCGGTTGCGATGTCGGTCACGATGACCGGCTCGCCCCGAAATGCCGCCGTGCCACAGGAGCCGACACAGGGACCGCTCACGACTCCATCAATCGCGCGGCAGTAATCCGGCGGCAAACTCGGCGCGGCACCATGCCGCAAGTGAATGCCGTCCGCGTCGAGCAACAGAATCGAGCAGAGCATGTTTTCGGACTGCTTCTCAACGATGTGGAGCAACGCCGTGAGCGATTCGGTCAGCGGTGCTCCCGAAGCGATGAGTTCCAGCACCTGCTTTTGCCCGTTGACGAGTGCTTCGGCATGTTTGAGAACGGTGATATCGCGAGTGATACCGAGCACCGCGACGGTGCCGTCCTCGTTCTTCAGAGGGGCCTCGTGCGTTTCTAGCCAGCGACGTGTGCCGTTCAGCCCGATGATCTCAAATTCCAACCTCCGCGACTGACCGGCCAGGACATCCCGGTGCAGTGCGAGATACGCCTCGCGATGTTGCGGCACGACCAATTCGAGCAACGATTTGCCGCAGACCTCGTCCAGCGTGAGAGCATCGATCATGGCCAGTCCGGCGGGATTCATCGACAGCAAGCGGCCTTCGGAGGAGACGACCTTTACGCATTCCGGTTCGGTGTCGTAGATCAACCGCCAGCGTTCTTCGCTGCTCCGGAGGGCGGCCTCCATTTCGAGTCGCTGGCCAATGTCTGACTCCAAGGCATCGCGTGCGGACTCCAGTTCGGTGAGCTTCTTTTCCAGCTTGCGGACCAGGGCTTCGTTGTATTCCCGCAGAGTGGCGATCTCGTCGGCAGGGGGCGCGACGGCGACGGGAGCCGACAGTTTTTTCACTCCGCGCGCCAGAACTTCTTGCACGATCGCGTGCAGCACTTGCGGCTCTTGCGGCTTGATCAAAAACCGATCGGCCCCCAAATCCATCGCCAGTTGTTCGTCCCGCGCATCGGTGTAGGTGGCCGTGTAGAAGAGAAACGGGATGTCGCGCAGAGCCGGTTCCGCTCGCCATTGCTTGCACAGCGCGAAGCCATCCATCACCGGCATCAAGATGTCCGAGATGATGAGGTCGGGCGGCTGACGACGAGCACTGGCCAAAGCCTCCGCGCCATCGTTCGCCGACGTGACTTCATAGCCATACGCCTGCAACACAACTTCGAGCAGGTAACGATTCTCGATGATGTCATCCACGACGAGAATGCGTTTCATGAGTCCTCCGAATATCAGTCGAGCGGGGCGGCGTCAGCCCCCCCGGCACTCATTTTAGAACCGATCGAGTAGCGGAGTGGCGCAAGCCACCCGGTGCTGTCGAGCTTGCTCTCGCTTTAGAACCGATCGGGTAGCGGAACGGCGCAAGCCGTCCGGTGAAGTGTCGCAAGTCTCAGCGAAACCGGACGGCTTGCGCCGTACCGCTTCCAGGAAAAAGATTCCGTCGGTTGTCTTTCAAGAGATCTGCGATTTCCAATCTGACGGCAAGAACGATCGGATCTCCTCTAAGAAGGTCTCCGGGTTGATGGGCTTTTCGATGTAGCCCGTGCATCCGGCCGCGATCCCTTTGTTACGGTCTCCCTCCATCGCATAGGACGTTACCGCCACGATCGGCACGCTCGCCAGCGACGCGATCAACTTCAGTTGCCGCGCCACTTCGTAGCCGTCCATGCCTGGCAGTTGAATGTCTAGCAAGATCAAGTCGGGCCGAACGTGACTCGCCAGCGCCAAGCCTTGCGGCCCGGTGCGAGCCGGAATGATCTCCAGCCCGTGCCGCTCCAGCAGGAAGGTGACGAGATATAAGTTTTGTTCGTTGTCTTCGATGACCAGGACTTTCGGCTTCATGGTCGGCATTCGTTTCGTAGCCACGCTCGCCAGAGCGTGTTGAATTTGTTCGTACTACTAGTTCTCAGATTCTTGTCGGCGTGCGCACATTGTGGCGCGACGCTCCGCGTCGCGCCTCTCGACGCGGAGCGTCGAGCCACATCGCGGCGGAGCCGCAACCAAATGTAACCCGAAGCGTCAGCGAGGGAGGATCCTCCCTCGCTAACGCTTCGGGTTACATTGTCGGCGAGGCTCAGAAATGCGCGCAAGCCGGCAAGAAATCGCGAACTAGTAGTACGACTAAACCGACAGATCCTGGCGAACGTGGCTACGTTGAGCGCGGGATCGGCCGCTCGACCGGCAGCGTCACCGTGAATGTGCTGCCCGCCCCCCATTGGCTTTGGACATTGATATTGCCTCCCATCGCATCAAGCAGCTTTTCGCAAATGACCAATCCCAGGCCAGTCCCTTCGTGCTGGCGGTTCAGGCCCGAGTCCAGTTGCCGAAACGCCTTGAACAATCGGCCCACATCTTCCGGCCGGATGCCGATACCGCTGTCAACAATTTGAATGCGAGCGATTGGTCCGTGGTTGTTCTTGCTCGGATCTCCGGGGTGCGGGTGGCCGTTCGACTGCACGTCGGCCAGCACCGTCACCTGACCTTTGTCGGTGAACTTGATCCCGTTGCCGAGCAGGTTGATCAGCACCTGCTCGACACGGCGACGGTCACTAACAATCTGTCCGACTTCCGGCGCGACGCGCACCTCCAGACGCAGTCCCTTGCGTTCGGCCAGCGGCATCAGAAGCTGACGCGCGTGCTCAATCGCTTCACGCAGATCGAACGGCTCAAAGGAAACTTGCAGATCGCCCGCCTCGATCTTGGTCAGGTCCAGCACATCGTTGACGAGACTCAACAGATGCCGCGAGCTGCCCAGCACCATCCCCATTTGTTTTTTCTGCTCGGCGTTCAGCGGGCCAGCCAATCCTTGGTGCAACAGCCCGGTGAATCCGATGATCGAGTTCAACGGCGTTCGCAGCTCGTGCGACATCGTCGCGAGAAATGCGGACTTCAACCGATCGGCCGCTTTCGCACGCTCGGTCTCTTCGGCCAACTCGTTCGCTTGCCGGACGAGATTGACGTTGAGTTGTTGCATGACTCGCTCAGCGCTCCGCCGCTCGGCCACCGACGCGAACAAGATCAAGCTCGCCAGAGTGACCACGTCCACATACGCCTGCAGCACCAACAGCGACTCATTGACCGTGGCCATCGCGAACGGTCCCTCGCCATGCACCGTCCACCAGATCGCCACTCCCGCCAGTCCCACAATGCAGAGCGTCACGACTCGCTGATTGAACCGCAGCGCGGCCCAGATCAGGCTGGGAAACACCAGGAAGATCAGCGGATAGCGGCCGTTCTGAAACCATTGGCCAAAGACCATCAGACTCGTGATCGCCAGCGTGAAGAGCATCAACAGCGCCTCGCTGATCCGCCCGGAGTGACCTCTCTCGGCAGGCAGCACCCAAGCCAGTAGCAGCGGCGTAAACACCAGCACTCCGGCCACGTCACCTAGCCACCACGTCAGCCACATCCCCCCAAAGGACGGCCATTTCCCGATCCCCGCCGAGCACAGACTGACCACGCCAAACGTCGAACTGACCACGCACATGGCCATCGCCACAACCACGAATCGAAACACATGCACCGCGCGGCTGAGCGGATCGTTGCCGCCGATCCACCACCGCAATCCGTCCGCTCCGACCAACGCCTGCAACACCGAACCGACTCCGATCGACGCCCCCAACGCGAAGTCCACGCCACTCACTTCCCAGCCTTTGAACACCCAGGTGTTCGCCACGAACGAGCCGAGCCAAATCCCCGGCCACAGCCGATTGCCTCCGATCAACAGCGCGGCCAGCGCGATCCCCGACGGCGGCCAGACCGCAGTCACGTTCCCCGGAGGGATCGCTAACAAAAATCCGAGCTTCGCCGTCGCGACATAAAGCACCGACACACCAACCACACTGAGCAGCCAGACGGGCCAAGTCTCGGAACGTAAAAACGCCACGATCCCGCTCGCGAGTTCATCGGCACCGGCGCTCGCCGATTGATTGTCAGGCTGAGTTCCATCCACCACGACTTTGTTCCAAATCACTGCTGGGAAGATCGGAGTTCAGCGGATGGTAAGTCGCTCTTCCAAAAGTCCGTAGCCCGAAGGGCTGCCCGCGCTGACCGGGGGGGGCGCGCCGGCGGGAAGGTCGAATCCGCCACAGGCAGACCGCATCACTTCCAAACGAGCAAATCGAGCTAGTTGGCTTCGCCCTCACTCCACGCACGGACTTCGCCGTTCTCGTCGACTTCGACGCGGAGCATCTGCGGGTGGCAGCAGACGGGGCAGTCTTCGATGAACTCTTGCGACTCGCCGGCCGAGCGGTCGACCGGGATGACGATCTCCTCGCCGCAGTTGTCGCAGACATACGACGCCTCGACGGCGACCTCACGACGTTTTCGGCGGCGCTTTTTCACGATTTGTCTCTCCGATTGTGAAGCCGTAGTCTGCTTGCGAAGAGAAAGGGTATAACGGCCATCGGCTTTCGGCGATCGGCTTTCGGCCGGCAGCCGATGGCCGTTATCCCCTTTTTTAAGACTGACAAGCGGTGCCGCATGACGGAAGTGTTCGACGTGATCGTGTTGGGAGTCGGCGGCTTCGGCAGCGGGGCCGCGTACCATCTCGCGCAACGCGGTTTGCGAGTCCTCGGACTCGACCGCTTTGGCCCGGCTCATGATCGAGGCAGCTCGCACGGCGAAACGCGGATCATCCGCAAGGCATACTTTGAGCATCCCGACTACGTCCCGCTGCTGCTGCGAGCGTACGACCTGTGGGCGGAACTTGAAGCCGAGTCGCAACAACAATTGTTCTGGAAGTGCGGCCTGTTGCTCGCCGGTCTGCCCGACAGCGAAGCGATCTCCGGCGCGCGACTCTCCGCGAGTCAGCATGGGCTGACCATTGAGAATCTCACCGCGTCCGCCGCGATGAACCGCTGGTCCGGATTCCGAGTCCCCGATTCATTTGATGTCGTGTTTGAACCGGATGCCGGTTTCTTGCAAGTCGAGGACTGCGTGCGCACGCATCTCGATCTCGCGGCGGCTCACGGGGCGACGTTGCGCTTCGATGAGCCGGTCATCTCCTGGTCGAGCACCGGTCGCGAAGTTCGTGTCCGCACGGCAACTCGCGAGTTCGTGGCCGCGTCGCTGATCATCACCGCCGGCTCGTGGGCCGCGTCGGTGCTCGTCGATCTCAAGCTGCCGTTGCAGGTGCTCCGCAAACCGATCTTTTGGTTCGAGACAACATCGCCGACATACAACCTTGATGCGTCGATGCCCACGTTTTATTTCGAGATGCCGACCGGAACTTTCTACGGCTTTCCTTCGCTCGACGGACACGTTCTCAAAGTGGCTCAGCACTCCGGCGGCGAGCTTGTCACCGATCCGCTGCTGGTCGATCGAAGCCTTCGCGAGGCCGATGTGCAGCCGATCGCCGACTTCTTGAGAACGTGTCTGCCGGGAGTTCGCTTACAGCCCGCGCGTCATTCGACGTGCCTCTACACCGTCACTCCTGACCGGCACTTCATTGTTGATCGGCATCCCGAGTTCCCCAACGTCGTGATCGGTTGCGGATTCTCCGGCCACGGATTCAAGTTCACGTCGGTGCTCGGCAGCGCCTTCGCCGACTTGGCAACAACCGGCCGCACCGAGTTACCGATCGAGTTCCTCAGCCTTAGCCGACTGTCCGGCCGAAAGCCGTTGGCCGATCGCCGATAGCCGTTATTCCCTTTTTGAAGTTTGAAACAACAACCAGTTCATCTCTTCCCGGAGAATACGCAATGCTTCGTTCTTCGTTTCTTTGGTCAGCGCTGTTCGCCGTCGCGGCATTGCTGACCACTTGGTCAAAGGCCGACGCTGAAGACTCCAACTGGAAGGCCGGCTTCGCGCGAGTCGTCATTACTCCCGAACAGCCGATGTGGATGAGCGGCTACGGCGGGCGGACTCATGCGGCAGAGGGGAAGGTTCACGACTTGTATGCTCGCGCGGCCGCGTTGCAGGACGCGGGGGGCAAGCGGGTCGTGATGGTGTCGCTCGACTTGGTCGGCGTGCCCAAAGTCATGGCCGAGCGGGTCTCCGCCGCGGCGAAAACCAAGCACAAGCTGGAGCGAGCCGATCTCATGTTTTGTTGCTCGCACACGCATTGCGGGCCGGCGCTCGATCAATCGCTGACACACATGCTCGACATGAAGGACGAGGACTGGCAGCAAGTGATCGCGAATCAGAAGTGGCTCGACGCGCGCGTGACCGAGGCGATCGACGCCGCGATGGCGGACCTTCAACCGGCCAATTTAGCGACGGGGGTCGGCAACTGTGGCTTCGCCTCGAACCGCCGCCCGCCGATCGGCACCGGCCCGATCGACCACGAAGTTCCCGTCTTGCGAGTGCTGTCCGCCGACGGTTCGCAACTGCGCGGCGTGATCTTCGGCTATGCCTGTCATAACACGGTGCTCGGCTTCTACCAGTGGTGCGGTGACTATGCCGGCTTCGCTCAGTTGTATTTGGAGGAGCGGCATCCCGGCACGACCGCATTGTTCTTCAGCGGCTGCGGAGCCGATCAAAACCCGCTGCCGCGCCGCAAGGTGGAACTCGCCGAGCAATACGGTCGGATGCTCGCCCTCTCGGTCGATAAGGCTCTGGCGACCGAGATGTCCCCCGTGACCGGCGCGGTGAGCGCGCGATTCCGCGAGATCCCCTTGGAGTTCAACACGATTCCCACACGCGATGAACTGCTGAAAACGGCCGAGGTCACCGATCGCTACCAGCGCACGCGAGCGAAGCTGTTCCTCAAAGACGTCGACGCTGGCAAGCCGCTCGCGCCGACGTATCCGTATCCGGTGCAAGTCTGGAAGCTCGGCAGTGTGACTTGGGTCGCGCTTGGTGGTGAGGTGGTCGTCGATTACTCGCTACGGCTGAAACGTGAACTCGGTTCAGGCCAGACGTGGGTTACCGGCTACGCCAACGACGTGATGGCCTACATCCCCTCCGAACGAGTCCTCACCGAAGGGGGCTATGAAGGGGACTCGTCGATGATCGTCTACATGCAGCCCTCGAAGTGGAAAGCGGGTCTTGAAGACCAGATCGTGACGACGGTGAAAGAGCTGGCGACGCCGTGAGGAACACGCCGATCCGCGTGGCGATCACCCCGCGGTAACGGCATACTGCCGCCCATCGCTGCACGATCACGGAGACCTGCTATGAAGGTTCAAACCAACGGCCAACACAAGAAGAACGGACGCGCGAGTCTCGAAGAGCGAGTCTCGCGATTGGAGGCCGAAGTGGAAGGCTTGGTGGCCCAACAAGAACAGCCATCCGAGAAACAGGGTTGGCAAGCGATTGTGGGCACACATGCCGACAGCCCCGCATTTGAGGCAATCTGCCGCGAAGTCGAACGGCTGCGTATTGAGGACTATGCCCGTGCTGCCAAAGAAACAAAGCCAGGTGCCAAGCGACGCACGGCGAAGAGTAAAGGCTGACGTTCCATGGAGGTCATCCTTGATACCAACATCCTCTCCATTCTTCAGGCGGGACGGACTCCGATCCGTGATCGCATTGAGAATCGACTTCTCCGCGAGCCACATTCGCTCGTGTTCGCAACCATCGTGAGTTTTCAGGAACAGACTCGCGGTTGGCTCGCCTCGTTAAACCACTCAAAATCCGACTCGCAATTGTTGTTGTACTATGCCGAACTTCAGAAGTTGCTGGAGAACTACCGCAAGCTCCAAGTGTTGCCGTTTAAGGAACAATCATTAGCAACATTTCACGACCTCCGACGGCAGCGTGTTCGCATCGGGACGCACGACCTGCGCATCGCATCCATCGCGCTGGCTCGTGGTGCGAAAGTCATCACGCAGAACCTAAAAGACTTTGAGAAGGTTCCCGGACTGTCTGTTGAAGATTGGACCGTCTGATTCATGCCGATTGAATTCTTCGCCAAAGTGAGCGTCTTCTGTTTCCTCGCCAGCTATGTGGTGGCGTTGGGGTTGGATGCCGCGCGGTTGTTGAAACGCTTGCCGGTGGCACGCTGGATTGGACTGGCCTTTGGTCTCGCTGGCTTTGCCGCTCAGACCGGGTACTTGCTGATCCGCGGCCGGCAAGAGCTGCTCCCTCCGCTGCTGAGTTCCGCACATGACTGGCTGTTGGTGCTCGCCTGGATTGTCGTGCTCTTGTACCTGTTCCTGACGGCCGTGGATCGCGAGTTGGCGGTCGGTTTGTTTCTATTACCCGTCGTGTTGCTGTTCGTGGTCTCGTCCTACTTTGTCAGCAAACAGCCGAACTCGCTGATTGATAGCAATCGCGGACTGGTGATGTTGCACGCCTCGCTGTTAGTGGTTGGCATCGCGGGAGTCGTCGGCGGAGTCCTGCTGAGCCTGATGTACGTCGTACAGCATCGGCGATTGAAACATCACCACGCCTCGCAGCCAGGAGTGATGTTGCCCAGCTTGGCTCGGCTGGCCCGTTGGAATTGGTGGGCGGTGATCATCAGCGTGCCGCTGCTGACGCTGGGCCTCGGCAGCGGAGTCGCATTGGGCTTGAAGTCACAGGAAGCCGGAGCCACGTTGTCTTTCTCCGACCCGATTGTGCTCGGCCACGGAGTCGTCTGGGTGGCGATGATGTCGTTATTTGTGTGGCTGCTGACGACCCGCCGCTCGACCGGCAAGCAAGTCGCCGCGCTGACACTCTGGGCCGGCGGATTCTTGCTGGTGATTCTGGTCGGCCTGCAAGTTCTCTCGCTGACGACGTTCCATAGTGGGGCGAAGACGTCGCAAAGTAACCCGAAGCGTCAGCGAGGGGGGGCGCTCACCGGACTTCATTTGCCGCAATGCGTCTTGAAGCGTTCGCCCTCGCTGACGCTTCGGGTTACTTTCGCTGCCTCTTCCCTCCACGACTCCCCGGAGGTCCGCGCATGAACCTCCAAGTCGTCTACTGCAATCATCAATCGGCGAATCTGACTCTTCGCGAGCGGCTGGCGTTCGCCGGAGACAAGCTCGAAGCCGCGTACCGTGAACTCGCCGGTCGCTTTCGATCGGCCGAATTCGTCGTACTCTCGACATGCAATCGCGTCGAGGTTTACTCGGCTCAAGAGTCGCCCGATTCCGCGCCGACGCGCAAGCAAATCGTCGAGTTCGTTTCGGACTTTCATTCCCTGCCGCTGGACGAGTTCTCCGACGAACTGTTGGCCGAGACCGGTCCCGACGCGGTGCGGCATTTGTTTCGTGTCGCGTCGAGCCTCGACAGCATGGTGCTCGGCGAACCGCAGATTGTGAATCAAGTCAAAGAGGCGTACCGAGCCGCTCAGGACCACAACGCCTGCGGCCCGCTGACACACGCGATGTTTCAGGGAGCGATCCGCGTGTCGGCACGCGTGCGGTCGGAAACGCGGCTGGCCGAAGGCCGCGTTTCGGTCGCCAGCGTCGCGGTCGGCGAATTCGGACGCGGCATCTTCGACCGCTTCGACGACAAGCAAGTGCTGATTCTCGGTGCCGGCGAGATGGCCGAAGAGACGCTGCGCTACCTCTGCGAAGAAGGAGTCCGGCACGTCACCGTCGTGAACCGCAGCCTCGAAAATGCCGAGAAGCTCGCTGCACAATTCGCCTCAGTTGGAGCACGGCCACGCTCGTGGGAAGCACTCGATGAGGAACTTGCTCGCGCCGACATGATCGTCAGCACGACGGGCGCGACCGCACCGGTCGTTGATGTGAATCGTTTCCGCCAAGCTCGTCGCCGCTCGGGCGAGAAGCCGGTGTTCATTCTCGATCTGGGTGCTCCGCGCGACTTCGCTCCGGCGATCGCTGACCTCGATGACAACGTCTTCCTCTACGACATCGACGCGCTCGAAGAGACTTGCGAGCAGAACCGCAAGGCACGTCACCGAGAGATCGCGAAAGCGCAACTGATCGTTGACGACGAGGCCGACCGGTTCATGCAGGACGTCTACCACATGGCGACCGGCCCGATCGTCAAACGCCTCCGCGAACAGTGGCACGACGTCAGCCGCGATGAACTCGCGCGACTGCGATCGAAGCTATCGCATCTCTCGCCCACCGACCTCGAAGCTGTCGAGCGGGGCGTCGAACGCATCGTCAACAAGCTGCTGCACCCGCCGCTCGAAGCACTGCGACACGAGGCCAAGTCCGGTACTCCGCACGGCCTGATCGACGCGCTCAAGCGGCTATTTCATCTGCGAGATTAGTGCCACGAGTGTGGCACGACGCTCCGCGTCGTGAATTGCGACGCGGAGCGTCGCACCACAATGCTACTTCCACGCGAACACGAGCATCGCGTCGGTTTCGAGTTCCAGCGGCCGGCGGTCGAAGCCGCCGTAGATTTCCCAGTGGGAAAAGCCCGCGATGCGGAGCAGCAGTTCCATTTCCGTTTTGTAAATCCAGCGAATGGTCGTCGAGAACGAACGTGCCGACAGCAGCCGGCCGTCTGCGTCGAGTTCTTCGACTTCATTCTTGGAATCAAAAAGCTGCCGCACGCGGTCGAACGATCGCGAGTCGTACATCCGCAAGCGATTCCCGGTCGTGGGATGTGTGATCTCTCCTTCGAAAACTCGCTGGTTGTCCGTCGCCAGAAATTGCGAGCCGGGAAAGAACGTGTCGATCACGAGCAAGCCGCCGGGCAACAAGTGCTCGCGGCAACGACGCAACGATTCAATTTGATCCTCGGCCGTGAGGTTGTGGACGAACGAATTGCACGGGCTGATGATCAGCGCGAACTGACGCTCTAGCCGCAAGTCGGTGAATCTGGCTTTGTGTACTCGCGGCTGTAAGTCCAACTCGGCGGCCTTCTGTCGTAATCTCGCGAGCATTCCCGCCGACAGATCCACCCCTTCAATATCGATTCCCTCTTGCAGCAGCGGCAGGAGCACTCGCCCCGTTCCGCAAGGTAGGTCGAGCACTGGCCCGTCCGCTTCACGAGCTAACTGGCGATAAAAAGCCAGGTCGTAGTCGGCCATTTGGCCCATGATGATGTCATAGAGCACGCCATCATCGAACGGAGTTGGCTCTGTCGTGGAATTGGGTTCTATCTTCATCCCTCAATCTTCTGCCTTTGTCGTGCCTGATGCCAAGAGCATGGAGGCAGGCTCTGCGGGGACGCAACCTGCCAAGGGATATTCCGGTCTCCGATGCGCCCAGGGCGTGTCTGGCCCTGGCCGGGTTCTCTCGGCCGGGGCTTTTTCTTGGTCGTTGCTCTGGCCACTCTGGGACATCGGAGCCATGCCTTAGAAAATCCACCGTCGATTGGTCTCACACTCTCGATCGCCTGAGAAACCTGCCACGACAAAGCCAGAAGAACCAAGTTTTTGGATTGGGTTTGCGATCCTATTTCACGCGGCGAAACGGTATCCAAAATCCGACGACCGTGCCGGCGGCGATCATCAACAGCGTGACCGTACTGAGTCGATTCGCATGACTTAGAAAATAACTCAAGCTGCCATTCACCTTGAACGGAAAGAATCGCCATTCCGTCAGCAGCCCCAGCAAAAGAGCGAGCACTCCGCAGACGATCGCAGGCCAGTAGGAACGGCATCTCGCCAGGCCGGCTCCCATCCCGAGCAGTCCGCCGGGAAGAACCAGTCCATAAAAACCTTGCCGAAGCAGCCAAGCAAAGCCGAAGTACCCGATCAATCCGCCGAGCACCGCACCACCGAGCACCAACGCAGCTTGTTTCATAGCGCACTCCAATCGAGCCTGATCGTTTCAGCCAACCGAGAATGGACGACGCAACCATGTTTAACCCGGAGCCAACGGCGACGGCGTGGACCCTGGGAATGGTGCCGTCGCCGTTGGCTCCGGGTTAAACGAAACGTCTCATTGATGACCGCATGAGGTATAATTCTGGCTCGATGCCATTGCCAGACTCGCAGAACAACTCAGAGCCGAATCACCTTGAGCGACGCCTTCCGTGTTTCGCCAGAGAATGCTTTGCAGCAGCGTTGGAGGAACTGTAGGCTGAGTCGCATTGCCCACCCTGCTTCATTTCACGTCGTTCGTCTGTTGAAAAACTTCACTGTTGAAAAACTTCACTGTTGGAACACATCGCTGATGTTGACCACGTCCATTGGTCTGCTCGAACGCTTGCGACAGCTCAACCAACAGGCGGATTGGGCGCGCTTTGTCTCGGTGTATAGCCCGATGCTGTTCGCGTTGGCGGGGCGGCTGGCGATTCCAGCGGCGCAGCGGGAGGATTTCGTGCAGGACGTTCTCGTGCGCACGGTTCAGGCGATGCCCAGCTTCCAGCATGACGGCTAGCATCGTTTTCGAGCATGGCTCAAAACGGTGGCCCTGAATGTCTGGCGCGGCCGCCGCAAGACGCCGGTTTCACAGCCGTTTGATTCCTCGGTGCCGCCCGCCGTCGAGCCAGAGTTAGACCGCTTCATCGAAGAGGAATCGTTGCGGCACTTGGCCGAGCGGGCTTTGGCAGTGATGCGCACCGATTTTCAGCCGGCGATCTGGCAAGCCTGCTGGGAGACGGTCGTCGAAGGCCGCTCGGGGCAGGAAGTCGCCGACAAGCTGGGCTTGAGCGTGGCTGCTGTTTACTCGGCGCGTTCGCGGGTCTTGCGACGCCTGCGTGAGGAACTCGGCGATTTTTTGAGTTGAGTGGCCGGGTTTCCGACATTGACGCGGTGGGAGTGAAATTTCCTTTCAGGTTTTCCCGCCGCACCGATACAGCATGGGGTCTATTCGCAATCTGCTCGATGGAACTCGGTGATGTCCGACAAAACGCTTTGCCCGACCGCCGAAAATCTGTCACACTTTCTGGCAGGACGGTTGGGCGAGGCCGACTCGTCTTACGTCGAACAGCACCTCAATGAATGCTCGGACTGCCAAACGCGGGCTGAGCAACCTCGACCCCGCGATGCGTTGCTGACGGCTCTGGCGGGAGGCCGTCCCACTTGGCCGGACGAACTCGAATCGACCATCGAGGCTTTCATTCAGCGCGTCGCGCGGCAGCCGGTCTTACGAGTGGGCCGCTCGGATGGACAGGGCGAAACCTTCGGCTCGGTCGCCGAGCAAACTCCGCCAGCGGTGCGCCGTCCGGATGCGGTTCCGACCATCAGTCCCGATGAGTACGAGCTGCGCGGCGTGTTGGGTCGGGGCGGAATGGGGACGGTGTACGAGGGGTTTGATCCGAAGCTGCGCCGTCGCGTGGCGATCAAGGTGATGCAGGACAAGTTGGCTCGCGAACCGCACGCGCGCGAGCGGTTCCTGCGTGAAGCCCGTGCCGCCGCGGCTATCCAGCATGAGAACATTGTCGCGGTCCACTTCGTCGGCGAGTTGACCACTGCCGATGGGAACCGCCTGCCGTATCTCGTCATGCCGCTGCTCTCCGGGCAGACGTTGGAGATGCTGTTGCGTGAGCGCGGGGCGTTGCCCGATCCGCTGCTGCGCGAGATCGGGCGTCAGATTGCTCGCGGGTTGCGTGCAGCTCATGAACACGGACTGGTCCATCGCGATATCAAGCCCAGCAATATCTGGCTGGAGGGGAACTGGGAATTCCGTGGGGTGCGATCCGATCGTGGGGAGCAAGTTGAAAACGTGCTCCACGTTCCAGAGGCGATCCACGAGTGGGGCACGGTCAAGATTCTGGACTTCGGTTTGGTGCGCAGCATGGACGGCGAGGTGGAGGAATTGGGCCACGGCTCGATCGTCGGCACGCCGACGTACATGGCTCCCGAACAGGCGGCCGGACAAGCGATCGACGCGCGCGTGGACCTGTTCAGCCTGGGTTGCGTGTTGTATCGCATGGCCACGGGCCAGCCGGCCTTTCAAGGCGAGGACGTCCTGGCCGCGCTGCACAGCATCGCGCACGATGAACCGCCGCCGGTTCGCCAACTCAACCCGGAGCGATCGGTCGAATTGGAATCGCTGATTCACCGCCTGTTGGCGAAGAACCCCGCCGATCGTCCGTCATCGGCTCGCCAAGTTTTCGACGAATTGCGAGCGGTCGCGAATTGCCCGTCGGTGGACGCCGGATTCGATCCCTGGCCGTCAGTCCCAGCGGCCGGCAAGTGATCGGGGCGGAATTCGAGTTTTCATTGGGTTCCGGCGCATGGCAATGGCTCTCCGCCGGCATGGTCTGGGATCTGCCGTCGCTGCGACCCAAGCAGACAGACCAGTCCGATCCGACGGCGAATATCACCTTCCATCAACAGGTGTCTTCACCCGACGGTTCGGCCAACGCCACCGCCGCCAGCGATGGTTCTCTGACGATCAGGGACGCCCAGACGCACGAAGCATTGGCCGGCGGCAGCGCTCCCGGCAGCATGTACGGCGTCTGCTGGAGGCCGGACGGCGAACAACTCGCCACGGCCGGCCACGACGGAGCCGTGCGGCTGTGGTCTCGCGGCGGAACCTTGCTCAAGACCTTCTCGCGTCACACGGGCCCGGTTGCTTCAGTGGCCTATCATCGCGACGGACGCTATCTCGCCAGCGCCAGCCAGGACGGTTCGATCCGCCTGTGGAACGCACTCACAGGCGATGAGACTCTCAGCCTGCCGAGCTTGGCCGACAATTGGTTGTACCAGCAAGCGGAATTCTCGCCGGACGGCCAACAACTCGTGGCCATTCGAGGGAAGCAGGTGCTGCGCTGGTCGCTGACATTCGACAAACGCGGACTGCTGACCCGTATGAAATCGTTGCCCACTTTGGAGGGCCACGAACGGAACTTGCTGAGCCTCGCGTTTCACCCGACGACGAACTTGTTGGCAACTCGCTCGCTGGACGGCACGCTTCGGATCTGGAATGAAACTGGCCGCGCGCTGCGCACGATTCACGTCCCCTCCGCGCCGTATGCGGCTCACGATGAGCAGCTCAGCTTCAGCCCCGACGGCCGCCATCTGCTGCTGCGCCACCAGAACGGCGTGATCTACATCTTCCGGCTGGAAGACGCGAACTGACGATCGCCCGTAGCCGAAGTCGTGAGACTTCGGTGCGGTGTCGCGAAACCCTTTGGAAACTCGATCGTTCGTGTGTCACAGCCAGTCCAAAGAAATCCGCTTCGCGGCGATTCCAAGGCTCCGTCGAACCGGAGCACTCCCGAAGGCACGTCTTGATTCATTGGGGTTGGATTTGTAAACGCCTCCGCCGCCTGTGATAGACTGCGGCCGATCGCCCCAGCTTCCGCATCACTTTTCCGAGTCACTCCCATGAGCCTGTCTGAAAAACTCTCGCGACGGATCGAACTGTTCCGCGATGAAGTCGAGCAATGGCAGGACGCGCACGCCGAGGCAATGGCTTGCCTGGACTTGCAGGACACACTGGCCTTCGGGCTGTCTGTCTATCACCAGATCGGCGGGGCGGAAGCCGCTTGGTATGCCAGCGTCGATGCCGGCCAGATTCCCTTCAATGAGCCTGAGGAGACCGCCTTCGGCCAACTCTATTCCTTATGGCTAACTCCCTGTGAGCAGTTACTGGCAAAAATCCAACGCTTCGAGACGGCAGGCTTCCAGGTTGAAGGAGCGACTGAGTTTCGTGTCGCCATCAACCAAGCTCGGTACTCGGCTTGGACTGGCCCTCTGTCTGCCGAGGCCAACGAGCGCATCCAGCGCTTCCAATCGCTGAGCGCTGACGAATTAGCCGCTCTCGCCAAACGGCATCCGCCACCGGCATCCTGGTTCGATGAAGAAGATTTGAGTTGATCACGAACCGTGAACGAAAGTCGCAGGACGTTGGCGATGGAATTGCGACCCGGAACAATCGTTTGGGCCACGGTGGCCGACCCTGATGGCCGAAATCCGAAGTCGCGCCCGTTAGTGGTGGTCAGCCCGCTCGACGAAAATGGCGCTCACGACGCGGTTGCCGTTACCAGTCGCGTGGACCTTTTTCAGGATGACTGTTGCGTTCGACTTCCCTGGGCTCACGGTGGGCACCCACAGACGAAACTGACCAAAGAGTGTCTTGCCCGCTGCGATTGGGTGATCTATTTGAAGCCCAGCGACGTGACTCGTCTCGGTGGTGTCATTCCACAACGGGCATTGCGCGACATTCTCGCTCGAATTTCGCCAACCTCATAAGTCCCAGTACGGTCTGAGATTGCCGGTCGGTGGACACCGGATTCGATCCGAGCCCAGCCGGATTTCTTTCCGAATCGGCGAATTTTCCATTCAGAACTCGGCGTCTCGCCTGTACGAGTTCTTGAGCCTCTTCACAACTGGTACGATCCATCATGCAACTTCCGAATGCCATTTCCAGCGAGAGCCTCGGAGACCTCTTGGAATCCGTGATCGTCATTGCCGCGGAGCACCCGGCGCTGTCCGGTCGCCGTCAGGCGGTGTTGAGCCGGTTGGCAGAATTGATTCAAGCGGATATCGGCGTTTGGGCGTGGGGTTGCGGCGGGCTCGATGCGGTGCAGACCGTCACGCCGATTGCATCCCTCGGCTGCGGAATGAACGAGCAGCAACGTGCGGCGTTTATGGAATACGCGCTGGACCCCGACTCGGATCGCAACCTGCGCCAGCGAATCCGGGAGCGGATGCAGAGCCGCCAGGTCACGCAATCCACCGACACTCGCCGCGATCTGTTTTCCGACGACGAATGGCAGACGTTTCCCCAAATGCGGCAGATGATCGAACGCAGTGGTTGGTCAAGCTGGCTGCACAGCGTGCGGTACAGCGCCAGCGAAACCTGGAGCAATCTGTTCTTTCTGCGAAACACCGGCAGTGACGAATTCGGACCGCGCGAAGCGGCTCTCGTCGACTTGGCCATGTCGCGTATCCCCTGGCTGCGCTCGACCGCCGATGAACTGCTGCCGCCGGAAACATTCGCCGGACTGACTCCACGACAACGAACAGTGATGCTGATGCTCCTGGACGGGATGTCGCGCAAGAGCATCGCCCTGCAACTGGTCATCACCGAAGACACCGTCGGCGATCACCTCAAGTCGATCTATCAGCATTTCCAAGTCAACTCGTCAAACGAACTGGCCGCGCTGTTCCTGCGCAGCCGCTGAGCGGCACTGTGGCGCACGCGGCTCGCGTGCGACCGACACGCGCGCCGCGTTTCGTCACGCAAACATCCCCGGTTCCGGGGATGGTCATTGAGAATTGCATCGCTTCAATCACTCGCTTGGTGAGGAACACGGCTCTCGTCCCGTGACCTTTGCCGGAAACAACATTTTTCGAGGTGTTCACGAATTCCAGGTCTTTCGTTTTGGCCCCCATCCAGCTTGCCTGGATGGAGCCGGAGATGGAGTGCTATCCCGGCAATCACGCTCCACGTCAAACCCCATCCAGCTCGTCTGGATGGTGAATCAGATGCTTTGGCGACTGCCGCCCCAGTGCCTTCGTGGCCATTGAAAGACCGAACTTCCTTGTCAGTGGTCACATCCCACAAGCGAATGGTCCCGTCCGAACTGGGCCAGCCGCTCCCGGAAAGGGCGTAGCGCCCGCACGGTGAGTAGGCCACCGCACGGACGCTTCCCGTATGGCCCAGGAAGCGGCGGACCTCGCCCACTTTCCGGGGATCGGGCAGCTTCCAGACCTGAATCGCGCCAGTATGCCCGCTGGCAAAGAGTGCGTAACGGCCATCCGGCAGGAAAGCCACGTCGTTGATATTCGGATCAGGGCCTGTAATGGTCGCGATGTTCCAGCCGGTTTCCAGATCCCAGAGAGTGATGACTCCCTCCGGCCCACCACTCAGGGCTCGCACTCCATCCGCCGAGATGGCCACGCCATGGCTGCCACCTGGGATGTCGTCGATCGAACGCAGCAGCTTGCCCGCCTCGACGTCCCACAGGCACAGGTTGCCGAGGCCACCGAGAACGTGCGAGCCAGACAGGAAGCGCTTCCCATCGGCCGAGAACATGCCCGCGCGAACCATCGCACGGTGTCCTCTGAGACAATAAATCTCCTTACGCTTCTGGACATCAATCAGTCGGACGGTCGCATCCCGGCCCCAGGATGCCAGCCATTTGCCATCCGGCGAGAACGCGACACCTAGCGAACCATGATTCCCGAGCGCGAAGCTGTGAATCTCTTTGCCGTTTTCTTGATCCCACAGGCGCACGGAGCCGTCATGGTTGCTGCCCGAGGCGATCCATTTGCCGTCCGTGGAGATTGACACACCACTGACCGTTGCGTGATGGCCTTCGAGTCTCTTGATCTCCTTCCCGGTGGCACGGTCCCAGATATGGATCAGGAGATCCTCGCCGCACGACAGAAGTTTCTGGCCATCCGCGCTGATGGCCACGTTATAGACTTGCCCCTTCAGACTTGGCAGGCGGTGGACCAGATTGCCGGTGGCCACCTCCCAGTAGCGTGCGAAACCGTCACCTCCGGAGGTCAGCACATGACTGCCATCGGGCGAAACGGCCATGCGCATGATGCCCTGTTCCACGTTGCCGAAGCGACGGACCTCGGAGAACCCTGGGGTGTCCTTTATCTCGTTGGGCACGGCGATCGGGATGTTTCCCTCTTTGTCGACGCGAACCTCGCTGCCGAGAGAAACGTCGAGCTTGGTTTCCTTGCCGTTCTGACGAATGGTGATGACCACACCAGCCAGGAGTACGAGCGCGGCGACTGCGACCAACCTAAGAGCCACGCGGATTTTATTCGGTGGCGGGACTTTGCAGTCTTCCTCGGCCAAACACACGCTCAAGGCGTCAGCGACTTCCCGTGGGGACTGGAAGCGATCCTGGGGCGACTTGGCCATCATGCGCCTAACAATTCTGTCGACCTCCACGGGCACGTCGGCACGGACTTGGCGGAGTGGGGACACCTCTTCCAAGCGGTGAGCGATCAGCTTGTCGATGCCCGAGCGTCCGGGGAACGGCACTTGGCCGGACAGCATTCGATAGAGCGTACATCCCAGGGCATAAATGTCGGCCCGGATGTCCACGTCATGGGAGTCCCGAGTTTGTTCGGGGGCCATGTAATCGGGAGTGCCCATGACCACGCCAGTGCTGCTCAACCCCGCCCCTTGTCCCTGCGCCGCGAGCGCCACCAGGCCAAAGTCGAGGATCTTGATCGTTCCCTCGCTGGTGCGCATCAGGTTGTGCGGTTTGATGTCGCGATGAACCATGCCCCTGTCGCAAGCATGTTGCAACCCACTGGCAACCTGCTGGGCATAGACACAAGCTTCACGAACGGGAAGCGTTTGCTGGCGAAGCAGGTATTCGTGGAGCGATTCACCTTCCACATATTCCATGGCGAGGAAGTGAACGCCTTGGACTTCTTCGGCGTCGAAAGCGGAAACGATGTTGGGGTGGTGGAGCCGCGCGGCCGCGTCAATCTCCCTTTGAAAACGTTCGATCATGCGGGGATTGGCGAGGTATTCCGCGTTGATGAGTTTCAGGGCCACCTGGCGGTGCATCAGGCGATGTTCCGCCAGGTAAACCGCGCCCATGCCGCCGGTGCCGAGCAACCGCATCACCCGGTAACGCGGATGTTCGCGCAGAGCGGCCGGGATTTCGTGGGACTGGTCAACTTCGCCAATGCGTCCGGGACCATAGAGCACGGTTTCGGCATCGCACGTTTCAGAAGGGTTTGAGTTCGTTTCTGAAAACGTGCTGGGTTGCAGAGCTTGATTAAAGGCGATTTGCTGCCGCAGGGTCTCGGCGATTTGGGGAAAGCGCTGCTGGTACTCGGAGAATTCGGGAGTCTCCCCCAAATGTTCGCGCACCAAAAATTCCGCGTAGGCCAGATCGGTCAATGCCTCGGGATCGGTTTGCAAAAAAGAGAAATCCTGGACGTAGCATTCAACCAGTACCTTTTCCCCGGCGGTCCAGCGTTCACGCTGATCGACGAGCAAGACTTCCAAGACCTGCTCTTGGGAAAGTGTTCCGGACTGGTCCAGGTAGATGCGCAGGTCCGGTTGTTGGCCCTGCCGCCACAACTCCCACAACGTCCGAGCCGGCTCCGACGCGCGGTTCGGGGTCAGGTCTTCAAATTTCATTTTTGGCTTCGCGAATGGTGTGCGATGTGGGTTGGAATGGCGGTGGGAGAAGTGAGTCAGGGGTGGATCGGAAGGCCAAAAATGAAATTTGAAGACCTGCCCCCTGTCCGAGTTCGTAGGTTGGGATTCCATCCCGACCGGTCGGGATGGAATCCCAACCTACTTTCGTTGCGGCCGAAGGCCGCATTATGCATCGTCCTCATCCAGACCCAATTGCCGGGTGACCCGATCGAGGGCGCGAGTCAACTGGATGCGCCGACCATCCGGGGAACCGCCGACCTCCCTGGCGACGTCCGGCCAATTGTGCCCCTGGCCACGTAGGTCCGCCAGACGGCGCTCTTCGTCCGTCAAGAGTTCGCGCACTGCTGCGAGCATTTCGCGTCCAACGGCCACTCGGCTCGGCGTGGCCTCGTGACCGGGTGGATTCAATTCTTCCACCGACATGGTCTCCATACGGCCTCCGTCGCGCCGCTCCGCGCGGTGTCGCCGAGTCGCTCCCACGAACTTATTCCGAGCCATCGTCGAGAGCAACTTCAGCAACTGTTCGGGAC
Organism: Planctomycetaceae bacterium; assembly: GCA_046156195.1. Taxonomy (GTDB): domain Bacteria; phylum Planctomycetota; class Planctomycetia; order Planctomycetales; family Planctomycetaceae; genus SXKJ01. The sequence goes on along the minus strand of JBJXEX010000044.1, from coordinate 6,861 downwards.
TCGTTAAGTCAAACTGTCCAGAAGCCGCGCGCACGAAAAAGCTGGCCAGCACGGATTGGCAAATATCCACAGAGTCCATTAAGCGACACAGGCCAGGATCGCGTAGCTGAACTCGGATTTGACGGCGAATCAACGGCTCATAATCGCGAACGAGGTCCGCGGCCGCTTGTTCGTCACCCGCGCGAAGACGCTGCAGGTACTCCGCGAATTTTTCCGGTTCGGACATGAGCTGTTCTCGCAGCGGGAATTCCGTAGCCGCACTCGCCAGAGTGCGGGCAAACGCCGAGAACACCCGCGTTCTGGCGAACGCGGCGACGTCCGATTCGGATTTTGAAACCGCTTCTAAATCACCGACGGCTTGAACGCTTGGAAAGATAGCGTCATTCACCGTTCGGCTCACTTCACGCGAAGTGCTGAAAGCGACTTTGGCGGAATTCTCAAAAACCCTTTTTCACTTTGTTCGGTTTTGACCACAGAAAGCGATTGTGTTGCTGGAAGGTCGGAACGCGAGGTGGAATCATTGACGGTTCAAATTCGACAACAGTCGCGCGAAGTTTATTGGAGTCGATCGTCACGATTGCGAACGACCAATCGGAGTTGGCCCATCGCCGAAAGGCGTTGTTGCATGTGCTGGCGCACCTGGTGCAAGCCGACGCCGGGTTCTGGTTCTGGGGTCGCGGCCGGCCGGATCAGGATTCCGTGACTCCCATGGCCATCGTTGATTTTGGACTGACCAGCCAGCAGCGTGTCATCGTGATGGAATGGGGGCTGGAGCGAGACGCCCAGCAGACCTTTCACGAGCGCGTCATGGCTCACCTGCGAGAAGACGACCAAGCCACAACGCTCTACGACGACGTCTTCTCGAAAGCCGAATGGGACGCGATTCCCAAGATGCGTCAGCAAATGCGGAGAGGCGGTTGGGAGAGTTGGGTGCATTCCGTGCGGAACCGTGCGAATGACACCTGGAGCATGTTGTTTTTTCTGCGAAACCTGGGTCGCGCCGAATTCGGCAGGCCAGAAGCCGACATCGTCGATCTCGCGATGACCAGCGTGACTTGGATGCACTCGACTGCCGAAGAATTGCTGCCGCAGGAGACACTGATTGGACTGAAGCCTCGGCAACGCACGGTCATGTTGATGCTGCTCGACGGCCTGACTCGCAAAACCATCGCCGGACAATTGGGGATCACGGAACACACCGTCGGCGATCACGTCAAAGCCATTTATCAACATTTCCGTGTCGGTTCCGCCACGGAACTGGCCGCTCTGTTCCTTCGTGGGAAATAAACAGAAGAATCCGACTCATGACAACCGCCATGCGACTTTCGGTTCCGAGCGGTCACAACGTCCAATCTTCGGCGCGCACGCCAGGGATCGAGGTGCTGATGTCGTCGGGCGGAAGTCCGTCTAATCGAGTCCACAAACGTTGGGATGCGACTGAGTCATGTTGTTGCAGAATCGTGAGGTGGTCCGTGTCGAGGATGGCGTGCCACCAAGGCTGTTTTCGTTTGCGAGCGATCTCCGCCTTGATTTGGCCAACTCGTGTTCCACTTTCGCCAGCCGCTTCTCAAGTGGTGTCGGTTGGCGCGTTTGTCCTGAGTTCTTTCGAGGAGTCTTCGTTTTGGCGGACGATTTTGTCGTCATCGCAGGGTTTTCTGTGCTGGATGGGAATGGAATCCGTCTGGGATGCGCAAAGAATTGTTGCCGTTGTTCGATCGCCGCAAATCGGAAATTGCCCCTCTGGTAGCCTAAGTCGTGAGACTTCGGTGGCACGCGGGAGACCGAAGTCTCACGACTTCGGCTACGGACGGGCTCCTAGGAAAATAAACAGAATCTGGCTCGTCAATCCCCGGATCTGGGGATGAATTGTTTGACACACACTCATTGGAATTGGTGAGCGATATGGCTGAGGCGTCCCACCTCAGAGTGTCTCGTGTGAACCGATGAGGGAAGAGTCTGTTTTTTGCGATGGCCCAGTCCATTGTGCCGGCTCCGTCGTCCCCCCAAAAAGCGTCGCCTTGTTTTCGCTCAATGGATGATTCACTCTGTCAGTCCCTGACCCGATGAGTCGCCCAGTCCATGACAACCTTTTTAAGAGGTGCCCTACCGTGAAGCGGATGAAATCCTGGTGGAACGTGCTGTTCTCTCGAAATCGAATGGCTCGCGGTGGCTCACGCCGAATTCGCGAGCGTGTTCGCTTGCGCGAGGCGATTGGGGTTGAACATTTGGAAGACCGCACGCTGCTGGCGGCGGGCGATCTGGACATCACGTTTGGCGGGGGTGATGGCATTGTCGAAACGGACATCGTCACGGACATCAACTATTCGCTCGATAAAGGCTCAAGTGTGGCGGTGGACGCGGGCGGCAACTACGTCGTGTCTGGGAGTACGTACAACGGGTCGGATCAAGATTTCACGCTCGCGCGATACACGTCGTTGGGCGTGTTAGACACGACGTTCGGCGGTGGCGATGGCATCGTCATCACGGATATCGGCTCGTACCCCGATGTCGCCAACACCGTGGTGGTGGATGCGAATGGAAACTATGTAGTAGCTGGATACACATCCAATGAGGATGGTTATGATTTCGCACTGTTGCGATACACGTCGTTGGGCGTGTTAGACACGATGTTCGGCGGTGGCGATGGCATCGTCATCACGGATCTCGGCTCGTCCTTCAATTTCGCGAACAGCGTGGTGGTGGATGCGACCGGAAACTACGTGGTGGCCGGAAGCACATTGAATGGGGATGAGTACGATTTCGTCCTGTTGCGGTACACCTCGTCCGGCGTGTTAGACACGACATTCGGCGACGGTGACGGCATCGTCACCACGGCGATCGGTCTGTTCAGCGATTTCGGCAACAGCGTGGCGGTGGATACGGCCGGAAACTACGTCGTGGCTGGGAGAACGTACAACGGGTCGGATTTCGATTTCGCACTCGCACGGTACACGTCGTTGGGGGTGTTGGACACGACGTTCGGCGATGGCGATGGCATCATCACCACAGGCATCTTCTCGTTAAATTACGATGAAGCCACGAGCGTGGCAATAGATGCAGCCGACAACTATATCGTGGCCGGACTCACGTTCGAAGGATTTAATTACGATTTCGCACTCGCGCGGTACACGTCGGCTGGCGTGTCGGACACGACATTTGGTGGTGGTGACGGCATCGTCACCACGGCCCTCCGCTCGTCGAACGATAATTACAATGATTACGGCTACGGTGTGGCAGTGGACTGGGCGGGAAACTACGTCGTGGTCGGGACAACGGTCCGTGCAGGGGGTATCAGTGACGTGACTACCGATTTCGCGCTCGCACGGTACACATCGGCGGGGATGTTGGACACGACGTTCGGTGGCGGTGACGGCATCGTCACCACGGACAACGGTACGTCGGGCGATGAAGGTTACAGCGTGGCAGTGGACGCGGCAGGCAAGTATGTCGTGGCCGGAGCGACGTTAGTCGACAACGCGATCAATGGGGCTTTCGCGCTGTTACGGTACGAAAGCGGTCTGGCTGCTACGTTGTCCGCTACTCTCAACAACGGCGATCTGACCATTACCGATGTGGATGGTACTGGTAAGAACAATCAAATTACGGTGAGTCGCAGCGGCACGGATTTGGTGATCACGGAGGCCAACGAGCAAATCAAGTTCGCACGGGCTGGCAGCACGCTGTCGAATGGCGGTCGGACGCTGAGCATTCCGCTCTCCTCGGTGACGAGCCTGACGATCAACGGCATGGGAGGCAGCGACACGTTGACGATTGATTTCTCCGGCGGGCAAGCGATTCCGTCAGGCGGCATCACGTTCAACGGCGGCGTGGGAACGAGTGACGTGTTGGAGGTAACTGGTGGCACCGGGGTCTTCGTCGAGCACAGCATGACGGGTGCCAGCGACGGTAGCGTGACGTTCGCCGGAACAGTCAACTACACCGGTCTGGAATCGGTCGCAGATAGCCTGATCGTGGTCAACCGCTACTTCACGTTCAACGGGGGAGCCGAAACGATCACGCTGGTCGATGCGACCGAGGCGAACACGACGATCGATTCGACGCTCAGTGCGAGTGTGACGTTCGCCAACCCGTCCGGTTTGCTGACGATCAATGCGGGGTCAGGCAACGACACCGTTACGGTGACGAGCGTTGATACGGCCTTGAAGGCCTTTCTCGTGATCGACGGCGATGTCGGCACCGACACGGTGAATCTCAACGGCGACATCACGCTCGATACGGGGAACAGTCTACAGGTCAGTGCCGAAGCAATCACTGTGGGTGCCGGCGCGAACCTCAAGACATCGGGGACCGGAAGCATCACACTGACGAGTGACAGCATTGGCATCAACGGCACCGCGACGATTGCCTCCAACTTCCCCGTGACGCTGAAGCAACAGACGAACGGCCAAGCGATCAATCTGGAGGCCGGATTCAGTCGCATTGACGCGCCGGCGATCAATGTCGGTAATGCCAATTCCGGCGCGATCACGATCGGTGCGGCGATCGCTTTTAGCCACCAGACGGATCTCAACCTCACCGGTTCAATCGCGTCGGTGACAGGCAGTCTCGATTTGGTGGGCGGCACATTGACTTTCGTCAATGGAGCCGGCTCAAGCGAGATAACCACATTGTCCGGCGGAACACTGAAAAACTTAACCGTATTGGCGGGAAACTCCTTCGCGATGCTGTATGTGTTGAACTCCGCGACGTTGAACGGTGTGACGTTGGGGGTGGACACGACGCTGCTGCCGGGGACGTCGGGTTCGGGGAATCAGGTGACGGTGCTGAATGGCCTGACGCTGGCCAACAACAAGACGCTCCGGTTGGACCGGAGCACGGTGACTACTCATCCGTCCGAAGACTCCCCCGACGTAGGGCTGAACTTCTCCTCGGCGGTGGATCAGACGCTGGGGGGCACGGGGACGGTGGAACTCTTCAGCGCGGTGGCCGGCAACCCGGAATTTGACGACGCGCGGGTCCAAAAGACGAACGCCGGCAGTCTGACGATCGGATCGGGTATCACGATCCGCAACGCGAGCAATTCCAAGGTCGTGACGCTGGGCAATGCGTCACGTCCTTTGATCCTGCAAGGGACAGTCCTAGCGCAATCGTCCGACCAGACGCTGTACGTCATCGGCTCCAGTGTCACCAACAACGGAACCCTGCAAGCCAATAGCGGTACGTTATTCATCGCGCCAACGACGTTCAGTAATGCGGGTGTCGTTGTTGCGGCAGGCGGGATCTCGACAATCGCGCCAACGTCGTGGACGAACACCGGTATGGTGACTGCGCAAGACGGTGGTGTCGTCAATAGTAGCACCTCACCGACGAACCTCTCCGGAGGCAAACTCGACGGGGGCGCTTGGCAAGTTCAAGCCAATAGCACACTGCGGCTGCCATCGGCCATCACGACAAACGCCGCGACCATCTTGCTCGATGGCGCGAACTCAAACATCTTCGTCGGCTCCACCGGAACCACCAGCGCTCTGACGAATCTGGCGACGGTCGACTCGGCCGGACGCTTCACGATTCAAAACGGCCGCAACTTCACAACGAGCGGTGTCCTGAACGACGCGGGCATTCTCACGGTCGGTCCCTCCAGCACGCTCACGCTGGGCGGCTTGCTGACGGTGCAGAACGGCGGCTATGTGCAAGGCACCGGCACTGTGACGGGTAATAGTCTCACGGTGCAAAGCGGTGGAACGGTTGCGCCCGGAGCTAGCCCCGGCATCCTCAACACGGGCAGCGTGACGCTGGCGAGCGGCTCCAACTTCAACATCGAACTCAACGGGAAAGCGGTGGGCACGCAGTACGATCAATTGAACGTCACCGGTGCAGTGACGCTCAACGATGCGAACGTGAACGTCACACTGGGATTCACGCCGGCCGACGGCGATCTCTTCACGATCATCAACAACGACGGAACCGATGCGATCCAAGGACTCGCCACATTCAAAGTCGGCGGTGTTTCGATTCCTGACGGCGGAATGTTCCAAGTTGGAACCACCCTGTTTGTGATCGACTACACCGGCGGTTCGAACAACAACGACGTCACGCTGTTCGTGCAAAACAATGTTGTTCCGGTCTTCACTTCGTCCGCAACGCCTTCGGTGCCCGAGAACACAACGAATGTTGTGACGCTCGCCGCGACAGATGCGGACTCGGACCCCATCACGTTCACGATCACTGGCGGCGACGACTCCGCCAAGTTCGAGATCGTGGACGAGAGCGGCTCGTTCGTGTTGCGGTTCAAAGCCGCCAATCTCCCGAACTTCGAGTCCCCCGGCTCGGCGGCAGGCTCGAACGTCTATGTGCTGACAATCGCCGCCAACGACGGACACGGGGGACTCGCCTCGCAAAACCTGACGGTGTCCGTTACCGACGTGAATGAGTTCAATCCGACCGTCAGCGGTGGGCCATTCAGCCTCGCCGAGAATTCGGCCAACGCGACGGTCGTCGGCTCGGTGAGCGGTGACGACGCGGATGCAACGGACGGTGGCTTCAGCTACTCGATCACGGGCGGAAACACGCTGGGCATCTTCGCGATCAACTCCAGCACCGGTCAGATCACCGTGGCCAACAACACGAATCTCGATCGCGAGGCAATCAGTTCGGTCATGCTGACGGTGCAAATTTCGGACAACGGGCCGGGGACCGCGAGCACTGGTTCGACGACGGTGACGATCAACGTCACCGACGCGAATGAGTTCAATCCGACCGTCAGCGGCGGATCGTTCAGCCTCGCCGAGAATTCGGCGAACGCAACGGTCGTCGGCTCGGTCAGCGGTGACGATGCGGACGCCACAGACGGCGGCTTTAGTTACTCGATCACCGGGGGAAACTCGCTAGACATCTTCGCGA
>JBJXEX010000041.1:0-3944 GCA_046156195.1 Planctomycetaceae bacterium | reverse complement strand
TCTTCAGACATCCCACTGGCTGAAGCCACTCCCACAAGCTGGCTGAAGCCGGCTCACAAAGAGTTTCTTGTCCCGCTCACCACCCGTTGAAACTGGTGGCCAATGGGGAGTCGGCTGAAGCCGACACCAAGACAAACCCTGGAGTACTGCGGCTCGACGCAGCCCTCCATTCAACAGCCAGAAGACTTTGAAAACGTGGAAGTCAATCGTCGGTGCGTCGATCTTCTTTGCGACCCTTCCTGGTCCTTGAGGATCGCTATTCCAAATGAATGGAGGGCTGCGTCGAGCCGCAGAACTCCCAGAGACAACCTCGAAAATTGAATTAACGTGCCGACAGAGTCCCGCTATGCTGACCGCGAACAAACTTCCTCCGAGGAGCGCTGACATGACACTTCAGCAAACAATCGTTCGTGATCTCGCGACTCTCGATGAAGCGGAGTTGGATCAGGTCGCTCAGTATTTGTCGTTCTTGAAGTTCCGTGGCCGAGCCAAACAACTTCCACAAGCGGCCCCGCAGGACTGGGAGGCTTTGTACCGCGAGGCCGACGACGAAGACCGAGCCTTGGCGGAAGCCGGGCTGAGTGAGTACGCGAAAGGTCTCGCCAGTGAGGACACTCTATGAACGTCACTCGTGGTGAGATTTGGACGGCCGAGCTTGATCCAACGCAAGGCTCGGAACAAGCCGGACGGCGGCCGGTGTAGGTCTTGCAAAACGACGCTGTCAACCGCTTCACCACCACGGTACTCGCCATCCCACTCACGACGAACCTCCGTCGAGCAACCTTGCCATCATGTGTGCAAGTGGCTCAAGTTGACGGCGGGTTGACCAGCGATTCCGTGGTTCTCTGTCACCAAATGCGAGTGCTCGACAAATCCCGATTGAAGAGGCGACTGGGCCTCTTATCTGATGCCGCACTATTAGCTGTCGAGGCGCGCCTGCTATTCACCTTGGGAATCTCCTGTCTTCGAGCGGTCGTTTGTGTTTGACTCGTATGCGTGTCGGACAGGCAAGGGGACGCACGCGGCCGTGCGCCGCTGCCAAGAGTTCGCGAAGCGGTTTCCGTTTGTGCTCAAGGCGGACATTCGCAAATTCTTTCCGTCGATCGACCATGACATTCTGAAGCGGTTGATCCGGCGAAAGATCAAAGACCCAAACGTGCTCTGGCTGTGCGATCTGATCATCGACCACAGCAATCCGCAGGAGCCGGTATTGGACTGGTTCCCCGGCGATGACTTGCTGAGTCCCAGTGAGCGGCGGCGTGGAGTGCCGTTGGGAAATCAAACCAGCCAGTTCTTTGCCAACGTGTACCTCGACCCGCTGGACCATTTCGTCGCCGAGTCACAGAGCCGCGACCGTGAGGGAGTGGTCTCCAACGACGAAGACGCACCGCTTCCTGACGGTCGCGGCTCGGAGTCGCGCGGCTCATCGCGGCTGGGTTATGTGCGGTACGTCGATGACTTTCTGGTGTTCGCACGCACGAAGGAAGAGTTACAGGAATGGCAGCGGCAGATCGCGGAGTTTCTGGCGACGCTGCGATTGAAAGTGCATCCGAAAAAGAACGTGATCTTTCCGGTCCGGTGCGGCATTCCGTTTCTGGGCTACCGCGTCTTTCCGACGCATCGGTTGTTGGCCAAGAGCAATCTGCGGCGGTTTCGGAAGCGGGTGCCGCGGATGCAGCGTTGGTTTCGCGAGGGACGGATTACGCTGCCGGAGATTCGGCAACGGATCATGAGTTGGCTGGGTCACGCACGGCAGGCGAATACGCATCGGTTGGTGCGACGACTGTTGCGCGAGATGACGTTTCAAAAGTGATCAACGCTGCGATGCCGGCGCGGGACGTCGTCAGAGGATCAGGCGGGGCTCAGTTTTGCTTCCAAATCCGATTGAGTTCTGCGGGGGACAACGGCAGTCGGTGTCCGTGGCGGATCGTCAGGACGAAGGCCACTTCGAACTGAACGGTGTAGAGAATGCGAAACTTGCCGAAGAGCATTTGCCGGAGTTCGCAGGGTGCGTAATGGTTTTCTTCGGCCAAGGGCATGCTGCCGGCCAAATGCGACAGGCGACGAAGCTGGGCTTCCAAACCGTGTCGCCAGCGAGCGGCATTCAATGGGGCATCGGATTCGACGGCGATGTACTCAAAGATCTCTTCAATGTCGCTCGCCGCGCGCCGAGAGAGTTCAACCTGAAAGGCCATGTTTGCGGTCGAACTCCTGAAAGAAGTGATCGAGCGACATCGTGCGACCGGCTTGGACGTCGTCCCACCCCTCTCGAATCGCCTGCAATGACGCTTCGTAGTCTGACTCAGTACCGATGCCAAGCAGTTCGCGATACAGCTCGGACCTCATCACGACATAACTTTGGCCATCCGCATCCACCGTTGCGCAGCCATGCTGCGCTTCCACCGTTTGCTGCAATTCAGGAGTCAGTTGGGTGCTCATGGTCAAAACCTCTCCAGAGGCAGGAGTGCCTACCCCAAACTCGTTTGCGAATGTCACTTGTTCGCGGAGCGAGAATGTAACTCCTTCCGCTCCGTCAGACGAATGGTCGAAGAATCCAACAGTGTTGTTTCGGTTCGTGGGTGCGTTGTTGTTGCGGTTGGAGGAGCGGACATTCGACGATTGATTGTTGAACCCCGCCCCACGCAAAACACGTTGGCGACCACTGCCCTTGGGGGCGGAATGTAACGCCCGCAGACGAGAATAAAGTGTTTAACCGCGACGCCAACGGCGTGCGCGGGCCGGGGGCCGGGGGCGTGTGGCGCACGCGGCTCGCGTGCGACGATTCACTGAGGTGAGCGGACTGGGGTCAGCCATGCGTCGCAGTTCTCAGCTTTCGTGCGAGGTCTCTTCGTTCGAGGCATTATGCCGAGCGGCAAAAAAGGCGGAGCGGCGGAAGCGTTCGCGCCGCACGACCGGGCGGTTCGCGTTCTTTCGGGAATTGGAGCTGTTGCGACTGCATGAGGAGTTGCACGATCGGCGCTATCGGCCGGGAGGCTACCGCACGTTTCCGATTTTCGAGCCGAAGCGGCGGCTTATCAGCGCGGCTCCGTTTCGGGACCGTGTGGTGCATCATGCGTTGACCAGCGTGCTCGAACCGATCTTTGAGCGGTCGTTTGTGTTCGACTCGTATGCGTGTCGAACGGGTAAGGGGACGCACGCGGCAGTCAGGCGGTGCCAAGAGTTCGCGAAGCGGTTTCCGTTTGTGCTCAAGGCCGACATTCGCAAATTCTTTCCGTCGATCGACCATGACATTCTGAAGCGGTTGATCCGGCGAAATATCAAAGACCCGAACGTGCTGTGGCTGTGCGATCTGATCATCGACCATAGCAACGCGCAGGAGCCGGTGTTGGACTGGTTCCCCGGCGATGACTTGCTGAGTCCCAGTGAGCGGCGGCGTGAAGTGCCGTTGGGAAATCAAACCAGCCAGTTCTTTGCCAACGTGTACTTGGACCCTCTGGACCATTTCGTCGCCGAGTCTCAGAGCCGCGACCGTCAGGGAGTGGTCCCCAAAGATGAGAACGCACCGCTTCCTGACGGGCGCGGCAGGCGAATACGCGGCGATTGATCCGACGATTGCTGCGCGAGATCACGTTTTCAAAACACCCGTAGGTGTGAATTAGGCCCGAAGGGTCGTGACTCGATAGCCCAGGGCGCTAGCCCTCGTTGTTCCACACATCTTGGCGTGTTTGCGACGATCAGCGACGATGGGCGAAGGTCAGGAAGTTTTTGAGTTCGTTCCAAGGATGGAACCGCATGATTCCAGAATGGGTGACTGAGGAATTGCTGACATTGGATCTTGGGGACGCTCGGCGCGATTTGCGACTGATGAAGGTGCTCGCCGACTTGGCACCGCAGCCGACGGTGAGTTTGCCGGCTGCGGTCGGGGGCGGACGCGCGGAGACCGAAGCCGTCTATCGTTTCTTCGAAAACGACCACTTCGGCTT
>JBJXEX010000026.1:0-5305 GCA_046156195.1 Planctomycetaceae bacterium | reverse complement strand
TACTTAGGAATTAAAGCGGTCAGTTGTGGCACTACAAAGTGACTCCGCAGTAAAAAAAACCGGCGCAAGTCCAATCATGCCAACAAAGCTGCCCCGAATTCCGGCAAGGAACTGTCGAAGTTGAGCCTGACATGCAATCGCCCAAACAATCCACCTGCCCCGGCTGCGGATCGGCCGACCTGCGAATCGAAGACGTGGCGACGGGCCGCGCTCAGTGCCGCAAGTGTCTTTGGCGTTGTGTCATCGCCCCCGATGGCTCGACTCGCGACTGGCTGAAACTCGGCCGAAAACCGGTTCGACCAACACGGGCGAGCAGGTCAATCAATTGATGTACTTGCTCCTGTCACTCAACAATCAATTGCTCAATAGTTAATTCACCGCTACCATGCCGCCGATGAAGACACACGAAACCATCATTGAGACGTTGAGACGCTGTGCGGCCGAGTCTGGACGCACTCAGATTGACCTCGCGGCCGAAGCGGGAATCTCTCACATCGTCCTGAACCGATTCCTTCGCCAAGGACGCGGCCTGAGCATGGCTGGCATCGACGGGCTAGGTCGAGTTCTCGGCCTGCAACTCACGCCAATTCCTACGACCACGAAAACGGCGTCACGCCGCAAAGGGAAATGAACATGGCTTCCATCGCCACCGAACCCAACGGGTTCAAGCGAGTCATCTTCAAAGGACTGGATGGCAAACGTCGGCCAATTCGGTTGGGGAAGTGTTCCGAGAAATTTGCCATCCTCGTTGCCGATCACGTTGAAGAGATCATCAACCAAGCATTGATGCCATCCCGTCCGTTGGCTCGCGCGACAGCCGAGTGGTTGGGCAGCATGTGTCCGAAAATGGAAAAGAAGCTCGTGGCCGTGGGACTGATTCATCCCCGCGAAGCAACGCAGGAAATCACGCTCGGCGAATTCTTGGACGCCTACTTGGCTCGCCGTTCGGACGTGAAGGCGGGAACGGCGGTGTTCTACGGCCACACGAAACGCAATCTGATCGACGTGTACGGAGCGGATCGGCCATTGAGCAGCATCACGCCCGCCGATGCCGATGACTTTCGCCGGCACCTGCAAACGCAGGCCACCAATTCCCTACCTGCCAAGGGTGCCGAGAAGCCCACGAAGAAAAGAACGCTGGCGGCGGCAACGGTGGCTCGGCGATGTAGTCTGGCTCGGACATTCTTCAAGGATGCTGTGCGGCGAAAGCTGATTGCGGAAAACCCGTTTGATGATGTTGTGGGCGGTCCCTCGCACAATCCGGCGAGACAGCGTTTCATCGACCAAGCCACGATCACCAAGGTATTGGAGTTCGCTCCGAGTATTGAATGGGAGTCGCTGATTGCGATGTCGAGGTTCGCCGGCTTGCGCGTTCCGTCCGAACCATGTTCGATGAGATGGCGAGACATCGACTGGGCTGGCAACCGGATGACGGTTCACTCGCCGAAGACCGAACACCACATCGGCAAGGGCGAGAGGGTCGTACCGATCTTTCCTGAGTTGCGGCCCTACCTGGACGAACTCTTTGTCGCCGCGACCAAAGGATTCGAGCAGACTGTCAGCCAAGACGACTGGATTCTCCCCGCCTTCCGGCACGAGGCCGCTGAATCGGGCGATTGGCGAGCCGTGAACCTGCGAACTCAATTCGAGAAGATCATCAAGCGTGCTGGCGTGTCCCCTTGGCCGCGTTTGTGGCACAACCTGAGAGCCTCGCGTCAGACGGAGTTGGAAGAGCATTTCCCATCTCACGTCGTCTGTGCGTGGCTGGGCAACTCTGAGGCGGTCGCTCGCAAGCATTACCTGCAAGTCCGCGAAGTGGACTTCCAAAAAGCGGCGCGCATTCCGGCGCGCGGTACGCCTGAATGTGGTGATTTGGAGGCGCACGGAGTCACCACAAATGCAAAAACCCCCGGAAATCCGAGGGTTCTTGCTGTGAAGATGGGCGATACTGGATTCGAACCAGTGACTTCCACCGTGTGAGACTCTTTTGCCGCATCGCGAAAACAACGTGAAACCTCGGTAAACGTAGACTCTACCGCCTGTCGTCATTGTTTCAATAGCGCTCACCGTTTCTCGGCGTTTCTCGCTGCTTTTCAAGGAAAGTGGTAGAAGTGTGGTAGCACCATTTGGCCAGTGTGAGCATGGCCATTAAAAACGCCTACCGCCTGACCGAACTTGCGGAGAACGTCGGGAAAAAGTGCAGACGAGCGACCTACACGTCGGATCGTTTGCCACGGTCGCAGGTTCGCGAGTGATGACAGCAATGGAAGTCATCGCGTTTGACTTCCACGTCGCGGCCAACGATGCCTCGGTCTCACGGCCATGACCGTTGTTGGCGTGATCTCGGTCGTCATCAGCAAAATCGACCGCCGACGTTTGCGCAGGAACGACGCGCGGCCATCGGCATGACTCTCGACACGTCCGCTAGACTGCACCAGCAGAGCGAGGCGGTAGCGATGACATCAGCGAACGAGCGAAAGACGTTGGCGGAGCTTGCGGCGAGCGTTCACGACGGAGCTTGTCCCAAGTGTGGTTGTCTTGATTGGCGACGGATCGGCCAGACGGACAAGGAAGTCTGTCGGCACTGCAACCGATCGGTGCGGACCATCACAGCGAAGTGAGGTCGAGCATCAAACGAAAAAACCCGGATTGCTCCGGGTTCTTGTGGTCTCACTTGGCTTGGGCTTGCGCTTGATAAGTCTGCCACATCTCCAGACTCTCGCGCACCGATTTCTCCGCTGCCGAGCCGAGCGACTGTGTGTATTCCGATTCCAGTTCGGCCTTCAGATTCTTGATCGTCTCGTTCACTCGGTTGGATTCTCGCTTGGTCATTTCTGTGTCCCTTGTTTTTGTGTTGTTTGTTGCACTGCCTCTACCTAACCATGATTTGGCGAGCGCCGTAAGGACTTGTGATTTGAACTTTAGTTCACAATGACACCACAAATAGTCGTAATCGTATGCAAACTTGCGACTTGAAAAATCTTCGCGATTTTCCTCGGATTGTCGCAAGTGTTTTTCGCGCGGCGGGGACTGGCTCACGTCGCGGCACAAGTCGCGGCCGGGTCATGCACGCCAACACGCGGAGGATGGCATCAACGACAGCAACCGGTAAATCGGCGCGGACGATGCCGGCGAAGTAAGAACGAAAAAGCCCCGCCTCAAACTCACCGGATATGGACGGCGAGAACGAAGCGGGGCAAAACAACCCGGCGCGACAACACGAGCGCCGGGCTGATTGGTTTGGTCTGGCTACGCTTGGCCTTTGCTGCGGATCGCTGCGCGGAAGTCTCCCAAGGCACAACCGAAGTCGTGGAACACTCGAAAGCCGAACGAGAGGCGGTTGATGTCGTGATCGAGTCCGAACGTCTCCAACGTCGGCGATTGCATCCCATCCAGGAAGCCCACGACAACGGCGGCATTCATCGCGTTGGAGAAGAGATACCACGCGACGGCGGAAGAGCTGGCGAATGCGGAATCGGACAGTCGCGGTTCAACGGCGAGTTGTGCGATGTCCTTGAACGTGTTGCCGGTCGGCAACTGGTCTCCGGTCGAGACTCGCGCCACCTCGGTCGAATTGAGCAACGCGAGCGCGGTCTGTTCCAGTTCTGGCGGAATCAGCAAGACGGCGGGTTCCAAGTCGAGCAAGTTTCCCTCGGCGTCTTTCATCTGGCGAAGCATCTTGATCGCCGTTGCGAGTGACGACGCTTGCAAGTTCGTCGCGGCACCGTCGAAGTAGTTGGAGTTGCCACTGCCGAAGAAACTGCCGGCGTTGGCCAGCAGCGTCGTGGCCACCAGCTTGTTCAACGTGCGTGCGGCGGCGCGAGCCAGGCCGGGGAGCACGTCGGAGAAAACGCTCGCGTCATCGTTCACGATATCGCGGCGGTCGATGCCGAATTGTTTCGCGAAGGTATCGACGGACCACTGATAGGTCTCTTCGGCATAACTGCCATGCTTGATGTTGCCGCCCGATGGCAGCTCTTCCAAGTCGCCTGCGAACGTCGGTCGAATGCCGGTTTGCGTTTTGAAGTTCGCGGCCGGTTTCACCGCGGCGAAACTCCGCCAGCTTGACGGCGCTTGGCGGTACGCTTCGATCAGCACCTTGTTCGCCGAGTCTCCCAGCGCGACGGGCATTGACCCCGTGCTGAGTGACGCGCGGATCATTGCATCGCGCGTTGGCGGAATGTCGCGACCGTCGATCATCAATGCGGCGCGGCAGAGGTCGGGTAGCGATTGGCCGTGCAACTGCCGGGATTGTTGCATGACCTGCGCGCCGAATGACTTCTCGGCGGCGGACTCGAATCCGGCTTTGACCATCAACGCGGCGGCGATGTGCTGGGCACTTCCGCCGTCCTGTTGGGAAGCGCGGACCATCGACCCCATTTGCGGCATCTCCGCGCGAATCCGATAAAGGTTGATGTCGTTGCGTTGCAGCTTGAGCAATTGCGGCTGCAATTGTGCCAGCGTCATGCCGGCGTTGATCGCTTTGGCGCGGAGTTCGTTCGCCTGACATTGGATGCCGTCGTATTGGCCGCCGTCTCCGCTGATGAATTCCAGGCCATCAAACGCGGCTTCGATTTCGGCAATTCGTTGCCGCTCGGCGGCGAGGATGTCATTGTGATCGGTGGTCGCGGTGGTCATGGTCGATTCCTTTTTGGCGGCGATGGAAACGGAAGTGGCGGCGTCGCAGCCGAGCGCGCAAATGGTCACTTCGCGGAGTTTGGATTTCGTCACGAGCAGAAACGTGGACGCGGCCTTGATCGTGCGGCCGTTTGCTTGGATGGTCTCGCCAGCGGTGATGCGTCGGCTTTCGAGCGGTGTCGCGCCAACACTGGCTTGGAACTTGTGACCGGCTTTGGCAAGGTCAACGACTTGCCGCGCGGCCTCGGTCGTGACGTTGGCGGTGCCATCAACGAACAACTGACCGGCGCGAACTTCTGGCGTGCCTTGACCGACGATCGAGCCAATGCTGTTCGCGTGATCGGCCAAGAGCGGGATCTCGGCGGCCAGCGTCATGCCTTTCAGGTCGAGCACGAGCGGACCAAAACCGGGTACGGTCATCACGTCGCCGGAGTAGGCGAGGATCGACACGCGCGGCAACCGTTGCCCTTCGGCGGATCGGGATAGGGGTCCGGATTACTCCGGAACCCCTCCCACACCACCTAGCATGCGGGTCCGCACTAGGCGGTTCGAGACTTGGGAGCACGCTTGCTCCAGAGGGTGAAGAGACTTGCCAGTCCTTCCTGAGTGAAGAACGCCACCGAGAGTGCTTGATGCACCGCTTGGCTGGCGGACATGACCCAGGGGC
>JBJXEX010000010.1:0-11127 GCA_046156195.1 Planctomycetaceae bacterium | reverse complement strand
ATCGGTGACCGCGCGAATTCCAAGAAACCGACTAACAAAAACCCCGCCACCCACTGGAAAAACCCGAAAACAAACGCGAACTCCGCGAAAAAATGTTAGTCGATTTCGGCCTGCGGAAATCGGCGATTAACCTAAAGGAATATCGAGTCACCGGATTTGCCACAAAATCAACGCCCGTCTGTTCCTTCAACGCCTTAATCACGTCGGCCTCATTCTTACGCGAAACCGTAGACCGGCACCGAATAATCTGACCGGTTGCTTCCAACTTATCTGGGTCGCGTTCTTCGCCACAGAATGCGTTGTAGAGCCGGGTTGCCTTGAAGTCATTGCGGCGCGGCGAAAACTCATTCATGCACAAGTGAAGCCCGTCGCCTTCGGTCAGAATGAGCGCTTCAACGTCTGGCATTAGGAACGACGCATTAAACGTGAAGTAGAAGCACACGCTGCCCTTATCTTGATTCGGATACAAGCCGGAAACCGGCATTGTGCCATAGAACGTCGCAAACGCTTGCTGCCATTGCAAACCAGCTTCTGCGTGAAACCAAATTAGCTTAAACGCCCCATCGACATTCGGCGTGCCCTTTAGTTGCGTGTGGGCATCTCGCAAGACGCCACTGATTGTGTTGTTGTGGGTCAGTTTGTCTTTCCGGCGATAGAAGTCATCTTGGCTTGCGGCCGGAATGTCATCCAAATCAAACTTGCCTTTCGCTTCGACGTGGTAGACGTGCTGACCGTCTGTAACACAAAGGCCAGCCCGCTTGCTGCTTGTCTCAGGAATCTCATCAACCGTGAAGCCAAGCGCGGTCAATTCTCGGATTGCGATCTTCTTGCTGTATTCCATTGACGTATTTTCCCGAAGAACCGTCCGCCGTCATAACCCGCAAGCGACTTTGAAGAATCTTCGTTGCATCAAGTCGAATGCGATACGGTTAAAGCTGAATCACGCATGGCTTGTACCACCCCACCATAATCAGGAAAGAGTGTCGCGGCAGTGATTGCCACTTTTTCGAGTTCACGAAGGCACGCAACGGCCTCGGAGTGTTCAAGGGTCAGATGGTAGAAGACCGGAAACTCTTTGAATTCATACGGCTTTGGATTGTCGTACTTTTCAATTTGTTCGTTGAGCGGCCGAGAATCGAGCGTGTCGCTGTCGTCAAATGCGTGGACGCGACAGAGGGTAAACAGCCCCTCTTGAGCGTGCAGGTATGCGTTGTCGCACCGAGGTGGCGTAATGACATCGACGCGATTCTTTTTTGGTGGGCAGGCAGAAATCGGCAGCATGCAATCTAAAGCCGAAATACGGAGTGCCCACACGGAGAACTTTCTTGGATCGCTCTTGTTCAGCAATCTAGCGGAGTCGGTTGCAGCGAAGTGTGCCGCCTTGAATGACGAATATGACCAGTCGAGCAAACGGGTTGGAAGCCCGTGGTGTTGTGCCAAACAGAGTGCTGGAATTACAGGAGGATGCGGCCAGTTTGTTGGAACCTCAGTCCCCGCTTTGATCCGTTGCGTGTTCTGCTGAAGCGTGTGGTCGAGACCGGTGCCATAGCCGGGCACAATCAGACCGCTCTTGTCGCAGTCGTGTTTGAAGTGCTCAAGAATGCCCACTTCGGCATTGAGTTGTGACTGGTTATCACGGCGTGCGGGAGCAGAGAGACCAGCCAGTTTGAAGAGCTCTTCGCGTTCGTGTTCTCGCAGGGCTTTCGGGACAAGTTCGAATGCGTCATCGCCATGACCGCGATAAACCCACGCCTCGTCACGCCGTCGGTGTGTCCCGAACAGCTTGCCCCGTGGAGAAAGCAGGTCGAGGAATTCCGTCGCTGAAGCGCATTCAATATGTTCTACGATCCTATCTGTCGTCGTGCTCATAAACTGCGTCCGATAGAGATGCCAAACAAAGTAGATCACGTTACTGCTGCAAAAGTTTGGCCAACGATGAGCCTCGTGGGAGGCCGCGTAAACCCTGTTTAATCGCGCTATGAATCGCGCCCCACGATTCATCCGTGCCTGTAACCTGCCCAGAGTTTCGATTCGGCCAGTCACCTGTTGCCGCCTTGTGCATGTCTGCCCAAGCCAGAATCTGCGCGACAGTCAGCGGCGGAAGGTCCATGCAGTTTCGGACACCTCGGTACTCGGCCAAGAGTTTGGCCAACGACGAGCTGGCTGGAAGACCACGCCGGCCTGTCGTCAGCGAGTAGTTGATTCCAGCCCATGTTTCTTCCGTGCCTGTCACTTTCCCAGAGTTTGATTTCGGCCACTCACCAGTCGCCACCATTTGCGCGTCGGCCCAAATCAAAATCTGTTCGACGGTCAGCGGCGGCGGACTTTTGAAGTTTCGGACGCCACGGTACTCGGCGAATAGTTTGGCTAACGATGAGCCGCCAGAGAGACCGCGCCCGGTCCCTCGTAAGGCATTACTGATTCCGCTCCACGTTTCGTCCGTGCCTGTCACTTTCCCAGATTTTTGATTCGGCCACTCACCTGTCACCGCATTGTGCGCGTCGCCCCAAGACAAAATCTGTTCGACGGTCAGCAATGGAAGTTCCTGTAGGTTTCGTACCCCACGATGCTCGGCCAACAGTCTTGCCAATGATGATCCGCCGGGAAGGCCGCGAGTGCCTGTCAGCAGTGCATCTTGAATTCTGGCCCACGTTTCATTCGTGCCGGCCACCGTTCCAGAAACAACCTTCGGCCACTCATCCGTCGCCATCTTATGTGCGTCCGCCCAGACAAGAATTTGTTCGGTGGTCAGATGCGGTAATTCCTTATGGTTCCGCTTGCCTCAATGCTCGGCCAGCAGTCTTGCCAAAGATGATCCGCCGGGAAGGCCGCGACCGCCTGTCAACAGTGCATCCTCTATTCTGCCCCAAGTTTCATTCGTCCCAGCGACGGGTCCAGAACCAACTTTCGGCCACTCCCCCGTCGCCATTTTGTATGCGTCTGCCCAGACAAGAATTTGTTCGGTGGTCAGGTTCGGCAACGCCCTATGGTTTCGCACGCCACGATGGTCGCCCAGCAATTTGGCCAACGTCGAGCCGCGTCGAAGGCCACGAAAGCCTATTTTCAATGCTGAATTGATACCTGCCCACGATTCGTCCGTGCCAGTTATCTGACCGGAGTCCTTTCTTGGCCAGTCCCCCGTCGCCGACTTATGCGCGTCTACCCAGACGAGGATTTGTTCGATGGTCAAGTCCGGCAAATCCATTTGGTTTCGCACGCCGCGATGCTCGGCCAGCAATTTTGCCAACGAAGAGCCGCGCGGAAGTCCACGTTGACCTTGTTGAAGCGCACCGCTCAATCGAGTCCATGATTCTTCGGTGCCTGTTACCTGTCCTGATGTCTGACGCGGCCACTCACCCGTCGCTGTCTTGTGCGCATCCGCCCATGCGAGAATTTGTTCGATGGTCAGTGGTGGCGTGTCGGTCGTCTGCTCGACCGTCCGGACATAGAACGCTTGCTCGAAGTTTGCCTGAAGCAACTGCGGTGCATCCAAGACGATGTTTGTGGGCAGCTTGATTTGTCCGCTCGATTCCGACCACCTCCCCAACGACAGTCGCAGTTGGTCGAGCTGGTCGGCCAGTCGTCGGTCATGTGCTCGCAGGGCCTTGAGCACTTGCCAGACTGGCTCGAAGGCCGATTGCGAGAGGACGTGGTCGGCATCTTCGGACTCGTCGATGAAGACCGGAATCACGATGGTGCCGATCTGCTTGCCGACGGCTTTGCGGATCACTCGGCCGACCGCCTGAATGATGTCCACCATCGACCGCTTGGGGTCTATGAACGCCACGGCATCGAGCACCGGAACATCGACACCTTCGCCGAGGCAGGCGCAGTTGGAGAGGATGCCCCGTGTGCCATCCGGCAGATTGCCCAAGCCTTTGAGCAGCGTGGCACGCTGGCCGGCGGGCGTGTGCCCGGAAATGTGTTTTGTCCAGAGTTCTCCCGATGGCCGCGACGACTCCGTCAGGTGTGGGATCACTCCTGGCAAAGAGTCTCGCAGCGTGGCATCGACAAATCGTGCGGCCTTCGCCACTGACGAGTGAAACGTGATGATCTTCCGCAGATCGTATTTCCGCATCGCCTTGGCCAAGCCGATCTGTGCGGCCAGCGTCCGGGCGTCGGTGCGAAGGCCATCGGCCGTGCGGACGAAGCGAGCTTCCTCGGCCCACGCTTGGGCTTCGCGGTCGGTGACGCCGATCACGACGACCTGATAATCGGTCAGCAACGGCTCCGGTTTCGCGTTGATCGCTTCATGGAAGGTGAGGACGTGGAACTCGGGACCGAAGACATGCGCGTCGTCCATTGAGACGAGTTCAAGTTCCAGTTCCGCCGCGCGCCGTTTGACGTGATCTTTGAAATAGCGCGGAGTGGCGGTCATGAACAGCCGCTTGGACGCCTTGATCTTCTTGCCATCCAGTACGGTCGCGAACAATCCTTCGGCGTGTCCGGCCAGACGGTGGCTCTCGTCGCAGATCGCCAGATCGAATTGTTTTGTCGTGCCGGCCTGAGCAGTCGCGATGCGGTCGGATGACTGATATGTAGCGAACACGGCGGCCGGTCGCTTCCGATGCTGGACGAGGAACTCCTGAATCTCCGCTGACTTGGTGGTGACCTTCACTCCGAGGTCGGCCGTCGATTGAAGTGCAGTGTCTTCGTTGCGTTGCACGACCGACTCGTCCGAACAGACAACGAGCGTGTCAAAGTCCTGCGTTGAGTGACGGCCCCACTCGGCAAGGTTCTGCTGCACCAGCGAGAGCGACGGAACGAGCACCAGCGTAAGAGAACTCTGCAACCGCTCGGCGATCCACAGTGCGGTGAGCGTCTTGCCCGTGCCGCAGGCCATGATGAGTTGGCCTCGGTCATGATCTCGATACCCGTTGACCACGGCGTCAATCGCAGCCGCTTGATGAAGTCGTGCCTCCCACCGAGGCAGCCGCGAGGCGGTGCCTCCAATCTGAACCGGCCACTGAACTTCTTCCGTCAGAAAATGACCACGCAGCACCAGCCCCACCGGCTTCTCTTGTCCGTGAAGCGACCGCCGAGCCGTGGCCCCGATGTCGTCCGTCGTCGCCATGAGCAGCCGATAGGCGAACTGCGGGCGATTCGATTCGGACAGGAACGAGTCGATCTCGGATTTAGGGATCGTTCGGTGCGGCCCGAACGCCTTGGCCTGAATGGCCCACAACTCTCCCGTCCGCGTGCGAGCGACGATGTCGATGCCCGCATCCGGCCCCCACCGATCCGGCCAATCCTTCCACAACCAAACCGTCTCGAACTGACCTCGATACCTCGGAGCGTTTTCCAAAAACCACTGGCACAGCCACTCGAAGTCGCCACCGAACGTCGTCCCCTCTGCATCGCGGCGAATCTTCGCTTCAATGTACTCGAAGCTGCCTTCTATCCAACTCGGTTCGGATGCGATCTGCGTGGGCATGTTTGGAATCACGATTCAGAGGAATTGGCGATGCAAGTGACGTTCACATCATCGCGGCTCAGCATTTCTTCCGCGAGGTTTCGAGTTCGTATAACTCATCTCGCCAAACAAATTCGCTCGGTCGTCCGCCGCGCGTTGCAGTTCACTGCCAGTCAGACCGACCAAGTCGTCTGACTCTTGCCTGACAACACTGGCCTGCGAATCCGCGCCCAGAACAAGCAGGCCATCATCGAGTACCACTTGCCCGGCCTAGTGACTCCTGACGCGGTGCCAATCACGATGGTTGCCCTCAGCGCGTGCGAGGGGACTCGACCCGGTGAGCAGGTCACATTGGAGGCCAGCGACAGCGATGTCGTGCTGCGCTGGGAGGACCGGTCAATTCCGCGATCCATCATCGTGGAGTCGCAGTCCACTCTGGCTGCCGCGCCGGCACTCCCCACTCAGTTTGCGTCGAATCCGCCGCGACTGCTCACCGCGTTGAAGGACGCGATGGAGACCACCGAGCAAGACGCTCGCCGGTATGCGATCAACTGCGTGCAGCTTCGTGGCCGAGATGGCGGCTTGGTCGCGACCGATGGCGGGCAGATTCTCAAGCAATCCGGTTTTGATTTGCCGTGGACCGATGACGTCTTGGTGCAACGGACGAACGTGTTCGCCAGCCGCGATCTGCCGACAGACCAGCCGGTCGAGATCGGCCGTACCGATAATCATGTCGTTCTGCGTATCGGCCTGTGGACGCTCTGGCTCAACATCGAGAAGAGTGGCCGTTTCCCGAGCACGGACAACGTGATCCCGGATGCGGCCACGGCCACAACGCGACTCGTTCTGAACGAAGGCGATGCCGAGTACCTGCTCGGCGTCGTGCCGCGACTTCCCAGCGATGATGACGTCCACGATCCCGTGACGCTGGATCTCAACGGCAGAGTCGCGGTACTCGCGAAGGCAGTCGGTGATTCACCGATCACGGAAGTCGTGCTCAGCAACTCACGGCGCACCGGCGCGGAGTTGCGATGGCAGACGAATCGGAAGTTCCTCGCCCGCGCAGTGCAGTTGGGCTTTCGCGAAGTCTGCCTGCATGGTGCCGAATCACCAGTCGTCTGCCGCGATGAGCATCGTGTCTACGTTTGGGCTCTTCTCGAAGCTGACAAGGCTTTGGCTCCGACCGACAACATGGTCTTGCTGACCTCTCCCGTTTCCAGCGTGGCGACGATCGCTCAGCGGCATCGCATTTCCGCTCCGCGACGCCACCACCAACCCACAGAAAGGACTCCCTCCCGTATGTCGCACAATCGCATCGCCGCCACGCTGGCCGGATCTTCGTCGGAGGCGACGAACGGCATGGCTCGACCGGTGGCCGAGCCCAACGACTCCGCTGCCGACCAATCCACGAGTTTCGGATCCGTGCTGCGTGAAGCCGAGGCCGTTAAGGCTTCACTCCGTGAGGCTCACTCGAAGGTCGGCCACTTGATCGCCTCACTGAAGCGGCATCGACGTCAGTCCAAACTCATGAAGACCACGTTGGCGTCGATCCGGCAACTTCAGGCACTCGATGTGTGAGCTGGCTCACCGAGGATTGCTCTTCGGCCAATGCCAAGCTGACGCCGATCGCGGCTCACGTGACATTTCGGTCTTGTGGGCCGCGGTCATTTTTGGGCGGCTGGGCGGATGCCGAGCCGCCTGTCTCTCACACACGGAGTTCTGAGCATGAGTGCTCGTCACAAATTGAACCGAGCGAACGTCAAGTGGGCGATGTTGCTCGGCCTGCTCTTCGGTTGGATGTGCGACTCCTTCAGCGCGTTCGTGGTGGCGACGATCATCTTCGTCGCCTCGGCCTGGCATACAGGCGATATTCGCGCTGAGGGAGACTACCACTATCCCGGCCCGCCATGCCCACCTCGACCGCGCGTGCCCAATCATCAGACGCGTTCAGAGCAGCCCCCTCGTCGCCGCCGATCTCGCCGCTGAGTGGGGATCGGTCCAATCCAACATTTCCAGCGAGCGCATCTCGCACCAACACAAGGAGACCAGCATGCCAATGAAACTGAATGTCGGCCTCAGCCGCAAAGTCGGCGAGCCCAACTACGGCTCGCGCGGAGCGAGCGTCAACGTGGAACAAGAGGTGGACGCCACGCTGATCAACGAACCGCAGCGTCTGCAAGAACGCATCCGTGAGATGTTCCGGCTCGCGCAGGAGGCGGTCGATGAGGAACTGAGCGCTGGTTCGACAACGGCATCCAGCAAACAACCGCCGACCAACGGTAACGGTTCCGCGAATGGAAACTCGCGGCACACGACCGGACGCAGCGGTGCGAGCCGCAGCGAGAACAGCCATGCGCGAGGCAATGCCAGCTCTGGAAACGGGAGCCGCCGATCGACGTCCGCACCGGCAACGGCCTCGCAGGTGCGAGCCTTGCACGCTATTGCCAACCGCCACGGACTCAATCTCGAAGCCATCGTCAGCGACCAGTACGGCGTCAACGAGCCGGCGTCCTTGACCATCACACAGGCCAGTGAATTGATCGACGAATTGAACGGCAACCACGCTGCCGCCGCAGGAGGCCGCCGATGATCGCACCTGCCGTTCGTCCCGCGACTCGGCCGCAGTCAGCTTCCGGCTCCACTCCATCTGGTCGCCGCGATCACATCAGCTTCTCGTCGATCACGACCTATCAACAGTGCCCACTCAAATACTTCTTCAAGTACGTCGCTGGCCTGCCGGAAGAGACGGTCTCTGCCAGTTTCGTTTTCGGACGGGCGATCCACCGTGCGGCCGAATTCCACTTCTGCGAGCTGCTCGCGGGCAATGCGCCACCGGACCTCGACTCGCTGTTGGCTGAGTTCCAAGCTGGGTGGGACGAGCAACCGGCGGAGGCGATCGTGTTTCCCAAGACGGACACGCGAGACAGTCTCGGCCAACTCGCCGACCGGATGCTGACCGCTTTCCGTGACTCGGACCTGGCCCGTCCCACTGGCCGCATCCTCGGCGTCGAAGAGGAACTGCGAGGCCAACTGCTTCCCGGAGTTCCTGACTTGGTGGCCCGGCTGGACCTGTTGGTCGAGTCCGCCGAAGAAATCACCATCACGGACCTCAAGACTTCTCGCTGCGCATGGACGGACGACAAAGCTGCCGACTCGGCCGAGCAACTTTTGCTCTATCGAGAACTCGTCCACACTCTGTTGCCAGGACGCTCGATTCGTCTGGAATTCGCCGTCCTGACGAAGACCAAAGAGGTCACGCTCAGTCGCCATGCCGTGACCCCGAACGCGGCAAAAACCCTCCGCACTCGGCGTGTCGTCCAGCGTGTCTGGGATGCCATCGACGCCG
The DNA here is from genome assembly GCA_046156195.1 of Planctomycetaceae bacterium. Taxonomy (GTDB): domain Bacteria; phylum Planctomycetota; class Planctomycetia; order Planctomycetales; family Planctomycetaceae; genus SXKJ01. The sequence goes on along the minus strand of JBJXEX010000010.1, from coordinate 2,368 downwards.
GACACTTCTACCCGGTCCCATCACCGATGAACTGCCCGACGTGTCCGTATCGAGTCCCGTGCCGACACTGGTCAGGCTAACTCTTCGCGCCCCACAGGGCGCACTTATCACCGACCCGTCGCGCCATTTCAGCGTGTCTCTCTTGAGGCTGCTGAGTGGCGTGCGGGTCGGGCGATGGGCAGAAACGGGCCGGCCTTTCGTTTAGCCATCAGGCAATCGATCCCGCAACAAGTCCTACGATCCGGGAACCACTGTGACGTCGGTGGCAGCCCACAGGCTGCACCTTCCTGTCCGATATAGTCGATTCTCAAGAATCGAACTGTCGAGGCCGGAAAGCGGTCCCGGCTGATCATGGGGAAGTTTGTTGTCAACCCCCCATCCAAGGAGGGTTTGATGCAAAGTCATCAGCCATATTGGTTCCAAAGAGGCGTGGGCCGATCGACCGCCTTCAAGGGAGAATGTAGGTCTGTTCAAAACCATGACATCGAGAGCCGCGACACCCTTCGGCGAACTGCTGCCTGCTTTCGTTGGAGTGTCCCCGTTGCCGTTCGGCCTCAACGCATTGCTATCTTGGAGAGCGTCCGCCTCTCGTTGGTCTTGATCCAAGTGCGGCATGTCGAATGGCCACCGTAGGCCGCAGAATCCCGCGAATTCCATCACTGCCACGGCTTCACTGCTCCGGGAAACCGACAGTCGCCGTCATGTCCGTGGACAGCCAGACGGCCTTGGGCACGCGGATAGGCCCCTCGGCGAAGCTCTGCCACGTTTTGAGCAGGACGGCATAGGCATCGGGGTCTTGGGTGGCGAGCTGGGGCTTGAACAGAGCTTTGATGGCTGGCGTGACGTGGCTTTCCGGCGGGGTCATTTCCATTTCCTCCAAACAATATCGACAAAGTTCCAGTAAATTCTGCACAGATCGCTGTGAACATCCGGTTTTGGCGTACCGTGAAGGGGGTTTCTATGCACGCCAGCCAGGCTTTTGCGCTGATTCGCGTTCTGTGCAGCCTAGCCCGGTTGGTGGACGTCGAGGGCGTGCGGCACCCGGTCGATCTCCACATGCAGGATCTCGCCCTTGTCGTTGAACTCCACGACCACACTCAGGGCGTCGCTCTCCTGATTGAGGGCGATCAGCTTCAAGCGGCCCTTGAACACTTCCAGGATCGTGCTGGGCGACTCCTGGTCATTCACTCTGAGCGCGACAGAAGCGTGTCCAGGAGCCTCACTCGATCGGATGAAGCGGCATTGGCTCACTCCACAAGAGCGTCCCCACTTCTGTCCACACGCAAATTGCGTGGTCATGATCTCTGCCGGCGCATTCGCGGATCCGTTTGACGCAGGTGGCTCAGTCGTGAAGCGCAAGGTGATGTGCTGGTCGATGTCGGTGCGGATCGACAGCCGGCTGGTTGTCGATGCCTTGTCGATAGCCGTCTCGCGTAACCTCCCCCTGTCACCCGAACTTTCTGGTTTCAGCTTGGTGGCACACTCGGATCGTGCAATTCGCCAGCGGGCACTTCCAAGGAGTGCTCACGCATTACGCCATCAAATGCTGCATGAGCCACAAAGCCATCGGCTGGGACGATGCTCCAGCCGAGAGCTTGTTCGCGACGCTCAAGACGGAGGCGGCACATTACGAGACGTACCCGACTCGCGCATTCGACCGGACGAGTCCGTTCGAGGCATCGAAGTCTTTTACAACTGCGAGCCGGATAAACCGGACACGCCACAACACGCCTCCCTGGCGGTCCCCATCGCAATACCACCTGCTGCGGAGTTTCAGACCATGCGATCCTGTCTGTTGCATCCCTCATCCAGCGACCATCAATCGCCGGGAAGCCTGCTCGCGTTCTCGGTGGTTACGTCTCGGACGTACTAGTCCTTAACCAAGCGTAGTCTAAACGTGAGAAAGTTTGAGAAAGACGAAACCTTCCGGCGTTTTCCGGTGTTTAGTGAGTATTCACGATCAACGAACATCGACACACAGGAGGTTTTCGAGTGAAGCTCAATCTATTGCGGAGGTTATCCCGGCGCGAGCGTCGCGTGGAGCAAAGAATTGATAAGGCCAATTGGAGTGGGCAGTCGCCGATGATTGCTCCGCCGACGATTCAATATGAGTTGGCGGATCGTGTACAGGCCATGAATGCGGGTGGGCTTGGGGTCGTGCAGCAGTTGGTCAAGCAGTTGGGGTTGGCGGAGATCATCAATCGCCGTTGTCCGATCTTCAAGTTTCGGCTGCCGTACAGCGAGGCCGATCATGTGCTCAATATCGCCTTCAATCTGCTCGCGGGCGGCACCTGTCTGGAGCATCTCGAATTGCGACGGAAGGACGAGGCGTATCTGAACGCTCTCGGCGCGGAACGCATTCCTGATC
>JBJXEX010000530.1:0-53201 GCA_046156195.1 Planctomycetaceae bacterium | reverse complement strand
GGCCACAGAGATGCGCGATCGGTTGTCCGCGGCTACCGGAAACGACAGGGCCGTCCGGGAAATGCTTCTCGGGACGTTCCATTCGATCGCGCTGAAGATTCTCCGCACCGACGGCGACAAGCTCGGCTACGACACGTCGCGGCTGACGGTGTGCTCGCAGGACGACGCGGACATGCTCTTGCGGCAGGTGTGCGAGGACTTCGGGTATCTGAAGGGGAAGACGTGGAAGGCGGGGTGGTCGTGGTCGAAGGTCAAGGATTACCGCGAGGAAGTCTACACCGGGAAAGACGGAGAGGAAGCAATACCACTGGTTGGTGTGCTTGCCGAATATCATTCCCGCCTTCGTTCCATGAACGTCCTCGACTTCGGCATGATCCTGCTGGAGACGACGCGGCTGTTCGCGGAACACCCAGCCGTGCTGCAGCGCTGGCAGTCGCGCATCAAGCACGTCATCGTTGACGAGTACCAGGACACCGACCTGACGCAGTACATCCTGCATGAGTTCTTCGCGCCGCCGGCGACGTTCTGGGCTTGCGCAGATCGGAGACAGGCGATTTATAATTTCAGGGGAGCACGCCCGGACTTGATGGACGTGAAGCATCCCAACGCCGCGATCATCGACTTGAAGGAATGCTTCCGCTGCGGGGATCGTATCGGCCACGCCGCCAACAGACTCATCGACCACAACGGGGACTCTCTGGCCGTCCCGATGGTCGGCGCAACAGGGCGGGAAGGGGTGGTGGAACCACACTCCACGACCATGACCGACCTTCCCGCCCTCATTGCTGACCTGCGGTGCAATCAGCGATTCGGCTGGGGCGACATCGCGATTCTGGCCCGCCGGCACGCCACGCTGCGGGCGCTCGAGTGGGAGATGGTCGAGTGCGACATCCCGGTGCACCGGGTCGGGAAGGCGTTCGATATCTGCGAGAGCGAAGCGTTCCTGGCGTTCCACGCGGCGTTGCGGCTGGAAGCCAATCCAAAGGACGATCTCGCGTGCCTGCGCGTGTGGGAGTTTGGCGGCGTTCCGAAGTCGAATCGGGCCGAAATGCGCAAAGAGGCGTCCGAGAAGCGAGAGCCGCTGTACAAGCACGACGGCACGCCGTCGGGATCGCTGATCGATGTCGCCCATCATTGGGTCATCACGTACCCAGAGCATCGCCACATCACCGATTGGTGGCTCCACCACTGCGGCCTCATGACCATCGCCGACGCCCTGACGTGGTTCGCGCTGCGGGATTCGCAGGACGACCACAAGCGCGGCGACCACGTCACGCTCTGCACCGTCCACGCGGCGAAGGGATTGGAATGGCCGTGCGTCGTTGTGGCATGCATGAACGAGAAGGAGTTCCCGTCGGCGATGAGCGGCAAGGAGGAAGACGGTATCCGCGAGGAGCGCCGCGTCGCCTACGTCGCCATAACGCGGGCGAAGGAGCGGCTTGTGCTGCACTGGCGGCCGGATGGCGACGAGTACGAGACGATGGGCCGGACGCAGGTTGCGCGGGAGCGGAGCCGGTTCGTGGGAGAGGCGACTGAGTGAAGCGCTACGTTGTCACGATCGGAAACCACGAGGGATTCGTCACGGTCGGCGCCGACGGCGTGGTAACGGATGCTTCGCGGTACTGGCGGAAGATGATCGGCCTGCACGCGCGTGGCGTTATGGCGCGATTCAACGAGCGTTTCGCGATTATCGAGCCGACATGGAATCAGGACGAATGGCCGAAGAAGATGGTCGCGAAAGATAAAGATGTTGCTTGAGAACCTTGTGCAATTTGAGATCGAGAAAGGAGGCAGCGATGCTGGTAGCAGTATTGACGTGGCTGGCGTTCACGATCGGTCCGATCCTGGCCGGATTCGTAGATCAGATCCCGGCCTAGCGCTGGATGTTGCTCCGTCTGGCGACGCGACGGGTGAGTACCTCCACCCGCAGCGCGGGTCCGATTCCCGTGGGAGCGAGTAATGGGCGCGAGCGCGTCCGCCCGGCCATGTCGTGTTCCGTGATTACGCGGGATGGCCGGGCCTGTTGCGGGGTAGTTCAGTTGGCAGAACAGGCGGCTCATAACTGCCACGTCGCAGGTTCGAGTCCTGTCCCCGCTAGTGGTCGCGGAGATTCAAATTGACTGGAGGTGGCCGAATGACAACAACTGCCATTTCTCCGCGACCATGATTTTGCGAACGCCTAACCCGCGAGAGGGATGGCGATCTCGGGTGCGCATGCCCGACTCCTATATGAGTCGCGACGCCCGGCGCGACGCCGATCCGCGGGCCGGGCAACTGTTAAGTAAAGCTTACAGGTTCAACCATTCGGAAACTCCGAAAGGTTCGACAGGAGCACGCGATGCCTGATCTCCCCGAAGAAGTCTACGTGCGGTTTTCCGCGAAGCTGGGCGACGACGATGACGAGTTCTTGATCGTCGGACGGTCTCCTGACGAACTTCTCGGGCCGAATGGAAATCTCGGCCCGGAGGGTCGCGTCGTCGTCGGCCGCTACCGGCTCGTCGAGACGATCACCGGGGCGGAGCTGCGGGCGAAGGCGAAACGAAGGGGCGGGCTGACGGTTGGAAAAACAGGAGATTGAACGATGTTCATGTCGAAAGACGAGCGGACGCCGGAATACATCGGTGTTATTGATGCGATCCGAAGGCTAAACCTGAGCAACCATCCGTGCGCCAAATTCGGAGACGCTGCGCAAAGGGCGGCGGCAGAGGCGCTGTACGACGTTCACGACGAAGCCATCATTCGCCATTGGGGATGGAAGCCAGCCAACGCGGAGTCATGCCTGCACCGCGTCGCGCGAGGCCGATGTAAATACCGATACTGCGACAATCGGTGCAAGCTGCCGAGTGAAGACCACCCGGTCATGTACTCCCGGGGCCGCGGCACCTATCTGTACCTGTCGCAACCGTACGGGATGACGCTGGAATCCGTCCGGGAAACCGTGGAAAAGATCGACGCAATCGGCGGATTGAACCTGTACATCAACACATACCCGGCGCCGCACTTCCCGGGATCCGTCCTGAGTGTCATCGTGGTCAAGGCCGGCGTGGCGCTGCACAACCCGCAGAAATCTTCTTGACACCGGAAAGCGGAGCGGTATCGTGATGAACCAATGGACCGGAAATCCATGAATCAAAACCGAGCGTAACCCCGCGCCGCCCCCCGTGCGCGTCGATTTCCGGTCCATGCCACGGGGCGGCGGTACGGTTTCATGGATGAACGTATGCCCACGGACCGGTGGCCGTTTATGAAAATCCCGATCTCCATCATGAAGTCCGACTTGAGTCCGGCCGCGAAGCTCGTGTTCACCGCTCTGTGTGACCGCACCGGGAAAAACAAAAGCTGCTGGCCGAGCCAACGAACGATTGCGGCCGACGCCGGACTGACGCTCAAGGTGGCAAACCGGGCGATCAAAGAGTTGATGGACCGGGACATCGTCCGCGCTGCCGGAGGCGGCATGGCTGGCCCGAAACGGAAGCGTGTGTACCACTACTGGATACGCCCCGGAATTGAAAATTCAACGTTGCCCAAAGGGGAACGTCAACGTAGTCGAAAAGGCAACGTTGAACGTAGTCGAAAGGGTATTTCCAACGTAGTCGAAAGGGTTACAGAACCAGACCAATTGAACCAGACCAATTCTGAACCGGGTTCAGGGGAACCGAGCGCCCCTGCGGGGCGGGCTCTGATTGAGCCTCAGGAGAATGCGCAGACCGGAGTGGATTCCGAGACCGACGCATACCTGCGCCGGCTCCAAGCTGAACACCGTGCCCGCGTAGGATTCGTTCCACTGAAATTCGTGAGGACCGCATAGGCGGCTTGCGCCCCAAGGAGACCAACATGAGAGCGCCGAACGAGGCTGAGTTCATCGGTCTGAAAATCTTCGCGGCGATGGCGCAGAAGCATTACCACGGGAATCCTACAGTGGAAGGTAACATCCTTGTCGAACTGTCGTTACGTGCGGATTCCGACATGTGCAAGTACATGAACGCTGCGGTTGATTACCTGAAAGAGATCACGATGCACTACCGCTCCAATCTCGACGAAGTTTCGAAGGCCGTGGACCAGGCCCGCGGGTTCGTGGACCGCCACAGGAACAATTGACCGGTTACGCGACGCACGACGTTTCGCCTTCGGTAAGGATGGTTTGGCATGATGCCGACGGGTTCAATTGCTCTCCCCCACTCTGACGACGCCGAGGCCGCGATGGTCGGTTCCTTGCTGCTGGACGCCAGCCGTCTCGACGAGGTCGCAGCGATGATCCGGCCCGAGGACATCATCCACGACGCCACCCGGACCGTGTTCGAGACGATCCGCCGGCTGGTGGCCGGCGGGAGCGTGGTCGACTTCGTGACGGTCCGCGACCGCATGATCCGCGATGGAACGCTCGCAGATTGCGGCGGAGTCGCGTTTCTGGTCGGTCTGGCGGAAGGTGTGCCGTCGGCAGCGTCCGTAGCCCACTACGCCCGGATCGTCGCCAGGAACGCCTGCAAACGACGCCTGTGGAAGATGGCTGGGCGCATCCAAACCGGGGCGATCGACCCGACAGAAGACCCATCCGCGACAATCTCTGCCGCGATTAAAGCGTTGCAGCAATTGGACGACGAGGATGCGAGCGGCGAGCGTAAACCTGTACTTGAATACGACGCCTTGCGTGGTGTGGTGAACCGCCGCGTGACCGTGGTCGACCGCGTTCCGGTCGGCTTCGGGCAGCTTCGGCGCCTTCTCGTCGGAGGCATCCCGATCCCCAGCCTGACGGTGGTCGCCGGCTACACATCGACGGGCAAGACTTCGCTGGCCCTGGGCATGGCGATCGACGCAGTGAACCACGTCGACGGCTTCCCAGCTCTGTACGTCAGCCTTGAGCAGCCGATCGGCCAGCTCGCGGAGCGGCTGCTGTCGATGCGATCCGGGGTTCCGATTTACGAGATTTTGACCGGCTCCTTGGAGCAAGACCAATTCGAGGCACGGCGGATGGATGCGATGCACGCGGCGTCGGGCAGCCGCGGGCTTTACCTGCTGGACCGCGTAACACAGCTCCGCGGGATCTGTGCGGCCGTCCGCCGGGCGGTTCGCACCAAGGGCGTCCGCATGGTCGTGATCGACTACCTCGCCAAGGTGCAGGCTGACCACCGGACCGGAGACCGCTACGACCTGTTCCTGGGTGAGACCGTCAATGAGTTGAGCCGGCTGGTGGCCGACGAGGGGATCGCGCTGATCCTGCTGGCGCAGTTCAGCCGTGAGGCAATGAAGGAATCCCGCGAGCCGCAACTGAGCGACATCCGCGACAGCGGCATGATCGAGCAGGCGGCGGACATCATCATTCTGATCCACGCGCCGGAGAAGCAGAAGTCGAACCGCGGTGTCGTCGGTAACGACCGTACAGCGGAGTCGGCGCTGTTCGTCCGCAAGCACAGGCTGGGGGGAAAACTCGGCGTCGTGAATGTGCTCTATGACAAGTACGAGCTGCGATACAAGGAGGCGTTAAACCGCGACGCGCAGCCGCACGACACCATGCCGGACGCGCCGGCGGAAAACCAAGGCGAGCTATACGAGGATGACGGCGGGCGGAGTCGCGCGCCGTGGGACTGAGTCACGAAAACGGAGACTGACAATGGCGAAAGCAAAGACCGAGAAGGCAGAGCAGTTGCAGTTGATCGACGTCGAGCCGGAGAACGCGAAGGTGCTGCGCCGGATCGCGAAGAAGTACCTTGCGGCCGAGGCCGAGCGCAAGGAATGGCTGGCCGAGTGCAACAAGCAGAAGTCGCTACTGGTCACCGCGATTCACGACGCGGGAATACACGCCGACGGCGACGGGTCATTTAAGATCGACTTGGGGGCGTTCACGCTGCGCGTCGTGCCGAACGACATCAGCATCAAGATCAAACAGAAGGGGGACGACGGCGACGACGACGATCAGGAAGGCGAGGCGGAGGAATGAATCAGGACGAGCTTGCCCGCTACATCCAGATCGCGAAGGACACGAAGCGGTTGATATTGCAGGTCGTTTATGACCGCCTTGCGAACGAGCCCGGCGACGAGCACATCCGGGCGATGCAGATCGTCCGCGGCATGATGGAGGAAACACAATGACGACGATCATCGGCATTGATCCCGGCAAGAGCGGTGCCGTCGCCGTCCACTACGGCACCGAGCAGGACGTGTACCAGATCCCCACCATGCCGAAGCCGGGGAGCAAGTCGGCGGTGATGATCGATGAGCTGTCGCTGCGCGACAACCTCATGTGCGCCAACAAGCCGCACGCGTTCATCGAAACGCAACAGCCGATGCACGGCCACGGATCGAAGGGCCAGCCGATTCACGGCGGAACAAAGACGGCGTTCTCAACTGGCGACACGTTCGGCCTGATCCGCGGGCTCTGTGTCGGGCTGCGGATTCCGTACACGCTGGTTCATCCGCGAACGTGGCAGGCAGTGATGCTCGCTGGCATGAACGCCAAGGGCCGCGAGGATGTCGGGAGAGCGATGGTGATCGTCGCCGGCCGACTGTTTCCAACCGTGTCACTGCTGCCGACGCCGAAGTGCAAGAAGCTGTCTATCGACATGGCGGCGGCACTGCTGATCGCTGAGTTTGGAAGGAGGACGTTGAACCGATGAGCGACGGTAAGATTACGGACGAGTTGCGGCAAATATGCGGCGACCTTGAGGACATGAGTGTCTGGAAAGATACCGTGGACATCTCGGAAGTGCGTACGCGACTTGAGGCGGCTGTCGGAAACTTGGAGCGAGCAATCGCCGACCCCGCCCCGACGGCCGAGTACGCTCGCGGACGGCGCGACGGGCTGAGAGACGCTGAACGCGAAACACGAATCATATGTACGCGGTACACGGATTCACGCGACGTGCAAACGAGTTGCGAGCACTCGCTCGCGATTCAACGTCTCATCGACGCGGCGGAAAAGGAGCGTGGGACGTGATAAGAATCGAATGGACGCCGTACGCAGCCGCGATGGACGAACGACTCGCCAGCGTCGCGCTCGACCCGGCGAACAAGTACCTGTTGGCGACGACGGATGCGGCGGGAATGCGGGAGTACTTTGAAGAGCGCCGCACGTGGTCTGGCGTGTTGATCGACGAAAATTGGCGAATCAATTGGACGATTTGGTGTAGAGACAATCACCGGCACGTCCGTTGGCCGCTCCCCAATCTCGCCGTCGCCTGCGTTTGCAGAACGCAAGCCGAGTTGGACCGCGATTGGCCGATCCTTTTGTCTGTCCCGGCGGCAAAGTTGGGCGCTGTGATTCAGCCGACGGAGGCGGTGGACTTGTGGTCGGCGAAACATGAATACGCGCCCGGGACTTATATGAACGTGTTCGGTTGGGGCAAAGGCGCTCAATTCACAATCATCGAGCCGCCGCCGCCGGACGTGTCGCTCGGCTACTGCACCGGGTGCAGCGAAGCTGTGAAGCACGACACGACGCACTACGGGCAAACGCACGAACATCCAACACAACCCCCCGTCAACGTCGCGTGGCTCCGCTCGCTCGTCGAGCAGGCGCGGGCGGCGGGCGTGGCGGTCAGCGTGGCGAGCGAGTGGCCGAATCTGTACGAGCACGCAAGCGATTCAGATGATGGACGCGGCGGAAAGTTGTCGTCGCTCCCCGCCGACCTGCGGATCGACGAGGAACTTTGGACGACGGAGGCGACGCATGATTGAGCACGCGAAGGATTGCCCGGTGCAGACATACGGCTGTAAGTGCGGTTACCAGCAATCTATAGAGCGGATTGCGGAGGCGGCGGAAGCGTGCGTTGATTCGATGGGCCGAGAATATGAAGATGGACAGGTGACAAAATATTATCTGGTTCCAGAGAACGAATGGGATACGTTGTTCGATGCCGTCCGCGCGGCACGGGAGGGAAAGCCATGACACTCGCGTTCCTACTACTTGCCATCGCCGGCCCCGACGCCATCACGCTGCAACAATGCGGCCCGCTCGCATCCGAAATGCGACAGGCAGGTGCGTCGCTCGCCGTTGTCACGGATACGCTCGTGCAGCAGCGATGCGCGGTTGAAGGTTGTGACCCGGCGTGCGTCGCGGTGCATGTCGCTGGCGACGTGGACGACGACGGCGACCTTGACCTGATTGACTACGCCGCGTGGCAGGTCGATTGGCGTACGATCGACGACGAGGAACGGTGCCGTCGGCGGATTAACTTGGGAGCGTTTCCGCGGTGATCCACGATGCGATGAAACGGTCAATGCGACTATCCATATGCAACGATCCGACGCCAGCAGAAATCGAAGCGGCACGTAAGGCGTTGGACGAGGAAGCACGCAAACTTTTGCAGCCCGAACGTGTGTACGGAAACGGGAAACGAAAAGGCGCGCCGACGTTTGGCGATGAAGCGATAAAACCGTAGCCGGAGTTCTATGAGCAATCCTAACCGCCCCGTTATCCACGCCGCCCCCGAAGTGCGAAGGCTGATTAACGCGGCCATGCTCGACATTGCCGACGGCCACGGGACGTGGTTGAGTCACGTCGTCGGCGATCGGAGAACGAAGGCGGTTGTCGCGACCAGAGAAGCGATGCTGCTTTGGCTACGGTCCGGAATCATCGTCGCCGAACGTGACGACGATGGCGGATGGACGCTGTACATCGACGACGGTAGCGGCGGCCGTGTCCCGCCGTATGTTGTGATCGCCGACCTCATCGGCACGGATCACAGCACGCTCACGTACATGCGAAAACGAAAGACGCTGCGGCCGCCGCCGAAGCCGTACAAAAAAGACCCGACGGAAGCGGAGATCGAGGAACGGAAGGCGGGGATGCGGCAATGACCGAGCCGACGATATGGACCAAGTGCTACAGCCGAAAGTGGAACAAGGGCGAAGTCGATCCCGACACGTTCAAGCATCCGGCCCGCTTTGCCCCGAAGCTCATCGAACGTATCGTCAAGCACGGGCTGGAGCGTGGATGGTGGAAGCGTGGTGACCTGCTGATTGATCCGTTCGGCGGTGTCGCGATGGGCGGATTCGTGGCGGCGCGCCACGGATTGCGCTGGCTCGGAATGGAATTGGAGCCGCACTTCCACGCGACGGGCAATCGTAACATCGACCTATGGGGCGAACGTGAACGCATCACGCTGGTACAAGGCGATAGCCGCTACGACTTCTCGAAGGCGGTTGCGAACGCGACGGGTGCTGTGCTGAGTCCGCCGTACGCGGGGACGGATCCGCGGCAGAACTCATCGTCGATCGATCGGACGAAGCAGTGGGAATCGTACCGGGCGCAGGGCGGTGGACAATCATTGGAAGCGTTCTCCGCGACGCAGGACAAGCACAGCCAAGGCTACGGCGTCAGCGACGGGCAGATGGGGGCGATGAAGATTGCGAGCGTGACGAGTCCGCCGTTTGAGAACTCGCTAAACTCTAAAGATCGGTCGTTCAACGCGGATGCGCGGGCCGGTCGTACAGACCAGTGTAGCGACTACGGAACCAGCACCGGCCAAATCGGCGTCACGTCCGGCGACGACTACTGGTCCGCCTGCCGACTCGTCTACGAACAACTTCGCGCCGTTCTCCCGCCCGGCGGCATGGCCTGTATCGTCGTGAAAGATTTCGTGAAAAAAGGAAAACGCTACCCGCTCTGCGACATGACGCTGGCACTACTGGAATCACTGGGCTTCAAACTCGTCGAACGCATCCACGCCATCATCGACGAGCAGGAGCCGGGACTGTTCGGGACGATCAAGAAGAGCCGCAAGGGATTCTTCAGAAAAATGTATGAGGCGCGACCGGGCGCGGTTAAGATTGATTTCGAGGAAGTCTTATACCTGTCCGCGCCTGCTTAGATTGCTCACGCGACGTTACTGGACACGGACACGCCGTCAGATGCCGTAGATGCGCCGCTTTGTACCGAAGGAAGGACAACCAGACGAAGATGTTCGTCGGCAGTTGCGGGCACTGCGGAACAACCATCAGCGACTACGCATCGAACAGGCGCGACGGTAAGCACGGCAAGCGGTATTTCTCGGCGCGATGCAGGGTTGCTGGATCGGCCGCCGACATATCTGTTTCGCACGGTGGCGACGGAGTTGCTTGTGGAAACAAGTCCAAGGCTGACGCCAAATCGTACAAGAGGCACGTCGAGGCAAGAAGGACGAAGGCGATGCGCAACTACAAGCTGAACCGTGACGCGATCGTATCCAAGATTCGAGAGCGAAAACGACAGCTCAAGGCCGAAGTGATGAATGCCTACGGCGGGGCGTGTGCGTGTTGCGGCGAGTCACACATTGAATTTCTTACGATCGATCACGTCGATGGAAGCGGCGCGGAACATCGGCGGCGCGTGGGCAAGGGTGAGGGCATCTATCGCGACCTGAAGGCTCGCGGGTTCCCCAAGGACGGGTATCAGGTGCTTTGTTTGAATTGCAACATCGCTCTCGGATTTTACGGCTACTGCCCCCATCGGCCGGAAGTTAAACGGGCCTATCGTGGGCAACAGCGTGGGCGTGCGGGACGTAAGCGGAGCGTGGCATGACCGCCAAGGGTTCCCCGCCGATTGACTGGGAAACCGTTTTGTGCGTGGCCGCCCCGCGTCACAATCTGACACCCGTAGGTAATTTACCCTATCGATTTCGCTTGCACCGGCGGTGGCGAGGCATAGGATATCGGGCATGAGTGGATTCAAGTGCCGGCGCGAAAGCGACAAGTACAAGATGGCGACTCTCATACTCACCGTCACGTTCGCGGCGCTCACCGTTGCGTCGCAATGGGGCGAATCCGTGTCGGACGCGACACACCTGTCCCGCCGGGTCGATGTCGTCGAGGCCGACGTTGCGGCGAATCACGCCGAGTTCCTCTCGCACGATAAATGGTCGCAGGATAAATGGGCCGAGATCGTCGGAAGGTTCGCCGCCGACGCCGAGATCGACCGCTCGGTTGACAGGCGGCTAGGGAATATCGAGCTGAAGCTGGACAAGGTGCTCACCGCAACGGTGGGTAAGGTTCCAACACTGACCGGCGGCGGGACCGACTTTGTAGGTACCATGGCGCAGGACATTCAGCCGTCGAAATGAAGGGATGATTATGAGATTTGTCATATGCCTGGCGCTGATCAGTGTCTGCGGATGCCTGATGCCCGGATGCTCGGTCGGCGCCCGCACGAGCATTGCCGGCGCCGACGCCTTGGAGCCGATCGCCAACCAGCTCGACGTCACGCTGATCGAGTTCGCCGCGGACCTTGAGCGGGCAGACGACTCCACGCGGGAGCGGGTCACAGCCGCTTTCGTGGCGAGGGTCAAAGCCGATGCCGCGGACGAGGCGGCGCTGACGGCCCACATCGCGGCATTCACGGCCGCCCTGGAGCATGTCGAGGCGGACAAAGCCGTCGCCCGTGACCGTCTCGCTTCCGGCCGGGACAACGTCGGCCTGATCCGCGAGGTGGCGCAGGGCATGCGGACCGTCGCAATCCGGGCCATGCGGCTTGACGCCGAGGCCGAGGAATACGTCGAGTCGGCCGTCAAGAAGTACCACGCGGCGCAGGCTGAGCGTGAGGCGGAGAAGGCCACCAAGAAGGCGGAGCGGGACGCACAGATCCAGCAGTTCATCAACACGGCCGGGTTGCGGCTGCATTAAGCACCAGACGTGACCGCAACACAAAGGAGTACTGACCGATGGATGAAATTGATCGAGTAAACGCGGCGCCGGCCCGGACCACGTCGGCCGAGTCGCTGCGCAACAGCCCCGAGATGCAGGCGTTTCGCGAGCAGGTCGCGGCTGACATGATTGCGGCGGACACGGCGTCGAAGGCGCTCGCCATTTTCGACCGGATCCTCGACGTGGTGTTGAAGGTCGGGCTATGATTCGCAAACTCCGCGATCTCCTGAGTAGCCGCAAGGTTCTGGTCGCCGTCGCCGGCGTGTGCAGCGCGTTGGCGAACCGCGAGGGTCCGGAGGAGGTCACAATGACGATCGTGGCACTGGCGGCCGCGGTGATTCTGGGGATCGCGATCGAGGACGCGGGGGAAAAATCAGCAGGAAACGGCCACGGTGCCGATTCGCAATAGGTTTCACACAGGAGTACGCAACGACATGGGACCATTTTCACACGCATCGACGACAACGGTGGACATGCAGAAGCCGGCCGCGCCGGGTATCACTGCGTTTCAGCAGGTCAACAACCAGACTGGCGTCCTTGAATGGAACGCGCCGACCAATGACGCCGACGGCTCTCCGCTCACCGGGCTGACGTACTACAAGGCGATCGTCTTCATTCTCCCGGCCGGCGCCGTCGAGCTGCCCGCGACATTCGACGATGCGGCCGCACTGCCGGGCGCTCAACCGCTCGTTCTGGCCGCCGACCAGCCGCTGACTCTGACATGGCAGGTCCAAGGCTTCGGCATCGAGCATCACGTTTACCTGGCGGCAAACGATGTCCCGATGCCGGCGTGAGTTCTCATCTGGATCGTGCCTGACCCGGCGCTTGCCTTGGTGGCGGTGGCTGCTGATCGCAATGGCGCGCAACATCCTGCGAGACGCCGGACTTCGCGCATGAAAAAGCCCGGCTGATACCGGGCATCGATACTTCCGCTCCGAGCGATTCGGCCCTGTCAGGAGACTGGCGGGGCCGTTTCGTTGTCTGGCGTTCCGTGTCCGGAATCGTAACGACGTGTGCGGATGTCGCCCGCGTACGCAAACAAGACACCACACACCAATACCATGTCATCGCGCGTTAGGACGAAACTTGCCAGATTGTTGTCGATCCCGTGCTTTATGCAATCGGCCAGCGCCTCGATATACTCAAGACGTGGCTCGAGTTTGGCGTGAGCCTGATCACTCAACGCCGTTAGCTTCACGCGGTTTCTATCCATTCGCCACCATTCCCTTGTCGTCCTGTTCATACCGCTCCACCGCTGGCGGACACACGCACCATTCTGCGGCGGCCCGGTAGGCGTCGCTTTCGGTGTCGTACCGGGCGGCTCGCTGCCGGACCGACGACCACAACGGGCAGGCATCTTCGTCCGGTCCGCGCTTTGTACCGACGAACCACATGGCTTTATCGCGTCCGGGATCGCGGACGATGTAGTCGGTCATTGGTCACCACCTTCCCGAATCGCCGGGAAGCCGCCTTCCGGCCCCGCTGACGCACGATCGCGTGCCGCAAGATACTCGGACACACCGTCCGTAAACGCATCGTGCAGGACTTCCTGCGCCACGGCATCGGCGATGGCGTCCGAGTCGTACGCGCCGGAGTCGATCCGGCGCTTGGCGTCGGCCATTCGGTCAAATCGCATTTTCGTTTCCTTTCGACAGGGCCAGGGCGGCGCGGGCCTGTCCCGCAACGCTCATCGAATCGGTCCCGTTGCCAAGCTGTTCCGCTCCGCGTCCAATCTTGCACATCTCATCGGAATAGCGATCGGCATACGCCAGCAAATCGCTCAACGCTTTTCGCAGCGAATCCCGCTCGGCGACCAGGGCGGCGTGAGCGTTCACGGCGCGGACGATGAAGGCGGCATCTGTAGCGTTCTGCGGATCGTCTGCGTTGTCATGGACGCATTCGAGAAGAAAGAACGCCCCGCCGCCAGTGATTCCGGCGCGTCCAATGCCGTATCGCTTCGGGTTGTACTTCGCGATCGCCCACGGTACGGGCGTCGGCGTGTGGTTCGCGTTCATTCCTCACCGTTCTTTCGTTTCGATTCCTTCCAAAGTTCCACCGCCTCGCGCAGGGCGATGGCGACCGTTTGTCGATCGGTCAATCCGGGCGGGTGCTTGATGAGTTTTTTGAGCTTCTTCACGTCCGCCATCGCCTCGCGGGTGATGCGGATCGGCTGGTCGGTGTTACTGGGCATGGTTGTTTTTCTTTCTGCCGGATCGGCTCCGGCGGGCCTAGTAGCCGTATGCATAATCTTGATCGGAATCCGGAACGATTTCATCGACGTCATCGACCTCGACCATATCGCTGATAGCCGCGTCAATTTGCTCATCAATGTCGTCGTCGTGACGGGTGCCGTCGGCCTCTGCCGCTCGGAGCAAGGCGTATCGCATTGCGCGTTTTTCGTCGTGCCGGAAATCGGCCACCTGCATCCCGTCGCAGCCATCGACCTGGCAGGCGGCCTCTGACCAGTCGGCGGATACCGTGATCTCGTCGGCGCCCCATTGCGTTTGGTACGTAGTCATCGTCCTATTCTCCATTCCCGCGACCTTCGCGGGCTCGCCGGTCGTCGGGTGACGGCCGAGGAGCCCACGCCGTCACGCGACGGCGGGCGGTGGGGCGCGGGACGCTAGGCGAGCCTGTCGATTTCCACGCCCATTGCATCAACTTCGACAAGCGGCAGTTCGTACGTCGTTGCGTCGTCGCGCCCGGCATCGATGGCGCTCTGCCTGTCGTCGTGCGTCGAGAGCGTGGTCGTACCGTAGTCCGTGTCGGCCGACACTATCCATCTGTCATCCCCGCTGGTCGCGTCATACCACACGCTGATTTTTGTTGCGTCCATCGTCCTTCACTCCTCGCCGCGGGCGGCGGGTTGGGGGTTAGCGTGCAGGCTCATCGCGTGACGCAGCACGGCCGCAATCCCGTTGGTATCGGATTCTAGAAACTCGCGCCCGTCGCTCGTCGTGAACGCCGGGTACAACCCCGGATAGTCGCACTTCACATTGAACAGGCCGAGAACGATTTCCGCCTTAGTCGAAAGCAGGTCGCGCGCCGCTTCCGCGGATCGCATTGTTTCGTTGCTGCCGGAGTTGTTTCCGCTGACCCAAGCGTTGGCGGCAGCGGCGAACGCATTCGCGAGCGGCGCGGCCAGTAGCGAGTGATTTGCGATTGCCCACCGGGTCAGCGCCTTTGCGCGCCGCGCGGTGTTGTTGCGGGTCGCTTCCATGACCATCGACCCAAGCTCGTCATTCTTTCAGAGCATGGCGCGATGAACGACGCATCGCGCGGCGGCCGATACCTGCGATTGGCCGTCAAACGTGTCCTTGGTTCTGGTTTCAGTTTCCATCGTCTTACCTCCAATCGCGCGTGCGTCGCGCGCCGTTCCGCCCGCTGTCGCAGGCGAGGTGCCGGGCTATGCCCCGCAGGATTGCGTCATGCCCGACGGCTCGCAGCGCGCCCGGTGTTGCAACCAGGCGGCCCAGCTCGAAACTCCTTGTTTGCGTTGTCATCGTTCTAGACTCCAAAGCGGCCGGCCCTGTTGCCGGACCAACCATACTATACTATAAGATGTCCGCTAGTCAAACGAAGTATCGGATTTATTTCGAGAATATCTTGACTCTTGTTCCCCGGGTGGTATTGTGTAGGTATGAGCACGTCCCAAACGAGTGCAGTCGGCCGACGCACGTTGCCGGAGTCCGAGCGAGTGACGAAGCCGGTTACGGTTTTGCTGACTGGCGATGAGCACGATTTCATCGTCAAGCACGCGTCCGAGAGCGGCCGAACGGTGTCCAACGCAATCAGGCAGCTTGTTCGCGCGGTCATGGCCGCGGAGGACGAGTAGCACAACGACATTGGCCTAGACTCCAATGCAGACGGGCGCGACCCGACGCAACAGCGCATCGGCATCGGCCTTGCTTGTGACTCGCGGGAAATGGACGTCGCCGCGCAATGCCGTCGGCGTTTCGCGCGCGAACTCCCAACTATCGTTGATTGTGGTTTGTGATAAATCGCACAACTGGACCCGAAACCAATAGAACGCGGAATTTCCCAAACCATACGCAAGGGAATCCAGGGAGAGCGGATCGGCCAACATGCGACACGCGTGCGTCTTTCCCGCGCCCACTGGACCGACGAGTAGCACGTTGAACCGCGCGCCGTCGAAATTCCGCGCCGACGCCAACTGCAGTAGGCGCCCGAATTCGGCGTGCGGACGGCCTGAGATTGCGACGTCGAGGGGCTTGCCGGCCGATACGACGAAATGATCGGCTTTCGGCGCCTTCATGTTCGCCACGATGGATTCGAGCGCTTCCATTTTGGCGGACAACTCGCCGACGACATCGGCGCGGACGCCACCGTAAATCGTGCGGATCGCATCGGCCAGCGCCGTAGCTTCATCGGCCGCCGGCGGCGCCGTTGGCGGCGCAATCCGCGCCGGTTTTCGGCTGTTTACAGCCGGTTTGTCGAATAGACTCGTCATAATCCTAGACTCCAAAGAAACCGCGCACCGATGCGCGTGAATCCCAGCCGACGAATCGGCCGGGAATCACGCCCACAAGCGCTAGACCGTCATCATGGCGCCGGATTCAACCGCCTGATAAACCGCCCGCATATTGTTGTTGCACGATTGCACCAGGCGGACGTAGTGGGCGATTTCGCGCCCATCCATGCCGATGGATTCGGCGACTCGCTTGGCCAATTCCGCGAATGGTTTAGCCAAACCCTGCGAAGTCAACGGGATTGCGACGCAACGCGACAACAACGGTGCCGAATCGTCGCAATCTTCAAAGAGCGCGGCCTGACCATCGGTCGTCGTCGTGAATATGACCACAACATGCGACGGCAAGCGCTCGAGTAAGACGAGAAGTTGCCGAATCGTATCCTTCCGAAGCCCGTGCGCTTCGTTGACGATGTAGGCGCGGCCGCCGCGCCCGGACGCCCGGTATCCCATATCCGATTCAATGTCGCGCAGGCGCGCTGGCGTTAGGTCTGACGCGTCAAGTTCCAGCGTAAACCAGTCGTCGGCAACGTCGGCCGCGAGCAAGCGGGCGATGGTCGTTTTCCCGATGCCCGACTTGCCCGAAATCCAGAACGCGCGGCCGCCCAGGCCGCGCCGGCGGATTGCATCGATGATCCGCAGGGCTTTGTCTTGCCCGATAACATCGGTCCACGATGCCGGCCGGAATTGTTCGCAAAGTTGGTTTTGCATGGTCTAGACTCCAAAAAGACTCATATGTCCTATAGGGTATTATGTATCATAGTATCGGATAGTCAAGGGGAAAGCGGGAAAAAAGCGTACGGAAATCGATTATTTCCATTGACGCGCTGGCGAGCTCGCGATCATCATGCCGCGCATGGTCAAGCTAGCACAAGCGAATATCGATAACCGTCGCGCACGGTCTAGCTTGACCGTAAACCCGTGCGAAACGTCCACAAGCCCCGTCGGCGCAATCCGGCGGGGCTTTTGTATGCGCCGGCCATGCCATGCCGGACCACAATCAAGCCAGCGCGCCAGCATCATTGACGCGCCGTCCAGGTTGCGCCGGACGTAGTGACCGCCCGCCGGCGGGATACAGCGCGCAAACATCGGCGCCCCAGCGTAGCTGGACACCAGTCTGGGGCGCCAGTAAGACCGCGCCGGTTGGTGACTTGACGGCGAGGCGGATTCGGATCGGCAAACCCGAATCGACGGCAAGTCACGGTGCGCGCATACTGAATGACCGATACCGTCCAGCCGACTCGCGACTGGTCGCTGGTTGCTCGCGACATCGCGCCTTGACGGCGTGAAAGCGCAGAGAAGAGCGGACGGAGCCATCGCCCACCAAGCGGCGCAAGACGCAAGCAAACCGCATCCAACCCGCACGCAAAGCGGGCGCAAACAAGCGCGCAACCGCAGCGTCAAGGCGCTCTCACAGTAGCACTTGATGCGAGAATACTCGCAGATTGTGATAGGTTTCACGATGTCGGTATGGGATGATTGTGAAAGTTGTCACGAAGCGCCCGGAACCTGGGCGCGCATGCCTTGGGTTTCCAGCGATGACTTCCACCCAGCCGACGGCGGAAAGCGCTTGTAACCTTGGTGCAAGGCGAGCGCAAACCGTTGTGGTGTAAGTGGCAATGCAACATAACCGCTATTATCGGACGTTTGAATCGGCGTTTTCAAGCGGGAATCGGGCATGCGGCGCACACGTTATCGGACCGGGCGCCCAGGGACGGGCATAATGCGCTCCCGGCGCGACCCCGCCAGGCCCCTCGCGGCGGCCGCGTTGGGGAATGCCCCGGCCCATTCAGCAAATTTTCTCTTTTTTCTCTCAAAATCGTGGCCTTTGGCACGGTTCGTGCCCTGTTCCACGTGAAACGTCTGACGGCCCCATTGTGCGTTTTCCGTGAGATCGTCGTTGAACGCGCCTGATTCGCGGTTATCGTGTTGTCATGGCAGTTGATCCGAGCATTGGCGGGATGGCCCAGGCGTCGTTGCAGCAGGCTTCGCAGGCGCGGAGTGCTGTGACGGTTCCGCCGGCGGGGTCTGCTGATGCTCAGCGGTTGTCTCTGCAGGTGCATGTCGACCTGGTTTCGGCGATTGTGAGTGAATTGGCGGGGCTGAGGCAGCGTCAGGTTGACGTGACGGAGGTGCGGTTCACGGGGACGGGGCATATTGCGGCGGCGTCGGTGGTGGCGAGTTCGGCGGATTTTGCGTCGAATGCGAGCGGGGCGTGCCGGCTTGTGTATGTCCGGGGTCACTTTACGGGCGGGGCCGGTTCGGCGGCGTTGGTGGTTTCGTTGGACCATCACACGGGGGCGGCGTATGACGCGGTTTTGTGGACGTCGGCGCCGGTTGGGACTGGGGGGAGTCCGGCGGATCTGAATCTGCGGGTGACGGAGGCGGAGGCGGCGGGTCCGAGTCCATGGACGATCCAGGACGGGGACAAGTTCGCGTTCGCTTGGACGAACCCCGGGGGTCAGACGTGGAGCCTGGCGATCGGGATTGCGAGGGCGTGATGGTAACGGCTAGAGATTGCGGTTGGATTCAGTGGCAGGCGATGTGTTTTGAGCCTGAGCTTCAAGACGCGCATGCCTGCGTCTCGCTTCGGTTTTTGCGTTCATTCCATCTGACGTTCACGGTCTGGGCGCATCCGCGGAATTGGGTGCGTCCGTCTTTCGAGCGAGAGGATGATGGCTCCGGGTGGCGGTGTCGTTCGGTGGCCTGCGGACCGTTTTCTGTCGATATTCATATGAGGTCCGCGATTGATTGAAACCCAGTCCAGCACGAGCGTTCTGAACGGCCGCGATGCCTTGGATGAGGCGTTTCGGCCGGCGACGCTCTCGGACTGGACGGGCTCTGCGGATCCGGGGAACGTCAAGCACGCGCTGGACCAGCTCGCGTCCCGCGTGACCGTGCTCGCCGCCGCGGGTTACGTCGTCGGCCCCGCGTCTGCGACGGACAACGCTTTCGCGCGATACGACCTGACGACCGGCAAGTTGATCCAGAATTCAGTCGTGATTTGCACGGACGCCGGCGCGGTCAGCGGCATGGACTCCCTGTCGTTCGCGAACAACAAGGCGATCAATTTCGGGACGTCCAACCGTCACACATTGAAGAGCGACGGGACGAACCTCATTCTCGATCCCGACAACTTCGGTACCGGGTATTTTGGCGTGCAGGGCAACATGCTCGTCTCTGGCCACATGGCCGCCGGAAGCACGGTCATTGATCCGAATATCATCATCAACGCATCGGAGTCGAGCACCACCATACTCGGCGGCGTCGTCGGTGGAGTCACGCACACGGGTACAGCCGGCGGCGACGTGTACGGGCTGAACTTCTTCGTCTATACGGATCAAGACCAGTCCAATCCGCTGAACGTGCGTGGGATCAATGTTCTCGTCGAACATACTGGTGATCTTGATGCAAGCGATTATGCGTACGAAAACAAGATGGCGGCCGGGCTCGGCGTTAACCTGACACAAGCATTTGGTACGCTCAGTCTGTACGGGTTGCACCTAGACTCCTATCTACTCGGCAACGCCAACACCAGTGCCGGTCGCGTCAACATGGCGACGTTGTACGTCGAGGACGCCGAAGTCGTTAATACCGGCTCACTCGTCCTGACGAAGCACTGCGCCATGTTCGAGGGCAACGTGGGCATGGTGGCCGGTAAATGGCTTTTGTTTAATTCGGCTATCGATACGTTCGGTTCGACGTACCTGACGAGCCCCGCCGGATCATCGTTCGAGGCGTACATCGCCGACGCGCTCGAAGTGACGATCGCGGCCAATGCGTTGACGTTCAACAATGGGGCGACCGATACCGGATTCGCGTGGGCGACGAGCGGTAGTCTTGATGTTACGGTCGCGGCGGCAATCGAGGCGACGTTCGCGGCGAACGCACTGACGTTCAATAACGGTGCAACGGACACCGGATTCGGTTGGGCTACCAACGGGCAACTCGATTTTGTCGTCGGTGCAACCAATGAGATGAGCCTGACGGCCGACGTGCTTACGTTCGAGGCCGGGGCCACTGATGTCGGATTCGGGTGGGCAACTTCGGGACAACTTGATTTCCGAGTCGGCTCAACCGGCGAAATGCGGCTTACCGCCGACAATCTGACATTCGAGAACGGTGCAAGCGATACGTCAATCGGCTGGTCGTCGTCTGGTGTGATGAATCTAACGGCGACGACGGTCGCATGCAGTGCGGCACTGACGACCGTGACGGCTGCGATCGGAGCGAGCGGCGCGGTCATTACCAAGGTTCTCACGGGGACGGCGACGCTGAATTTCGGTAGCATCGCGGCGCTCGACACGGCCGACCTGACGATTACGGTGACCGGAGCCAATGCGGGCGACTCGGTATGGCTTGGTGTGCCGAACGGTTCGGTTGCGGCGGACGTGAGCTATTTCGCATGGGTGTCGGCGTCGAACACTGTGACCGTGCGATGCTCGAATCTCGGCGCAATTTCGGCGGACCCGGCGAGCGGGACGTTCCGGGCCGTGGTGATGCAGTTCTAACTAACAAGGAGATAGAAATGTCAGTCAAACAAGTGCAATCGAAGATGTACGAGATCAACGCGATCGCCGACGCGGCCGAGCGCATGTCCGCCTACGCCGCCTACGCGCACGAGGTCTTTTCGTGGATCGAGGCCAACCCGAACGAATCCACGGTCGGAACGATCGCGGGGATCATGACGACGATCGTGCTGGGGTAGGGTGTTCCGATGGCGCTGACGCAGCAGCAGTACGACAGCATCAAGGCGCAGTTTCAGAACGAAACGCTCGCCGTCGAGCAGGCGGCACAATCACTTCGTCTGTTCATCGGGCGACTGTTGGACCGAATCGATCCAGAACAGCAGGACACGCCGCAGACGTGGACACTGGCACAGATCAAGGCGCACGCGAAGGATGCGTTCAACGCCAAGCGTCAGGCGATCATCGACGCGGCAACGGCAATCACGGTGATAACATGAGCGTGACAATCAACGTCAACGAGCAGTTGAAGATGTTCGGCCGCGACCCGCAGACGTACGCCAAGGCCGGAGCCGACGGGAAGGTCGAGCAGCTTCCGCTCACGGTCGGGTTCGCGATCATGCAGGCGTGCGGCGGCTACCAGACGAAGGACGGCCGCGAGGCGATCAGGATGAACCGGCTCGGCATTCGCATCATGGACGCCGAGGATTCCGAGTCCGGGGAAATGGAGTTTGACAAGCAGGACGCGGAGTTGGCGAGAAAGGCGATCGACGCCACGACGTTCGGGGCCGCCATCAAGGGTCCGATCCTCGAAATGCTTGCGGACGCCGAGGAACCTCGCCATACTGCCGCGCAGAAGACAGGAGCATGACGCATGGCATCGCAGCTGAAAAAGACGGTCATCGGCGAGCGGACGATCCTGTACGACGCCGACCTTTTGAAGACCCCACACCTCGACGTGATGGCCGGGCCGTGCCGCGTTCGCGAGATCAAGTGCGGGAACACGGCCGGCGGAGCCATCGAGCACCTGAAGCTGTATGACTCTGACGCCCCCGCCGTCGGAACGACCGGTCCGAAGTTCATTCTTGCGGTTCCGATCGGCGCGACCATCGCCGAGTCGTTCCCGGACGGAATTCCGTTCGACAACCTGTCCATGCTCGCGTGTCAGGAGGCTGGCAACACGGTGACGAATGACCCGTCAACCGATTTCGTCTGCACCATCATCGCGACGGAGGGAGTATAGCCATGGCGCCGACAGCGATTCAGAATCTCGCCACCGCCGTCCGGCACGACATCGACGTCGGTTTGACGCCCGTGGAGATTGCGACCGCCGGCGTCACGCTGTTTGGAATGCGCATTGATGGGTCTGACGAGGAAGACGACTTCCAGTTGAAGATGTACCACGTCGCCAGCGCGCCGTCTGTTGGATCGGCCCTGCCAAACAGCGCGATCCCGGTCGAGGCTGGATCCGTGATGGACTTTGTTGCCAACGGCGGAGACGGAATCGCGATCCCAACCGGCCTGTTCATCGCCATCGCCAAAGAATACGGGACCGCCGGCGCGACCCCACCCGACAACGACGTGAAGGTGACAGTATGGACCAGCGCCTAGTCTGCAAGGTCTGCCGCTACGAGTCGGGGAACAAGACGTTCGCGACGATCCATGCCGCGACGCACGCGATTGCCGGCGTCGAGCCGCAATACCAGATCGAACAATGCTGGACGGACGTCAAGGAGCGGGAGTTGTTCCGCGCGTTGCTCCATCAGCACCTCTGCGCGGTTCTCGGATGCGCGACCAACGCCCTGTCGAAGTCGATGAGCGCTGCTGTTGCCGCCATCATCCCGCGCGACACGCTGTTCATGCCAGCGTCACCCATGCGCCGCTTCATTGAGGAAGCCGGACCGGGCCGCATCAACGTCGGGCTCGGCGGACAGCGCAAGCAGCGAATCGCCATGCAGGTCATGGACTGCCTGACCCTGTTCAGCATGTATCGCGCCGTCGAAGGCGAGAACCACCTGAAGCCGTTGTCGAAGCAGCCGCGAGTGTTCCCGGGCCGCAATGCGCGACAAAGCGTCCCAACTGCGTGAGCGCGAAGAGCGCGAACTGTTCATTGCCCTTCGCGGATTCCGCGAGGCCACCGAACGGCAGGCGCTCGAATCTCTCAATCTTCCGCACGACTACTTTGAGATGACCGACAGCGGCAAGCGCGAGGCCCGCGTTGCCGGACTTGCCGGATGGTACGATCCACGCCGGCCGGACGTCGTCTGCAACGACGTCGAGCGATACCTGCGATCACACGCCCTTCTCTACTGGAGGTACATGAAGGCGTGGCGCGGAAATCAGCACATCTACTACTACGCCGAGCCGCGCCACAAGTACGACATGCTCCGCCTCATCATGGGTCCGCCCAAGAACCCGGACGAGCCGAACATGGCCGCGTTCCACTCCGGGCGACATAGCGGAAAAACCAAGATCGCGGTCGTCGAACGGTACATCCTCATCGGGCTCGCGAGGCCGAGAACGGTCATGCTGCTGACCGAAATCACGAAGCAGATGAACAAAAAGCGGATCGCCGACATCCGCGAGCAGGTCGAGACCAACGAACTCATCCACGAGGACTACGGCGAGAAGGGCGACCTGTGGCCCAAGCGGGCGACGCCGTATCAGCCGTGGAGCGAGCAGGCTCTTTACTTCATGCCCACCGGCGCCGTCATCCAGGGCGTTGCCGTCGGCCAGAAGGACGTTCGCGGAAATCGCGCCGATGTCGGAACAATCGACGACATCGAGGACAACAAGACCATCAAGCAGAAGAACTTCAAGACCACGTACTTCACGTGGCTGATTCGCACCTATACCAAGATTTTCAAGGCAGGGGCCATCATTACGTGGATCAACACCCGCGTGGGAGACGGATCCTGCATGGCGGCCATGCTCGACTGCCGCTCGGCCGTGGAAGGCGAACACGAGTCGTACGACCCGCGACTGGAAAACTGGTACCGTCGGA
The DNA here is from genome assembly GCA_046156195.1 of Planctomycetaceae bacterium. Classification (GTDB taxonomy): domain Bacteria; phylum Planctomycetota; class Planctomycetia; order Planctomycetales; family Planctomycetaceae; genus SXKJ01. The sequence continues at coordinate 29,629 of JBJXEX010000530.1, read as the reverse complement.
CGTTCAAGATGATCGAGGACGTCGGCGGAAAACTGGTCAGCAACTGGCCCGACCACTACAGCGTCGACAAGTTCCACAAGGACATGCAGACCGACCGTGCAACGACGATGGCGGAGATGCAGGGCGAGTCGATGCCCGAGGGCGTCGTCGCCCTGGCCCGAGACGAGCATCGCCACGGATACATCCGCAGCACAGACGAGGACGGCGTCGAGCAGTTCTACGACCTACACACCCGCCGGAAGATGCCGTGGTCCGATTTCCTTGCGACCCTGAGCATCTTCGCCGGCGGCGACATGGCCAACACCACGACCATCTATGGCGACTACTCGGCGGTGGTGATCATCGGCATCGACCACGCCAACTTCGTGTACGTTCTCGACGTGTGGATCGACCGGGTGCATATCGACGTGGCCGGAGACGAGGCGCAGCGAATCTGCCGCAAGTGGGGCGCGGAAACCATCGGCTGGGGCAACGCCGGTCTTCAGAAGGCCATCGCCCGTATGTGGAACGTCCTGCAGGAGCGAACGCGTGCTGCAGAGGGGACCACCCCAGTCATCGCCGTGACCGTTTCCGAGCAGGGCCGCGGGAAAAAGCACGCACGAGCCGTACGAACCATCAGCCCGCTTCTGACGCACAACAAGATGCGCCTTCCGCGTTACGAGCCGACCGATTTTGGCGGCAACATGGTCGTGCCGGACAAGTCGGACGCTGAGCCCGCGATCCGTATCCTTAAGCACCAGATTGACACGCAGACCGACGAGGAAAACCCAAACCGCGAGGACGACGCGATCGACGCACTGGAGCTTGCCTGCTACCAGGCGTCGGCCACGCGCGGGCCGCTCATCGTCGATGATTCCTTGACGGATCAGCAGTTTCTCGAAAACATGGACGCCGATGGCAGGCCGGTTGAACGAGGAACCGTGCCCCCGGAGCTGTGGCCGTTCTCGTGGATATCGGAGGCGGTCGGCGTCACCCAGCGAGTGGACCGGGCGTCGATCTTCGTGATGGACCCTTATGATGACTGAGCACGTCACTATTGTTTGCATCGCACTCATTTGCATCGCGTGCATGGCGTTGGCGTGGAAGGCCATCGACGTTGTCGGCCGCGACGCCCGCGTGTCCCGTGACGAACGCCGCGATCTTTTACAGACGCTCGAACGAGTCATGGAGAAGCGACACTCTCCCAATATCGAGAAGATGGCGGGCCTGCATGCGCAGGAGCGAATCAACCGCATCCACGCGGACGCCGAGGTGGAGAAGGCGGCCGCTGTTCCAGTTCGATCCGGGACGAACGATGACGACATGACGGCACCGGATGACCTATGAGTATCATCACTCCCCAAATCGTCGTTCCCAATACCGAGTCAGCATCGCCACCGACGCGGGACGATCGCCAGAGCGCCCGCAAGCTGTCGCAGTTCATCTACGACCAATACCTGAAGGGGCTGGAGCGACGCCGGTCCCACGAACGTCGATGGGTGAAGGTGTACGCGATTCTCAATAGCTGCCACTACTTCACCATGAAGGGTGGGCACTTCCGTCCGCTGCCGCGCAAGGCCAACGAAATCCGCGCCGTCCGGCCGGTGATGCGCCCCAAGTACGACCTCGAACTCGGCCGCCTCAACGCCAACATCGTCGGCGTTACGTGCAACCCGCGCATGGGCCGTGGGGCCAAGGCTTTCTACAAAGCCAACCAGGCGCAGGGCGTGATGGACACATGGCTGGAGGAAACGAACTTTCAGGGCGCGGTGTTCGACCGCGGCAATCAGTTTCTTCTGACCGAAGGCATGACCGGGTACTACCGGTATGCCGACGCGCAAAAGCAGCAGGTGATGGTCAAGCCGCTGCCGTCCAACGAACTGTTTCCGTTGCCTTATGACGCAGCGTGCCCGGAAGAACTCGACGGCATCATGCGCGTGCATCTCGTCAGCCAGGAATGGCTCGAATCTCAGGACGAGAACTATGAGCGCCGCATGCAACGAAAACCAGACAGGCCATACGCCAAGGCCGGCCGCAAGTACCCGACGCGATTCGCCGTCGGCAACCCCGGCATCGGCACGAGCATCTTCGATGGTCAGACGAACGGCGCGATGGCGATCCACGTCTGGCTCAAGCCCAACGATCAAGACCCCCACGGAACGGCCCTGTTCATGCTTGGTGACGAGATTTACGCCGCGGTGCAGGGGGCCGATCCGCAGACCAAGAAGTCGTACGCGCTTCCTGGCGGGAAGCTCCCCATCGAGATCATCTACTACAAGAAGCACCCCAATGATTTCTGGGGCATCGGCTTGTGCGAGGAAATGATCGCCCCGCAGCTTGAGGCGAACCGGCAATACACGGCCGAGGTCAAGTCGGCAGTATTCAATAAGCGCATTGTCGCGTACGACAGCCAGGCGTTCATGGACGTCAAGGACATCCAGAATTCGGACTCGCCGTTTATTCCGTTCAGCGCGAGCTCGATGATGAGCGAACGGCGCCTTCCGCCGATCATCAGCGTCGACGCCGGGCCAGCGAGCCGCGACGTTGGCGCCACGCTGCAACTGGCGCTCGACTCCGCCGACGTGTCTGCCGGACACGAGAGTGGAATCATCATGGGTCGCGCCGAAGGACGCGTTGAAAGTGGTCCAGCCAACAACCTGTTGAACGCCAACGCGCAGGCACCGCTCCAGCCGGTTCTTGATCGGCTGGCCACCGGCCAGAGGGTGACGTTCCAGGAAGTGCTCAATCTGATTCCCGGCGTCTGGCCGCCGGACAAGCGGGTCCGCGTCGGTGGCCCGACATCGATCGTACGTGAGCGCGTCATTGACCCCAAGAACATGCCCACGTCAGAAGACGTGGAGATCATCCCAATTCCGCTCATGGGCAACGGACGCAACGCGATGGCGAACATCCTGTTCCAGCTTCGCACCATGCCGGCGGAGAACGGCCGACAGCCGGAATTGAGTTCGCGGGAATTCCGCCGTGCCCTGCGGACGTTGAACCTCGCGCCGCCGGGCCTCGACATCGTCGACAAGGCCGAACAGCGGATCATGGAGCGCATCGAGCTTCTGATTAACGACACGCAGCAGCCAGGATACCCCGTCCCGGGGACCATCGGGCAGGACGGAAAGACGAGCGGCGAACACCTTGTATTCGAGAACCACCGGCTGGCGATCCAGCTTCTCCGCGAGAGCATTCTGGATCCGGCCTACGAGTTCTATGGACCGCCGGTACAACAGGCGCTCATGGGCATGCTGAAGTTTCACATGGCACAGGAACGCGGCGGGCAGGCACCGGACAACTTTGATGACGACATTCAGCGCCTCGACCAGATGACGCAGGAACAAGGCCTCGACGTCGCAGAGCAAGACCTGGGATCGTTCACGGGTCAGATGACGATGGACGGCCTACCCATAGGAGTTTGATTCATGGCAGAAGCCCCAACCCAAGCGGCCGCTGCGCCGCAAACCCCGCAGGCCGCTGCGCCGCCATCGACGCCGGCGCAGGGGCCACCGGCGAGTACGCCGACCCAGACGCCGCCGGCTCCGCCAACCGCGCAGCCGATGCAGAACGTCGATCCGCACCAAATTGTAACCTACGTCGACGAGAGCGGCCGGGAGCGCACCGGAACGATGGCCGAAATGGCCCACGCGCATTCGATGCTGGCGTCCGGCGGAAAACCGCTGACCGCCGAGCAGTTCGCCGAGTACGACCTGTGGAACAAGGCATTCAAGCAGGGCGACCAGGCCGCGCTCAATCAGGTGGTCCAGAGGATGCTTCCGACTCAGCAGCAGCCACAGACTCCTGACCCAAACGCGCAGATGGCGCAGGTCATGGAGCAGGTGCGCCGCATCGAGCAGACACTTTCCGGTATCACGCCGCTGACGACCCAAATCAACAACGCTCGCGAAGTGTCAACCATTCAGGGCACCATCAAGCAGTACGCCATGAATCTTCCGTTCCTGTCTGGATTCCCCGATCAGGCGCGGGCGGCAAGCGAAGTGCATTCTGAGTGGAAGAACGTTGTGGCGTCCGATCCTCACTTTCACCAGCGCACCGAAACCGAGCGCACTCGTATGTACGCCGACACGCTGCGGGCCGTTGAGGCGCGATACCAATCGATCGCGACGGCGTTCGGTGGAAAGCCGGGCGGTCAGCAGCCGCCACCGGCCGCGCCGCCTGTGACCCCGGCCGGCCCGACGCCGATGGCCAACGATCAAGGAAACCGCGCGGCTCCGCCCGGATACATCCCGCCGCCGTTCATCGTTCAAGGTGGTCAGATTGTGCCGAACCCGGCGTTCCAAGGCATGGCGCCGAACGCTCCAGCCGGCGGCGCGAATGGAACCATTCCGACCCAACTCCCGCCGCTCCCTAACTCCGGGGCAGGGAACGTCGTGACTCCACCGGCCTTCCCGAACAACTCGGCGGGCCTGGCGCAGTGGCTTGGTGAACGCATGGCGACGAGGACGTAACATGAGCACAGCACAAAGACTCAACGGCCGGAATCCCGGCAAGAACACACAGGCGGGGCGCTACTACGATCGCCTATTTACAGGCGCTTTGAGCGGGATTTCCGACGACATTGCCGTCGAGCAGATCAAGCCGCGGAGAAACACGCTTCTGGCGAAGCTCATCCCGCCGGACGGAACCCGTGGCGGACTCGTCATCCCCGATGTGGCGCTGCGGGAAACGGGCCGCGCCGTCGTCGTCGCGGTACCCGATCAGCCGGATTGTCCGTACGCCGCGGGCGACGTCATTATTCACCGCATGGCGGCCGGCGACGCGCTGGGAATCGACGGTCTGGAAGACTTCATGCTGTTCAACTTTGCGGTCAGAACCGACGAGATTGACCCCGACATTCTGGCTACAATCCAGAAGAAGGGAAAAAAAACCGCTTGACAGTGCGGTTCATCGTTGTTTGAGTAGAAAGCACACCGCGCCGCTGTGCGCGTCCGGGAACCACCCCGCGGGCCGCTGTTGCCCGAAAGAGATCACGAAACTCTTTCGAGGCAGCAGATCATGGCGACATCATTTTCCCCCTGGCAACACCTACTCGTCGAAGCGGTTGAGAAGGGTCTTTACGACCTGACGCTCCCCGAAGACGAAATGGCCATGCAACTCATCGGGACGTTTCCCGCGTCCCCGATGATGGGCAAGACCACGGACCGCGCGAACAGCAGCGACGAGGGCGCAGTCGGATTCGAGGCGTCGTACTCGATCCTGCATACCCGCGGTGCTCGCGCAACCGGCAGCCTGTTTGGCGGCACAGACATCACGCGATTGGGTGCGTACACCGACGTGTCGATCGGGCAGGCGGCGAGCTCGTTGTATCTCGATCCCGCACACACCCCGATGCGCGACAGCTACCAGGTGAAGGCCAAGCTGAAGGCGTTCAAGGGGCAGGTGGCGTACAACGAGGACCAGGTTCGGGCGAAGATGATCGCCGAGCCTGTGGCCGACATCATGGCCGGCCTCGCGGAAGACCCGATCTACAAGTGGCGCATGCTTATCTCGAACTGCTTCTGGGGCGACGGCAACGGCGCGCTGGTTCAGTTCGCCGCGGCCGGAACCATCCCGGCGAGCACGTCGACGCCGGCGGCGGCTGGCGCCATCGCGTTCAGCAGGCCGGGCGGTCCGTACTCCAAGATCATCAAGGGCGAGCGGTACATCGTCGTCGAGAACCGCACCAGTGCCACCAAGTGGACGCAGGTTGTTGGGTCTGGCGGTTCTGCCGCTACGGCCTACGTTCGATGCGTCGAGGTCGACGTGGACAATGGTACGGCGTGGTTCCAAGTGGAACCGGGCGGCGTGGCCATCGCCATCACCGCACCGACTTCGCCAACCGTCGGCGACTTCATCGTGATGGAGGGCATGCTGACAGACAACCTGACGGGCGCGACGTTTGCGGCGCAAACGCGATGCTGCGAAGGTGTCGAGAGCCTGATCCGCAACACCGGCAATTTCCCCGGAACCGGATGGGACGTCACCGCCCGCAACGAGTTGAAGGGATTCATCCGCGGCGACGAGGCATCGCTGTCGAATCCGACCCCGGAGACGATCGCCGAACTCGTCGATGTCATCACCAACGCAAAGATTCGTCCGCCGAGCACGTGGGTGTCGCGGCAGGACGTTCGCACCTACTACGGCCAGTTGGAGCGCGCCGGCGCGGCGACGTACTACGTCCCGCAGGGCGCCCAGTTCCAACCGTCCGGCGGAGTCGACGCGCCGCGGTTCGGACACTTCGCCTACGCCCCGGCGTGGCTGGAGTCGAACCAGTGCCGGACGAACACGCTGTTCGGTATCGAGCCGTCTTCGTTCCGCAAATACATCCCGATGGGCGAGGGCCGCGTTCGCTGGATTACGCCGACCGGCGACTCCCGCGACGGTGGGCCCGTGTTCAGCCGCCGATGGTCCGGGCGTCAGGCAACCGAGTTGCTGGCCGCGGACTTCGAGGGCTACTACCAGATCGGCTGCACCGATCCGCGTCGGAACTTCATCTACAAGGGATTGCGTACGCAGGCTGACATCGCCTAGCTCGCAGGAGGTTTGAATCATGGCTGGCGCTTCTGATCCTCGTTCGGCCCCGTGGCCCCAAGGGGATAAATCATGTGTGTCTGTGAAAATCGGCGGACACATTCCTGTTTCTCAAACCGCCGCGATCATCGACACGTTTGTTCTTCCGTGGGACTGCTACGTGTTGGGCGTCGATCGCAGCTACGTCAAGACCGGGACGAACCATCTTGACGCAGTCGCACTGAAAACAGTGGACGCGACGGCGCTTAGCATCGTTGCGCTTGGCGACCTGTCGGCGGACATCGCGGGCGTTGCGCAGACCCTTCACGCCGACATCATCGGCGTCAAACTCGTGAAGGGGAACAAAATTCAATTGACAGCCGACACGGCTGCCGACGAAGCGGGGACGATCTACGACACCGTCCACCTGCGACCGGCCTACAGCTAACAGGAGCGAGTCATGCCCGAAGGATTGATCTCACGACTCACGAACCAGCAGCGGGCCGTCGCCGTCGCGAAGCTCGCCGGGCTCGGACTCGTCACCACCGGCAAGATTTTCATGGTCAAGGCGTCGGACGACGTTGACTACAACGACGTTCGCGAGACGTTCCCGGCCAACGAGTTCTACACCACGCTTGCGACCGCCGTGGCGGCATGTCGAAGCGGGCCTGGCGATGTCGTGCTTCTGTCGTTGAAGGACGGTGCCGACGTCGAGCCGTGGACCATCACGGCCAACCTCGATCTCGCCAAGACGAACATGAAGCTGATCGGGGCCGTGCCAATCGGCGCGCTGGTTCGCCCGATCATCAACATCGCCACCGCCGTCGCCGTCCGCATCGGACAGGGTGCGACAGATGGTGCTCGCGTGTACGGCGTCGAACTCGGAAACATCGGCGTCGTTGGAAGCGGAGTTTCTGTTGTCACGCCAGTCCAGATTTCGGACGTGGACTGCTACGGAACGTACATCCATCACTGCGAGATCGCGAACGCCGGAACCACGGCGGCCGTGTCTGCTTTGAGCGATCTTGGAAAGTCGCTTCTCGTGCGCGACTCCGTGCTCGGATACCTGAAGGCGGCCGTCAGCGCGGCTGGCACGTCGTACAAGGTGTACGCACAGGGGACCGCGGCCGGAATCATCGGAATCAACTTCGACAACGTGACCTTCAAGCACTGGTCGTTGAACACTGCGGACGTGTTCGCGGACATCGTGACCGGTGCCAAGGACGTCGAATTCAACAACTGTCGATTCATCAACGGAAACTTCGCCGCAGCGTCCGGGGCAATCACGATGGCTGCCGTAGCCACATTCGCCGACGCCGGCTTTACGACCGCTGTGCCTGGTGCTGCCAACCGATTCTTCGGGTGTCAGTCCAACGGCGCAACGATCTTCGCGGCCGCCGGAAAGGGACACGTTTCGCCGACGATCAAGGGTGCGGCGATCCAGAACCCGGGTATCGCAATCAACGCATCCGCGGTAATCGCGGCGTAGGAGAAGTTCCTTGTGGCCGCAGGAGCGATTCAACGGTTCATGGATGCCCGCGCTGTCGTGCGAGTTGGAAAACTCGCCGGCTCCGGCATTCTGACCACCGGCGAAGTCATCTACGTCAAGAAAGCCACCGATCCAGACATCGCCGAGTTCCAGCGAGAGCGGGAACTCGGCCTTTGTTTTGCTGACATCCAGTCGGCGTTGGACGCGTGTGTATCCGGTCGCCACGACTACGTGGTCGTGGTCACGCCGTACGACAATGCGGCCTATCAGCCGGCGTCCGGCCTTCAGATGACGAAGCGATTCGTTCACCTGGTCGGCGCGTCTGGGACGAACTTCGGTGCGCCGGAAGTCGACTTCACCGGGGCCAACGGGCTCCACATCGGCGTCGGCGTGTCCGGCAGCAACCCTTCCCGCGGGTGCGAGCTGCGCAACCTGAAGCTGTACACGCTTCTGGCTGGAACCGTCGTCATCCAGATCGGCGACGCGACGCGGCATCCGTACGACACGCAGATAATCAGTTGCGGCGTGCTCAACCTGAACGCATCGGCCACCGTGCCGGAGGTCAAGGACTACGGCAACGACCTATACGTCGCCGGCGGCGGATCGGGCTCGCGATACTCGTATTGGGGAACCGGGCTCGTCGCGCATCCCAAGGACATCTACACCCAGCAGACGCTTGAGGGCGGGAACTTCGGATCGACGACGTGGGTGGACGTGGTGTTCTTCACCAAGGCGGCTACGACTGGTGACCAGCAGTTGACGTTCGTGACCGGATCGCTGCCGCACCTGTTCCTCAACTGCGTGTTCTTGAACGTCAAGAGTACGGCGGCGATGGACTCGGCGGTTGTCGCTGCGGACACGAACCAGGTGTTCTTCACCGATTGTAAGGCGTTCGGTTGCACTACCCTGTGCACGGCCGCCAAGGGGCAAACGGCCCCGGCCGGCATGGGCCTGCTTGTGGCGAGCGCCGACATCTTCAACCCGGCACTGGCCGTCGGCGCGGACGAGCCTGTCGCCGCGGACACCCCATAGGAGATCGATCGTGGCAGTCAAACTTCGCGGTCGGTTCAAGCCAAAGAACCGAGTGGAACTGGACAAGGTGCTGAAGGATCACGGCATGGACGCGAAGCTGTTTCGTACGCCAGAGCACCGCGAGAAGTCAGAGTGGATTCTGAAGCAGATGCGCACGGGGGGCGATCGCAAAACGGTCGTATTCGATAAGCCATGAGTTCGCTCGTACGCACCAACCTGATGCCGCAACGACGCGACTGGAACGCGCTGGGTCCGAAGATCCCGCTCTGGTTCAAGGCGGCGTTGAAGCGCGTCGACCCCAAGCTGGTGATGCAGTTCATCCCGCCGGACTGGTGGGATGCGGGCGGCATCGATCGGCGCAACTACCCCAACGGCGTATGGATCATCGTGAAGGTTCTTCGCCGGTCCGGCCTGCTGCTGGTGAACCCGCGATGGACGCATGCGCTCGCCGATGTCCGGGGGAACCACAAGCAGCCGGACCACACGGACCTGCGACTGATCCGGTACGCCCGCGACAAGTGGCGTGGGGGCCACAAGGCGTCAATGTGGAAGCAGATGGACGCGGCCATGTCCGTGTTCAAGAAGGAGCGAGCGGCCGCCGACCGCGTGCGCTTGGCGACGTTCATCGAGAGCCGGCTGGCTGAGATCGGATTCAGGGCGCGGCGGACATGACATGGCAAGACCATTCCTGCAACGGTTCTACGACGATGTCGCGAAGCACATGGGCGACCCGCCAGGGTCACGCCGCATCGCCCGGTCAGACCTGTACGAAGACCTGATCAAGGCGGACCGCGCCCTGTGGGAGCAATTCTGCGCCGCAAGCGGTCAGGAATCGACGCTCGGCGAATCCGAGTCTGAAATCTCATTCACCGCCGACGAGGCGTTCTATCCCTTCCCGGGCGAGTTCCGGCAGTTCCTGCGCATGGAGAAGCGCCGCAACGGCAACCGCAACGAAGTCTACGATCGGCTTGGCACCATCCCGTTCAACTCTCCGGGCCCGGGGCTTGAGATTCGTGACGCTCAGCGTGGCATGGTCGTCAGACCGATGCCAGAACTGGACGACGAGGATCCGTGGACGCTCGTCTACATGAAGTCCACGATCAAGCTGCACTTTGGAACGGCCAAGTCTGTCAGTGACCGCGGGCTCGTGGCCGGGCCACTCGGGACCGATGGGGGCGAGATCGTGTCGCTTCCGGGCTACTACGACAACGCGATGATCCACGTCGTCAGCGCGGACGTCGGCGGCGGCCAGTTCCGCGAGTGCAAGTCGAGCAAGGTGGTCGACGGGAACGTGTCGTTCGTGCTGCGCTTCCCGTGGCAGATCAAGCCGACGGGGACCGTCGTGTACGAGGTCTGCCCGTGCCTTCCGCCGGAGTACGACGGGGTGTATGCACTGGCCGTGGCCGCCGAGCGGCTTGTCGGCCGGAACAACCCGCAGCGACGGGCGTCGGTCATCCAACAGTTTCAAGCTGCATTCGGGTCCGCCATTCGGTATCTCACATCGAACACCGCCGATAGGGCGCCGGAGCGGATGATCCCCACCGACATCGCCGTGGTCGACCCCTATGAGGAATACTGATCGTGAAAGCGCGTCAGTACGACAACGAGCGGTCTGGCGAGAAGCATTACGCCGGCGACTTCCTTGACGACAGCGAGTTTCGGCTCGATCTGACGACGGAGCGTTTTCGGCTTGCCGACTCCGACGTTTCGATGCTCATCGGGGCGGACATCACGCGACCGGGAGCACTTCGCACGGAGCATCCGCGCCTTCCTGTCGGCGCGTTTCTGACTGGTGCCGGCGCGCTGACGAACGCGCAGTCGTTCGACCTGCACGGCGTCACACAGATTCGCTACAAGGACGTGTTCCGATACCCGGACTCGGCCGGGACCACTGGTGGAAACTTCACCAATCTCGACTACACCGACACTGGCGACGCCAGTGGTCCACACATTCTGAAGTCCACGGCGTCGTCGAGCACGCATCCGGCGTTTGCCGGATACGCATTGCGCCCTGGTGATTGGGTGATGGTGTATCTGCCGAACACACACGTCGCGGTCGCGAGAATCGTCGGTGTTCCGTCCACGAGCAAGCTGCAACTTGATCGATCGATCGGCCCGACGACGGCGTCGCCGGGCGGTGTAGCCGCGATTGTCGTGCGCGGCATCATCGGCGGCATCGTCGCGACGCTCGCGAGCAATCCGTTCTTCACCAACTCGGCCGGATGGATCAAGGACGCGGCGCTGTACGACGCAGAAGGTCCGTGGCCTGCGGAGATGGCCGGCGGAATTCTCGTCATCAACGGCGACCGCAGGAATACGACGCCGGTTGGATCGCCGATCGTGACCATCCGTCGCATCGACTCGGTGACGCGAAGTTTTCAGCCGGGCGACACCCTGCGATGGTCGGTTCCGATTGCGAACGCAACGTGGACGGGCGGCAAGTTCAAGTTCCACATCCTCTACCGTAAGAGCTTCAACCGCCGCGGTGTGTGGGTAACTGACGGGCGCCGGTTCTGGATCCTGAAGGATGGAGAGTACATCGAATACGCAGACCTGGGCGACGACGACTTTCTCGGCCAGCGATGGCGCGGCGCGATGATCGCGAACAACCGCGTCATGTTCTCATGCCCGGCATTCCCGCCACGCGTGTTCCGTCTCGACAGGGAGCCGTCATTCAGTGCGCCGGGCGACGAGACGTACGCCGGATGCCTGACGCCGGTGAAGCCGCTCGCGTTCGAGCCGCACCAGTCGCTTGAGTCCGAGCAGGACTTCGAGCCGGGGGCGCAGCAGAACTCATCGTTCAATGGGACGGCGACAGGAACTGGCCAACTCACGTCCGGCGAAATCCGCGCCAAGGTCCGCGCCATCAGCGACGACGACAATCTCGAATCCAAATTGGTGAACGTGTTCGACACGGCAAGCCCGTATGGACGGGACATCACGGCGTCGCTCAACGGCACGATCAAGGTGTTCACGAACAATCTGAATGACACCATCGGTTCGCCGCCGCTCTCGAACCGGTGGACGCATCTCGAAATTTGGCGCACACGATCCGGGACTCTCGACTACCACCTTGAGAGCGTTATTGAGGTCGCGAACCTGACGTCGAACGAGGATCACCTTGCGTCGACCGGCGGGCTGTTGACGACGAGCCCAGTCAGCGGGGCCAAGGCGACCGTGGCGCTTTCGGATACGTCGATTACCCCGCTTCGTCAGTTGACCAGTGTCGACATTACGGCCGGTGGGCTCCCACCAGTGGGGCGCGAGGTCATCAACCTGTTGGGCACGACATTGGTTCTCGGGGCGGCAGACGACGCGGTCGGGAGCGCGGTGTTCTACTCGCGGGAGTTTCTGGACCAGTCGCTTTGGTGGGTCCCTGGCGATCGTTCGGTGACGTGGACGCTTGGATCGGCGACAAGGCTGGCGAACTACACGTTCCGTGAGGGCGACCAGTTCGTCGTTGTCTACGGCGGCGATGCCGGCGTGGGCGGCATCTATGACATCGAGGCCAAGGTGGACAACGAGAGCATCACGCTCGTGTCTGGTCCGGCGCTGGAGTCGGCCAACATGATCGGCTACATCCGCCGGCCATACACGATCGACTGGCCGGTGGTCGCGAGCGACGAGGAAGTCTGGTACAGCCGCACCGACAAGTTCGCGCCGGAGTCGTTCCCGACCCGCGTTCTCATCCTGAGCCGCATCGGCGACGTGTTCAAGCGGGCGGTCAACGTCGGGAACGCCGTCGCGGTCATCATGCAGTCTGGCGTCCACATTGTGTTCAAGGCGCCGGGCAGTGCGGACGTCGACAAGAAGACCATCGCTCCGGCCGGCGCCGGAACCCCGTGGGAGGATTCGGTCGTCGTCGTCGATCAGTCTGTTTTGTGGGCGACGCGCGACGGCCCGAAGATCATGGCCGTGGCCGACGACTTCGACGCCGAGGGCCGCAAGGCTACGATCGAAACTCTCGAAGCAACGCCGATGATCCGGGAGTGGTTCCGGGAAGCCGACGCCAAAAACGAGCGGATCGACGCGGGCGTTGACCTGACGAATCGATGCGTTCGGTGGCGCCGCAAGATCGATGCGAACACCTATCAGTCGGCGCAGTATTGCTACTTCACGAAGCGGTGGACGCTGCTCGACGACGACACCGGGGCGTTCTTTGTGGATTCGCAGGTGGTCGAGGCAGACCCGCTTTCCACGTCGGCGATGTACTCGATCGGTGAAGACGGGGCGGCTTTCCGTGAGAATTACGACGGGCTTTCGGACGCTTTGTCGGACGCTACCGTGCAGGACAAGATCGACTCCGCCGACAAGGTGACGGCAACGAAGATTATTCGTCACGGAGCATTCAGTGAGGCCATGCTCGGGTGCGTCGTCCGGTTCGTCAGCGACAACGCAGACGTGGACGGCGAGGCCCGGGTCATCCGGGTCGCCACAGAAGACCGCATCGAGTTCGACGCTGTTTCCGGGCTGGATGTTGGCGACGAGTTCATCATCGGAGCGGTTCGGTTCAGGATCCGCTTCGCGAAACTGGGAGCGGAGGCGAGAGAGTCGGTCAAGACGCTTGAGCGGCTTACGGTACGGGCCTTGCCGGGGAAGATGAACACGGCCGGCCCGTGGTCGGAAGAACCGGATGGGCTCGTTACCGTAGCCGCGTACCAGAACTTCTCAGACGAGCCGACCATCACGAAAGAACGTGAGATTGCAGTCCGGCAGGATTCTGCAACACAGACGCGGGAATCAGCGTTACAATGCAACGGAACGGCGATCGAGGTTGAGTTGTCGTGCGACGACGCACGGACGAGCCTGGTGTTTGAATCGGTCGAGGCGTCGTGGCGCGAGGAAGGCGACACGACCGCGACCGCGAAGGATTCGTAGAATGCAATTTCAGAACCTGCCATCCTACGCCCCGCCTGGAACGGACAACGCTCCGAGTTTTCAGGACCAGTGGGGGCCGTTCCTTCCGGCCCTTGGGGCTGGTGGATTGGCGTCCATCCTGTTCCCCGGGGCGGAGAACCTTCCGCTCGCCATCACGCAGCTTGGTCTCGGGGCATACGATCGTGCACAGGGGCAGTTGGCAGGCGGACGGTCGTGGGATCGCACGGCTGGCGCCCGCGGAGAACTTGGCTCGCTCTACGACGACATCAGCGGCGGCTACAACAATCCATTCGCCGGCGGGTTCCGCATGGGCGGCCAGAACTTCGGGTCTCGCAATGGGCCGCGATTCAATCTGGACGAATGGTTCGGCGGCGGGGCGGACATGCTTCGCGGATACCAGCCGGGGCAGATCGCGGGCGGAGACATCGACTTTGCGGGGGCGCAATACGACCCCGTGGCGCTGCAATCGGTGCGTGATCAGGCGCTCGGCCGCCTCGACGCGGCAAGGCTCGCGCCGGGCTCGCTGTTTGCTCAGTCCGGGTTCGGAGACGCCGCTACCGCGGCTCGCGCCAGTGGACTGTCGAGTATCGCTGGAAGCACGGCGGCAGAGGAAGACGCTGCCCGTCGCGGCGTTCTCGCGGACATGGGCGGCCGGCGCAGTCTGCAGGACATCGGCGGCTCATTGGAGTCGGCTGGGATTGGTGCCCGTCGTGCCGGGATCGGGGCGGCTCAGAACCTCGAAAGCGGGCTGACACAAGCGGAATTCGGAGCGCGAACGACGCTCGGGCAGAAAGAGGCGGACATCAACGCCGGACTGGCCGGGCAGGGCGCCGGGATCATCAGTGAACTTGGCGGGCTCGGAGAGCAGCTACGGGCACGCAGTCTGTCGGACATCCTTGGCCAACGTCTTGTCGGTCGCGGTCAGGACATCGGGGCACAGGGCGAGATGGAGGGTCTTCGTCTTCGCGGCCTTGAGTCTGGAGCCGAGGCAACAGACCGCGGCGAGGCGAACGCCGGGACGCAGCTTTTCAACATGCTCCAAGGCCAACAGGGCGGAAATCAGTGGCTTGCCCAGACGCTTGCCGGGCTGGGAATTCACTCAGCCGACTTGCTGGCCGGGTTCCAGGAGCCGATATTCGGTACAGAGGCACCGTTCAACCGGGCCGTCGGGACGTGGCAGCAGATGCAGCAGCAGCAGGCGGCGAACGACGCGGCCAGCGGCGGATGGTTCTGATAGGAGGCAGTCATGCTAGGATTGATGGCATTGCCGGCGCTGGCCGGCGGGGGCGCGGCGGCGGCCGGCGGCGGGGGGCTCGCGGCATTGCTCGGTCTTGGCGGAGCGGCGGCGTCGCGCATGCTTCCAAGCATCGGTATGGCCGGCCGCGGCGGAGGGGCAAGCCTGAATCTCGGCGGGCTGGCTCGCGACATGATGGGCGGCAATCCACTCGGCGGCCAGATGAGCCCGCTTGAAGCCATGATGAACAATGTGAACTATCAGGGCCAGATTCGGCTGGGCGGGAATCAGGCGCTGTCGATCGGTTCCAACCAGCGCGGGCGGATGTACGACCAGATTATGCAGCGGTTACTGGCCGGAGACACGGCTCCGATGAACGCGAACGCGACTACTGGTCCGCCGGTTGCGATGACTCCATCGCAGCCGCCCATGCCGATGATGCCGATGGGTACCCGCGGAATGATGGGACGGATGGGATACTGACATGGGCGTGATGTTCATGAATCCGGCTGAGGCGCCGTTCATCGCACAGCGGACGGCCGCGCCGCAGGGCGGGGCCGCCATGCTCGCGCAGATGCTCCAGCAGCAGTCCGGCCAGCAGAATTCGCAGGAACTCATGCTCCTGCAGATGCTCATGGCTGACCAGGCGGACAAGCGGGAGCGGGATCGCTTCTCGCAGGAGATGTCGCTGTCTCGCGAGCGGGATGCGGCGGAGCGAGAGCGGTTCAACCGGATGCTGTCGTCGAACGAGACGTTGGGCGACAAGCAGATCAAGGCGGCACTGGACCAGATCAAGGCCACAGGCGAGGCGCAGCTTCAGGCGATCCGGCTGCAGCTTGAGCCGACGCTGGCGGCTTTTCAGGCCGCACAGGATGAATCCGCAAGGGCGCGAGCGGCCGCAGGTATCAACGCCGGGGCGATGTCGGCGACCGGAACTGCCGAACGGCTGGCGCAGCAGGCTGCGTCCGGGTTGCAGACCGGGGAGACGTTGCGAGCGGCAAAAGTTGGCGCCGCCAGCGGAGACATCGGCGACACCTTGCAAGGCATTCTCCGGGAACCAATCCCGTACCGCGGGGCAAAAGAGATGGGCGACGTTGCCGCCCAGATTGGACGTTTCATTCCCGGGATCGGCGGACTGATTCCGCCGCGCCCGTTCCAGTCGGCTGAGGCCGATCGTCGATGGGACCGCTTGGTCGGCGTGTTGGACAAGGAACTCAGCTCGCAAGACCCGGCAAGGAAGGAAGCCGCGGCAACCGCGGCGGCACAGTTGCGTGCGAACCTGACCGATACCGACGATCCATACGTTGAGCCGCTTTTGCGAAAGCTCGACGGATTCATGGCCAAAGGCGCCTTCAAGACGGCGATCAGCGGGATCCGATCGCGCCCGATCGACATCGCACAGCAGGAGGCCGAGCTGAGTCGCCAGCTTGCGACCCAGATCGGCCGCATCGAGCAGACACAGGGCCGGCTCGGGGCGCAGTTCGCGGACAGCCCGTACCTCCAGGAGTTTGGAAACGCACTCGACCCGTCACGGATGCTTATGCGTCCGGTGGAGCCGAGTTACCATCCGTCGTCGAGCGACAACTTCATGGGGCCGCCGACCCCGATGCAGATGATCACGAATCCCGGACCTGCCGATATATCGTGGTTCAACAGGTAGGAATATGCCGCCAATCTTACCCATCTTGGCTATGATTCTCGGAAGCTCCGGCGGTAGCTGGCTTGGCAGCCAGATTGCCCGCATGCTCGCGAGCAAGGCCGTCGGGCCGGCGGCGCGGGCGATCGGCGGCAAGCTGGCGTCGACCGGCGTCGGCACGGCCGCGGATGCGGCACTCGGCCGGGCGGCCGGGGCCGTCGGGCGGTCTGTTCTCCCTGGGGCAGTCAAGGGTGCCATGCCGTCGAACCTCGCCGGCGTCGGCGGAATGCTCGGCCGCGGGGCCGCGGCGGTTCCGCCGGTCCTTCTGGGCGGCGTCGGCGGCATCGCGGGCTACGAAGCGTTCGCGGGCGGTTCTGAAGGCAACCAGTCGAGCATCGCTGACCGGCAGGGATTCGTCCCGCTTCCGAGCGAGATCAGCAGCCTGCAATTTTCGCAGGCACAGAAGCAGCGCGAGATTGCGGACGCACTGGCGTCGATGGGCATCGATATCGCGGCGTTGCAAGGGGTGCAGTGATGGCTGAACTACAAGACCTTCTCGACATCGTAATTGCCGCATCACAGAACCTTCCCGATGACAAGGATCGGCTGAAGGCGTTAAAGCTCATGCCGTCACTGGCGAAGGCGGCTGTGGCCGAGCCGCAATCGACGATTCTCGGGGCCAAGGGCGATAACACCATCGCCGCCGCGCGGGCCAAGGGCGAGGAATCACGGCTGACGAAACAGCTCGAATTCTCCCAGAAAATCGATCTGCGGAGCCGTGACGCACAGCTCAAGGAGGCGATCAGGCAGCAAGAGCGGACAATGGCCGACATGAAGGCCAACAAGGAGGCATCCAAGTCGCTCGTCGACAACGCGATCAAGGGCATCCAGACCAGTGCAACGACTCCCGCCCAGGCGATGCGCATCCTGAACTCCGAGGCGGCCGCGTTCCTGTCGCCCCAGGAGAGGCAGCAGGCGATGCTTGACCTGCGCCAGAACATGCAGGCGAAGTCCGCGGCCGACGCCGCGGCCCGCCAGCAGAAGGTGATGGACCTGCGAACCGCCCGCGAGGGCAAGATGCGAACGCTGCGCATCGACAAGATCAGGGAAGCGGGCCTGAAGCCGTCGTCTCCGATGGGCGTTCTCGGCGGGGAGCCTGTCGAGGCGCTGGTTGGCGGATCCCGCAAGGTGTTCATGGGCGGCATCGAGACGGCCAAGAAGGCAGCCGGCACGCGCCGCGGGCTCGCCGGGGCCGCGATCGCCGCGATCGTCGGCGCCATGGGCCTGAAGGCTCTCGGCGGAAACAAGCAGGAGCCGGACCCGGCCGTGCAGCAGGCGATGCTCCAGATGATGCAGCAACAGGGCGGCGGTGGCGGCGAGGAAGGCGGCGGTGACGCGTCGATGGCCGTCGGACGCCAGATTCTCAACCTGAGTCGTGTGGCGAACCTCATCAAGACCATTCAGCAGATGAACACAGTCAGCCAGATGTCGGCGCCGGCCGGGGTGGTGTAGATGCCGCTCGGCCTCCAGGATCAATTCAATCTCGCGATGCAGTCCGTCACGACGGGCGACATCGACACATTCGAGCGACTACTGACCAACCCGGACGCGGTGACGATCGCCGACCAGCGAACCGTCGCCGAGAAATTGGGCATTAAGAAGGGGCTGCTTTCGGCCTTCGTGAACGTCGGATCGGACCCGACCGTCTGGCTGGCGTACTGGATGTCCCGCCGCTTCCCCACGTCGGCGTGGCTGCGGGGAAGCATCCCCCAGCGGTTCGTTGGCGACGACGCCAAGTACACCGGGCTGTCGTTCGTCGGCCGGCCGATCGAGGGGTTCTTCCGCGGCACGAACATCCCCCGCCTGACGGCGCTGGCTCAGTATCGCCAGGGCAAGGTCATGGAAGTCGCCCGCGGCATGTTCCAGCGGTTCATGGACCGGCCGAACTGGAAGGACGAGATGCCGATCGTGTCCATGCTCCGCGAGGGGCTGGACCCGCCCGGGGCGACCCCGGAGCTGCGCGGCATCGCCGACGGCATCGGCAAGGACATGGACGAGCTTTGGGGCTTCCTGAAGCAGGCATGGCGCGTCGAGGGCGGATTCGACGGCGTGGACGTTACCAGGGCTCGCACCCGCCCGATGGACGCCCGCGAGGCACCGAAGTACCTGCGCAACTACGTCCCGCACATCCCGCTTACCACGAACGAATCAGTCGTTCGCATGTCCGGTACGGAAGCACTGCGGGCGATGGCTAAGAGCAACAAGTCACAGGCTCTGAAGGTCAAGGGCGAGCGATTGCTGGACGTCTGGACCCCGGACAAGGCGGACCGCCTGTCGAGCGACTTCGGACGCTACCAGGCCGCGATGAACCGCTTCGGCGCCGAGATATTCAACCCCCGGCTGTTCCAGCGGCACCGCACAAACCTGAATCTGCAGAACGGTCAGGACTTGCTGGTCACGGACCTGAATTACATCCTGCAGCGCTACGTGCACGGCGTCGCCCGGACCTACTCGCTCAACGCGCCCATCACGGACGCGGAGCGGGCGATGGTCGGCCTGAATACGTGGCGGATGCCCACGAACGAACCGATCATCGCCCAGGTCATCAACGAGGGTCTGGACGCCTCCGGCGCGACATACGCCCAGCGAACGCGGCGCATCCGCGGCACGAACCGCGTCATCGAGACTGTCGTCCCCGGAAGCGAGAACGCCCCAGTGCGGACGGCCCTGCGTCAGCTCGTTCGCAACCTGAAGGGCGAGTCGTCCGAGGATGAGATCCTGTTCGGCAATATGTTCTCGGCGGTCCGTCAGAAGCTCTCTGACTGGGGGCAGGCCAACGGCGTGCACAAGCTGGCCATCAACAAGACGGACGCGGCGATCAGCAGCTTTGAGCGCAACGCCGACTACCGCCGTATGTCGAACGGGCTGGCGTCCTACTTCTACGGCACGACGCTGGGCCTGAATCCGTGGTCGGCCATGCAGAACCTTTTGCAGCCGATCCTCACCACGGGTCCGGCGATCGGGCTCGGGAGCGTGGTCGCGGGCATGCGGACGCTGCGGGAGCGGATGCCGCGGTACGCCACGGAGATCGGCAACCAGATGCGTCTTTTGCGGGCCAATCCGCAGTTCGCCGGTCCGACCGGGGCCATCCGGCGCCTGAACATCGGATCGGAGCGGGCGTTTGAACTGACGTTCCCGGAGCTGGCCCAGCAGGGTATCAAGATCGATCCCCGCGTGTTTGACGTCGACGAGCGCACGTTGCAGGACATCGGCATGGGGCGGGCCGGCTTCACGAAGCGGGATGACATTTTCCGCTTCATCATGCAGCCGTTCACGTTCAGCGAGCAGGCCAATCGCATCAGCACGTTCTACGGGGCCAAGCACGCCATTGCGAAGGCGATGAAGACGGGCGAGTACGAGATTCCGGCGTCGACGCGCACGGGGCAGCCGATGGGTGCCGACGAGTTGAACGACCTGTTGAACTTCGAGGCCGGCATCGCCACGCGGGAGCTTCAGTTCACCCCGGGCCCAGGATCCAAGACCGTCTGGCAGAACATCCTTCCGGCTCCTTTGCGGCAGTTTACGAGCTTCTTTACGCGACTCGGCAGCCACATGGCGGACAGCACAGTCAAGGGCGCCATGACCAACCAAGCGATGCAGGACGTCCGCGTGTTCAAGACGCTGCAGGCCCGTGGCGTCACGGCGCTCAACCCGTTCGCATCGGACGCGGAGTCGGTCGCCGCCCAGCAGAAGCTCTTGAGCTTCGGGACCGGTCGCAACATGGGCACGCTGGCCCGCATGTTCCTGTATTCGCGGATCCTTACCGACGGCATGCGCGACACGATCGGCGTCGACC
Organism: Planctomycetaceae bacterium; assembly: GCA_046156195.1. Lineage (GTDB taxonomy): Bacteria > Planctomycetota > Planctomycetia > Planctomycetales > Planctomycetaceae > SXKJ01. Next base: position 9,012 of record JBJXEX010000530.1, on the reverse strand, counting down.
TGAGTGCCGCCGTCGGCCTGACGGGTCCATTTCAGTCGATGTCGAGCGATGACCTGTCGATCGCGCTGCCGGTTCCGCCGATCCCCAAGGCGTTGTTTGCCACGGTCGGCGCGGCCACGACTCGCGACATGAAGCGGCTTCAGCCGATGCGGCTGCCCGGCATCGGAGAGATTCCGATTCCAAGGACGCTAATCCCCGGCGGCGTTGCCATATCCCGCGCCGTGCGGGCGGTTCAGTCGTTCCGGCCGGACCTTGGCGGGTTCGTCGACGACGACGAACGGCTCATGTACCGGTCCGGGACTCCCGAGATGATTCTCGCCGCGCTGGGCGTTCCGTTGGACAAACAGCGGCGTTCCCGTGACATTATGGAGCGTGTCCACGCGAACCGGACCGCGATTCGGAACTACCGGAGGCGGTTTTCGGTCGCGGCGATGAACGCGGACTACGAGACGATCGACGGCTTGCGTCAGTCGTACGCCGAGCAGTTTCCAGACATGCCGGCGCTGGACGTGTCCGACAAGGACGTCGATCGATACCGAGAGCAGGCGAGGATGACGTCGGTGCAACGGATGCTTGGGACGATGGGCGAGGCCGGCCGGTTTCTTGAGCAGGACATCTACGAGTTCGAGCCGGAGCTTCTGGCTCCGCGGTTTCCGGGATTCTAATGAGCGAGCGAGTCGAACAATTCTCGTTGCAGCGCGGCAAGGACATCGTGATCGAGACCCCGGAGGGATTGATTGTAATCCAGCGGACGCCGGCCGATGACCGTAAGGATGGCCGCAGCAACCACATCACGATCCGAATGCCGGCAAAGATGCGGGCATACGTCGGATCAGATCGCGCCATGCAGCACGCCAGGTTTCTCGCCCGCAGGGACGGGGCTATTGTTCCGAAGTTCAGGTCTCTTGCGCCGGTGGTCGGCGGCGACGGCGGGATCGTCGAGGTGGCTGAACCGATGGGCATCTTCGTACAGACAGGAGAGCAACGATGAATCCAAAGCCGAGGCAGTGGACGACGTGGCGCGTGCGGACTACGGACGATACGTCGATCGTTGTGTTCACGCAGGCTGGACTGGCTGCCGCGCTCGCGCTGGCTGACGGCGCGAACAAGCTGCGCGGCGTCTATCCGTTTTCGACGGTCGTCATTCGGGTATTCGGAAAGAACGCCGCCAGTCTGACCGGCTGGTTGCAGATCACTGGATGGGGCGACAATCAGAAGGGCAAAGGCCGCGGGCCCGGCACACTCCTGTGGCGCGGAGAGGTAACGACCGGTTCGCTGGTGTTCGATCAGGCTCCGCTTGATGATGGCAAATGGACAAGCGCCGGCAACTGGTACGCGGTGAACAACTTCAACTCGGGAGGCGGAACGAACTTCTGCGCCGCCACGGAGCTTTCTGACGCCGATCAGGCGGAGTTGTATATTCCGACACTCTTGCTTCCGAACCTCATGTTGGAAATGAAGCCGAACAACGGCCACGCGACTCCGATGACGGAAATGGGCGTCATGTTCAGGTGTGTCGGGGACAATGGCATCGACTAAGCCCGATCCGGTCCCGGTGGCCATACAGGGCGAGCTGTGCTACCGGGCTCCTGACGCGGCAACCGTTCTCGGGATATCTGTTCGCTCCGTCTATTTTCGCATGGCCAACGGAACGATTCGCACAGTCCAACGCCGTCGGCGAAACTACATTCCGTTGGACGAAGTGGATCGCATCAAGGCCGAGCACGCACTGAATCCGCCCGCCATTCCGGGACCGAAGAATCCGCGGTTGGTGCTTCGATGCCGGTTCTGCAGGAGGCTCTTCTCGATCTCAGCAAAGACGTACCACTGGGGAGTGCGCATGGGGATAAGGCAGCGATACTGCAACCCACTTTGCGCCTTGGTGATGCGCAATTACCGCCAGTGCGTGCGGTGCCGGGCGACGTACACCAAACGGAAGACCGCCCCGTACTGCGGGGCTAGGTGCAGGCGGCAGGCGGAGAAGGGGATACCGCTGGAGCTGGACTACTCGCTGGTGATCGCGGAGCAAAGCGGGGCAATCGCTATGTCCCCGCCTTCGACTGCCGGTTCAGTTCCACAAGCCTCGAAGCCAGCGCCGTCGACACTCTGACGCAATCGTCCTGCGACATCTCGCCGACACACGCTTCGAGCATGAAGCTCTTGCGGACGGCCGCCAACTCCTTGACGTAGGCGTCGACGATTCGCTGGCCGGACTTCCTGGCGGCGTCAACGTGCTTTCCTTCCTCGCTCAACACGCGGTCGGTTTCCGTAGCTACGTGCTGCGCGTGTCCGCGAAGGTTCTCGGTAGCCTTGTCTGTCTCGTCTCGCGCCCGTTTGAGCAGGCCATTAAGATCGTCGATGTACTGCACGATGGCCATGTCGAGCCGCTTGAACTTTCCCGACAGAGCCTCAGCCACCGCCTTGTACAGTTCGTCTGAGTTGAGCTTCGCGTTGATGAGGATTGTGAATTGATCCTCCTGTGTCGCGTCGTTCATTGTTGTCTCACCCTGTTTCTTCATTGTTTCGCCGCCTTCATCTTGCCGGGTGCAACTCTATATATGACCTGTCCGTCGCCAGAATCGTCACGCACAACGTCGCCCGATTTTTCCAGATCGTCCAATGCTTCTCTGACTGTGTTGGGATACACTGGGGGCCATCTTCCGTGAAACGTTTCACACAACTGGTCGAACGTCATGCCCCGCCTTAGTCCCTGAAAAAACGGATGGTTGTCGTTCATCGCCCCGCCGCCTTTCTCAGCACGCCCGCCGCCGGTCTTTCGTTGCCGTCCACGTCGAAAAGACCCTGATTCAGCCAAAACAGGCCGCCGCGATCCTTGCACGTTTCGGCGTATCCTGGAGAGTCGCAAACGAGGGTGTAATTCACGCCCGCGAGGCCGGGGATCGATACGACGTACTCGACGACCTCGCGCTGAAAATTTGCGCCGCGATTGGCCATTTCTTGCACGTCAATCGGTCGATGACGAATCGCCGACCATAGGATGCTGACCCCAAGCTCCGAAACCCACTTCGTCCCTGGCCACCGCTTGCACGCGACGACGAGCGGGGCGAGGTAGCGTTTGACGGCGTCGATGTCGTGAAGGCCGGAAAGTTGCGGATAGACCGAGAAGGCCACATGATCCTTCATCTTCAACGCTGCGTCACGAGCCTTACGGCGGGCGACGAACTCGGGATCGTCGAGCGGGGGGAGATCGTAAACGACGGATGACATGTTGAGCCCGTCGGCGTCTGACGCTGGATCGACAACCTCGATGCCTCGAACGACAGGACGCGACGACGCTGCAAGTTCCCATACCCATGCCCTGCCGTGAGAAGGTATTCCGCCGCGTTCGCGCAACTGAGCCTGCATCTTCAGGCCGTAATGCTTGGCCATCGCGTAGGCGGCGTTCCAGTGTTCCTTGTCGTCAATGCCGCCAAGCAGTGACACGTATCCGCCTTCCCCGACGATCGACTTAGCGAGTCGCCACGGCCGATGTATCTCATCCTGTGTCATGTCGCCGAGCTTGATGGGCACCGGTCCCACGCTAATGATCGGCGGCGGGAGCGGCTTCTTTTTGAACGCACCTGCAAATAGCGTCATAGTTGATTCCTCAGTCTATCGAAAACCTGTTGATAAAACTCCGACGCCCTTCTGTCTCCGCGCAAAGTCGCGTCCCTGCGGTTCAAATCCACGATCGCCATCAATTCACGGTTCGGGTTGTGATGGTATGCCGCCATCAGTTTGCTTCGCTCGCGACGCTCGTGCGCATCCAGTTCGCGGTTCACACTTCGCGCGTCGCAAATCTGTCGCATGAATTCGGCATCGCGAGGATCGTGCGGAACGGTGTCTCCGGGACCGGCTTGCCGCAACCGGATCGCCAGATGTTGGCGTCGCTCGGCATCAGCGGCCGCTTGATTCATTTGTCGTTTCGCATGCCATTCCCGCATCATCGACGACCCGAGGCCCGCGCCCTTCAGCGCCCCAAGCGAGGCCGGGTTACTCTGTTGCGTGACGGCGCGAACCAGATCCGCAGGAACAAACTCACCCGACTTGGTGTGCGTGTACCCGTATCGATCTGACGCACGCTTCCAGCCTGGTTCTGGTTTCGGCTTCCGCCACTCGCGCCACGCCGCCCGCCCCTGGCTGTCCCACCAGAACGCGACGCCGAGCATGATGATGTAGGCTAGTGCTTGCATGCCGGAACCGTACCACGCGACGCGCGTCCGTCAATCACATTTCTGGAAATATTTCTGGAAATGCGCTTGACGAAGCGCAATCGCGATGTAGATTCCCCTCGATGTCACTCACAAAAATAACCGTCGCCCTGACGGACGCCAGAGCCAGCGATGTCGATCGCCATGCCCGCAAGATGGGGCTCGTAAAGATCCGCAGCGGGCACGCGAACCGATCCGCAACCGTGCTGGCGATGATTGAATGGTACTGCCGGAATCACCGGCCGAAGAAACGAAAGGCGAAACGATGACTCAACTTGCGAAGCGCCCAGCCGACATGCCCGTCGGCGCGGCGTCGATTGTGTTGATGCCGGGGAACGACGGCAACGACACCCCCACTCTCGTGAAGCGGACGCCGGACGGATTCGTTCGCAACACGCTCACGCGCGTTCGACTCGACCCGGCGAAGGGCGAGACATTCCCGATGAGCAGCAAGGACCGCAAGACGGATCAGTGGGTTACGGTGCAGGGTATCACGGCGGCAGGCTACGACGTGCTGCGGAAGGCGTGCGATCTTGAATTCCTGAAGCCCCCGATGGTGGCTGACGAGGACGGCGTCATGCACAGCAACCCGTATGTCTGCAAAGACGGCATGCGGACGCTGTATGTGCTGGTGCGGATGATCGGCGTCGGGCACAACCCGATGGGCAACATGACGTGCACCGACTACACGTACATCTTCGACCTACGCAATCGGCTGGCGCAGGACTTCATGTCGAAGTGGACAGGGAAGAAGCAGGGAGAGCTTCCGAAGGGATGGGGCGTACTGGCGGACGGCGGCGCAACCCCAAAACGGGTATTCGAGAACGAGAAGCGTGTTCCGCTCCCGACCGGCGACGTGCTGATCGTGGATATGTCGCACAACGACGTGATCCACGTTCTCAGCGAGCACATCAACAAGCAGAACAATGCGTTGGCGGCGGCGCAGACGAACTGCATGCGGAACATCACCAAGAAGTTCCTCGCGGCACAGAAGCTCGACTCGACCATGACTGTTCCGGTGATCGGTTGGCAGTCCGTTGACCGCAATCTCCTGAATCTGCGCAAGGCCGTCGAATTCGGCCGGGACGAAGACTTCGTCGAAGCCGCCGTCGTCGCGGCGAACAAGGCCGGCGCCGTTGTCGAGACGGTCACGGAGCGAGAGGACGACAGCGAGGAACTCGACGCCGCCACGGAAGGCGAGTTTGCCGACGACGCGCCGCGAACGTACGACGATGAGCCGGTCCCCGGCGTGGACGTCCCGCTGTCAGCGACCGAGGCGAAGCGCGGAGAGTCGGTCGAACTGTCGAACGCCCGTGCGAAGTTCCGTTCGCTTGAAGGCCAACTCGGCACCGACGCGGTGAACAAGTTGCTGACCGACAACGGGATCGATCTCGACGCGCCAGGGACAGGCGCGAACACGTGGAATCAGGCGTGCTCGATCATGGAGGACGCAATCAAGGTAAAGGCCCGGAAAGAGCAGTCCGTGTCGGGCGAGCTTGTTCCGGGGGCGACAAAGAAAGGAATGAAGCACTAATGGCAATGAAGGCGGTTTGCGAAAGGTGCGATAGCGCGAAGGCTGTCGAGAAGGTCACGCTCAAGAGCGGGGACGCGATCGTGGTCGAGGCGGACGTCTGTGCCAAGTGCCGGCGGCGGGCGTTCGACCGTGTTCGAGCGGCATTCGCTCCGCCGGTGAAGCGGAAGTCTGGTGATGGCGAAAATGGCACCGAGTGATTCTCCGTTCGCCATCCTTTCTGTCAGGGCGCGAAAGGTCATCACGCGGCTCGGCCCACAAACGATTGACGAGTTGTGCAAACACAGCCTTGGAGACGTATTTAAGATCAAGAACTGCGGGCCGGTGACGCTATACGAAATCGAGTCGTTTCTGAAGTCTCATGGTCTATTCCTGCGTGGCCGTGGACCAGACGCTCCTCGACCAATGTACGAACGGGCTTTCCGGTGCCCAATAAGCGGAAGGTGGAAAACGGGAGTCGTCATGTTGGCATATACAGGTATCGAGTGTGATGGGGAGCAATGCGAAATGGCTGTCGTGTTCGATGGCACGCAAGAGCCAAAGGTGTTTCGCTATAACCCGCCGCAAAAGGAGTATGCAACCGAATGAGAATCACCGAACTCAGCATCACCGGCCTCATGGGCGACTGGCAGACCCACGACTACCTGACGCCGCTCACGATCCTGTCCGCCCCGAACTTCAGCGGCAAGACGAGGCGGTTGCAGGGCATCCAGTTCGCCGTCGAGGGCGTCACGTCGGCCGGCGGGCGGAACGAGGACACGGCGACGCTGTGCGCTCCCAATGGCTGCATGGCATCGATCATGCTCGATGACGGGTTCGGCTGGCATCGCCGCATGAAGCGGAAGGGTGACGGCTGGACGCAGGACGTGGAGATCACCGGCCGCGGCGTCATGGGCATCCGCGAGGCTGACCCGATCGTCCGCGAGAAGGTCGGCAACTTCGCCCCGTCGTTCGACCTTGCGGCGTTCACCGGGCTGTCGGCTGACAAGCAGCGGGATTTCGTTCTGGACCTGTGCGCGAAGGCGTCAGGGAATCCGGTCAATGCCGACGCCGTCTGTGCCAAGATTACGCTGGCCATGCTGGAGGCTCACGAGGCCGTTGGCTCTGCGGCGGTGAACCTGTTGCGGCGCGACTCGCAGGCTGACGATGCCATCATCGGCAAGCTGTGGCCGACGCTGCCTGAGCGATTCCGCGAGTGCTGCACGAGCATCATGTGCAAGGTCCAGGCGGAGATTCGCGGCGAACTGACGCAATCCATCGGGGCGGCGCTCGACAAGTGCAAGGCGCTGAAGAATGCGGCGAAGGCGGACAAGGATCGTTGTGAGGCGGCGTCGGTCAAGACGGCGGAGCGGAAGAACGCGATTCAGGTTCCGGCGCAGACGGTCGGGGCGATGCAGGAGGAACGCAAGGGGCTGGCGGTGGAGCGGGACAAGGTCGTCGCTCAGATCGGGCACCAGGAGGGGCGGGCCGCGGCGAGGAAGCGGATCGCGGAGCGGAAGGATGCGCTGGCTATCACGATCGAGGAATCCGAGGAAGTCCTGTCGTCGATGGAATCGGCCGCCGACGCCATCGCCAAGGCCGACGCCGCACAGGCCGAGGCCGACGCGATCGTGCTGGCGGAACCGTCGAATGATGCGGTGAAGGCGGCGACCAGAGGATACGTCGAAGCTGGGGAGAATTATGAGGGGGCAAAGAAAAACCACGATTACGCCTTTGGAGTGGTGAAGGATGCGGCCAACATCTGCGATCGCGCCAACGCGAAGCTGTCGGACGCGAAGTCGGACGACTGGCAGACGGTGCGGACGTTGGCGGACTCATTGTTGCAGTTCGTTCGCTCAGACGATGGGCGCAGCATCCACGAAAAGATTGTCGCCATCGTCGAACGCCACGTCACGGCGTCGATCGAAGAATTGCAGAAGGCTGCGGACTCCGCGAAGGATGTATACGAGGCCCGCATTCGCCAATGCGACGGCTGCGCAGAAGTGATGCAGGCTTGCCAGAAAACGGTCGATGAAGCAAGGGCGTGGCTTGACTCGCGCGCTGAAAATTACGCCGACGACGACCGGGTTTATCGGGCGCATCGCGTCATCAAGCACAAACTCGAAGACGACGCCCGCAAGCTCCGCACCTACGCCGACGAGGTCGCCCGCAAGCGAGCCGGCATGCAGGACTCCATCGCCCGCATGAAGGCCGAGGTCATCGAGAAGGACGCCGAGTTGAACGCGATGGACGCCGAGGGCGGCAACGTGGACACGGCGGAGCTTGTCGCCCACCGCAGCGAGTTGGAAGCACGCATCAAGGCGCTCGACGACGCCATCGACGCCAAGGGGCGATGGGACGTTCTCGACCGGGAGCTGGTGCAGATTCTCGCCGATGCCGCCCTGCAGCGCACCATGCACGACGCGGCGGACGCCATCCTCGACGCGATCAAGGCCGTGCGGGAGACGTTGATCGCTGATCTCGTGAAGCCGTTGCTTGTCCGCATGGATCGGTTCATGGGCGCTGAGGGATTCCGAGCGACGTGCAAGCTGGAATCCGCCACGGGTAAGCCGATCTTCGATCTTGGATGGACGGATGGGAGCCACCAGTACACGGTCGGACTCGTGAAGGGCGGGGAGTCGACGGTGTGCTGCGCGGCGCTGGCGTACGCGATCGTGACGCTGGCGAATCCGCCGCTGAAGCTGCTACTGATCGAGGCCGGCGAGTTGGACCGGGCGCATCTTGAGCGGTTGCTTGAAAGCATCCGGGCGGTGCAGGACGACATCGACAACGCGATTGTGACGACGCATCTGGCGGTGGCTGAGGCGCCGCCGGGGTGGTCGCTGATTCATCCAAAGAAGGAGTAGACGGTGGCGCGGTTCAAGGGCGACGACTTCGTGGACGACGACGACTTCGACGACGAGGAAACGGACGATGATGGCGGGGACTACGACGAGGATGAAGATGATGACGACGATGAATTCGACGACGAGTGAACTGACTAACGCCCAGGCCCGCGCCGTCGTGACCGAGAGTCGCGAAACGCTCGTGCTTGCCGGGGCCGGGAGCGGCAAGACCAAGACTCTCGTAGAGCGGATCAAGTGGCTCCTGCAGCACGGATCCAGCCCGGCGGACTTGCTTGTCCTGACGTTCACGCGGAAGGCGGCCACAGAGATGCGCGATCGGTTGTCCGCGGCTACCGGAAACGACAGGGCCGTCCGGGAAATGCTTCTCGGGACGTTCCATTCGATCGCGCTGAAGATTCTCCGCACCGACGGCGACAAGCTCGGC
>JBJXEX010000522.1:0-22476 GCA_046156195.1 Planctomycetaceae bacterium | reverse complement strand
GGCCGCGGCTCTGAGTCGTCACTGAGAAAACGGCACTTGGATTGTGCCGACTACTTAGAACGGCGAATCCACGACCTCTTTGCTGTTGCGAGTTCCGGTCGCGCGCCAGATGGTCAGATCCACCTTGTCATTGGAGAAATGGACCGCTCCGTCGCCGGTCAGCACATGCGCGCCACCGTTGTGATGGCTTGAGGCCGACACCTGCATCGGCATGTTGACCATTCCACCCGCGAGGCCAGCGGACCCCGCGCACGAGATCGTGTTGGGACCGGCAATATGGTTGTATTGAGTGCAACAGTTCTCACCCATCACCCAGCTATATCCCCAGCGGCTGGTCAGGGGCGTGCCGGTCAACGGATTGGTCGCCATGCAGGTCGAGTAAGTGGTGGCCAGCGAGGTCACGCCCGCCACCGACATCACGAAGAGGTCCGACTTCGGATCGGGATTGCCGTTGCCTCGTTTGCGTTCGCTGAAGAAAGCGGTGCTGCTCAGCCCATCGCGGACGTCCGAGGACTTCACTTTGCTGAGGTAATAGAAGATCCCCGTTTGAGTTTCGGTCGGTGCGACCGTCGATGCTCCCGCCGTGTCGCTCAGGTCGCACAGCCAGCCTCCCATGTTGCCGCAGTAGTTGTTTTGTCCGGACGCTGTCGGAGCGGCATCGGACGGGCACAGGAACATGGAGATATTCGCCTGCGAGGGGACGGTGTTGATGTTGCCCGGACTGGTGTAAGCCGGCATGAACGCGACCGCTCCCGCCATGCCCGGAGTATCCGGGGCGAACGTGAATGTGATGCTCTTGTAAAGCGGCGTTTGATCGAGATACGGCAGCAGCATCGCGTGCTGTGACCAACGGGCGTAGACGGGAACCGGTGCCGGATAATTCAATCCCTTGCCAAAGGGGAACACCTTGGCGGCGTCGTGATAGTTGTGAATGGCCAATCCAAATTGCTTGAGATGATTTCGGCACTGACTGCGTCGAGCCGCCTCGCGCGCCTGCTGTACGGCCGGCAGCAACAGAGCAATCAACACGGCGATGATCGCGATCACCACCAACAATTCGATCAAAGTAAATCCGCGACGGGACATGATGAGCCTCTCATAAAAGAATGAATGAAGTAGGAACCGAAAGAGACCTGGATGGGCATGAATTAAAAAAGTCCGAACCGGACGCTAGCGCGTTCCGGCTGATCAAAGTGAGGGCCGCGAGCACAACTCGGTCACGCAGACGGCAGGACATCTCATGCCGTAGGGGTGCAAGCCCGCGTTCTGGCAAACGCGGCTACAAAAGCGTGCAGTCGTACTAAGCAACTCGCGGCGGTCGGTCCAGCCGACCTGCACGGCGTTCCGGCAATCGAAACCCGTCATCGCACATCCGCTTCTCAAAGCGAGCGGACCATGCGGCAACCTCAGCCAGCGAAAGCCAGCAATGTTGATCCTCGACTTGCACCTTCACCGGAAATGGTGTGGGGACCAGCGGAGTTCCCTTCGAGCAACTCAAGCCGTGGCAAGGGAGCTGGGGACGCGGTGCATCCGACGGCTGATGCGTTGATTCCGATTCCGATTGTGCGTGTGCCAGCATCGAATCCCCGTGAGCTTGCAGATGGTCGCCGCAGGTCGCAAACGCGCTCGCCGTCCAAACGAACTGGAGAGCCAGCAGTGCGGCCACCCAGCCCAGTTTGCGAACAGTCGAATTCAAGCGTTCCAAGCACATCATTCACGTCTCACGACAACAGCCCCGCGCGATCTGACTTTTGGAGCGGCGGCATTCTGCCGCACTATCTCTTTGAGCCGCAACCTGTTTTTCGCCGGAAATCTCGGTTTCAACAGGCAGCCCACGAGCGTTGAGTTCTCGACCCGCGTCCCCACACTTGCTGACTCGCGGGTTCAAAATGATTTTCGATGGCGGACGCGAGCCGGCTCATGGCCGCTTCTGCCGCAGCACGACCATGCCATACGGCGGCACGAAGACCTTCGAGTCGATGTGTTTGTTGTGGCCGGTTTCGTCTTTCCATTCTTTCCTTTGGCCATCGCTAAAGAACAAAAGTTGAGCGCCGCTGAAACGAGGAAACCAGCCTTGGTGAAAAGCATAGTCGTTGCCTCGGCCCGTCGGGTTGAGGAGCACCAGATAGCGGTCCTGGTCGCTGACTTTCTCGAACACCATCCAATCGGGGGAATCGGTCAGGATCGAACCGAGTTCGCCATTGGCGTAGCCGGCGTGTTTGGTGCGCAGGTTGGTGAGTCCGCGAACCAAGTGCCGCATGGTGCCAGGTGCCTGCTGTTCTTCGACGGAGACGCCGTCGTTGGGCGCGTCGAAGCGCGGTTTGAACCAGCCAGTTTGGGGAGCGGCCGTGCCGGACTTGTGCCACGGGAACGGCTCGCGCAGCGTTTCGTCGAACACGCCGGAGCTGTCGCCGGGAGGATCACCGTTGGGCGGGTTGCCGTTCCATTTGAAGCCGCGTTGCATGACTTCGTCACCGTTGTAGAGCACGGGGAACTTCCCCAACGACGTGAGCAGGCACATGCCGACGCGATAGGCTTCGTCCACGGAGGGCTGCATTCCGCGACGGCTCATCTCTTCCAAGTACGACGCCAGCCGTGGATTCGCGTCGTGACTGGCCAGGAACGGAAACGGCTGAAACGGTTCGTTGCGCGGGACGGAACCCGGTCCTTGATGAGCGAGCCGATTGACGTCTCGGCAACTGTCCCGAAAACCTTTCCAGCCGGTCACGAAGCCCGCGCTCGGAAACGCGATTCGCGACCGAGCGGCATTCATGAACGTCTCGTCGAGCAGTGCATCGTGGCCATACGCATGACGGCGCAACATCTCGTGATCGCCCAAGACTTCGCCGACCAGCACGGCGTCTCGTTTGGTCTGAGCGACGTTGTCTGAGAACTCGCGCCACCAATCGTTGTTCTTGAGCAGGTCCGTCTCCGGAATGGCGGCGAAGGTATCTCCATAGATGTGCTTGGACGCATCGAGCCGGAAGCCATCAATGCCGAGGTCCAGCCAGAATTTGGCGACGGTTTTGACCTCTGCACGCACCCCCGGTTCGTCGAAATTCAGGTCCGGCATGGTGGGGCTGAAGAGTCCGAAATACCGCACCTTTTGGCCTGCACTGTTGGTGGCAATATGCCACGAGCCGGGGGGAGCCGGCTGGCTGGCGTCGCGGAAATGATAGAACTTGCGGAACCGCGAGGCCGGGTCATTCACTGCCTCGCGGAACCACGGATGCTCGTTCGATGAATGATTGAAGGGGATGTCGAGAATGATCCGCACGCCGCGCTGGTGAGCCGCTTTGATCAGGTCTTTCACATCCTGAAGCGTGCCGAAGTCGGGATCGACATTGCGATAGTCCGTCACGTCGTAGCCGTGGTAGCTCCGCGAGGGAAAGATCGGAGACAGCCACAGGATGCCGACTTCCAAGTCGTCGTCCGTCTCCGGCTTCCCATCATTCAATGAGTCAAGGTTCTCGCGCAGCCCCTTGAGGTCTCCGATTTCGCCCGGCGAGCCAGCGGGTGCCGTATCGCTCGGCGTATCGGCGAACGACCGGACAAACACTTGATAAACCAGGTTGTTGTCCGGCTGAGCCAACCCGACCGTCGTGCCCGCGAGCAGTACAAGACTGCTTAGCAACACACAGAACCATCGACTTCGACAAGAGCTGGATGACATTGGCTGTTCCTTCGCAAAGAGGTGATTGGCTCAGCAGACAAATACGACCGAATTGCGTCTGGAGTTTTATCCGTGCCCCGCAACGCGCCATGTGCGACAGGTTCCCGCCACCATTGCGGATGGTTTTCATCAGGCCACGGCAGCATTGGCTCAGTGATCGGTTAGCTCGGTTCAATGCCCGCCGCACGCAGTTGAGCCGCGAGTCGTTCAGCACGTTGAGCGGCGGCCTCGGCCCGTTGGTCGGCGACTTCGGCCCGTTGGTCGGCGGCATTGGCCCGTTGATCGGCGGCATCGGCGCGGCGCTGGGACTGCTCGCGGGCGAGTCGGTCCAACTCGGCACGTTCGACGGCCTCGCGACGCAGTTGATCCATTTCCACGGAACTGAGAAACCGGTCGCCGTTGGGATGAAACAGCGTCAACTCCGTCCCCTCCTCCGATTCAAAGCGAATCCCCAGGCGCGGGCTGACGGCATTGTGCATCGACTCAATCCGCTGCAACTGCCCCTCGTGACGGAGCCAGCCGTCCCATAAGCCTTCGTCGGGATCGTACAAATAGTATTCTTCGACGCCGTACCGATCGTAGAACGCGAACTTGTCGGTCATCTCCGCCGTGCGATTGCCGGGCGACTGAACCTCGAAGACGACTTGCGGTGCGATCCCGCCTTCTTCCCATTGCCGATACGAACCGCGATGCCCTTTGGGAACGCCGAACACGACGAAGGCGTCGGGAGCCGCGCGGAGCTTGTTGTTCCCTTCGACGGGATACCACAAATGATTTCCCGCGACGAAAACTTGCGGCTCGTCTGCAAACTGGATTTCGAGATTCTCTTTGATCTCCACGATGGCAGCGAACTGCCGAGTGTTGTCTGCCATGGGGAGTCCGTCCGATTCGGGATACACGATCGGCCGCTGTTCAAGAGCCGTTGTCGTGGAACTCATGGTTTGCCTCATTCGATTTGAGAATTCCCGCCGTGTGGCGGCGGCGGGCAGCGTATCGTTCGCCGTTCGTGAAGCGATAGTCTTTGCCGTTCATCGCGCTTCCGACTTCTGGTTCCCTGATTCCCCAAAGGCGAGAGTCCGATTGGGGCATGGCACCCACGACACTTCGGCAACATCGGCCGGACGGCGCGAACTTAGTGAATGGCATGTGGCCGTAAAGTTCGCCCGACCGATACAGACTCTCGTATCGGCTCCAGCGAGCGCGCTGCGGGAACTGGAGTTGGGTTTTGAAAACGTGGGGTTGACGATGGTTTGCGCTCGGCAGGGATTTGTTGCTCTTGAGGCCCGAAGGGTCGCGACTCGAAAGCCCAGGGCGCTAGCCCTGGGATCGGCGAAACGACGTTGGTCTTAAGCCCCAAAGGGGCGTGACTCGCGCGAACGTCAGACGAGTCGCGCCCCGTTGGGGCTTAAAAACTGCCGTGTGGTGCGTCCCCAGGGCTAGCGCCCTGGGCTATCGAGTCACGCCCCTTTGGGGCTGAAGCCACGCAACAAAAGCCACCCGTTTTCGTCCGCCAAATACCTCCCGCAAGGCCAAGTTTTCAACACCCCGTGCTCTTTGCGGTTCTTCAATTCCAAGGATGGATTTCATGCAATTAACGGACTGGTTGGCCTCGTGGTTGTCTCGTGGAACAGCGTCTCGTCGAGACTCTCGGCGCGCGCAGTCGCGCAGGCAGGAGACTCGTCAGATTGCGGCGGCGGAAGCGTTGGAGCCGCGGGAGTTGCCGGCTGTCATCACGGTCACCAGTCTGGCGGACACCATTGCCAACGACGGTCAGGTCACGCTGCGTGAGGCGATTCAAACGGCCAACAACGACAGCGTGGCGGACACGATTCAGTTTGCCTCGTCACTCACCTCCGGTGGTCCGGCCACGATCAAGTTGAGTAACGGCACGTTGGTCATCCGGACGGACATGAGCATTATCGGGCCGGGAGCGGATCGGCTCACGATTGATGGCAATCTGGCTTCGCGGGTGTTGGCCGTCGATGACAACAACAACAGTTCGATGAGGGCCGTGTTGCTCAGCGGATTGACCATCAGCAACGGCCGCAGCAACGACGGTGGTGGCCTCGCGAATTGGGAAAACCTGACCTTGGATCGTGTGACCGTTTCCAACAACGCGACCACGAATGGCTATGGCGGCGGGATTCGAGGCTATCGCGAGGGGACATTGACCATTTTGCAGTCGCTCATTGCCAACAACGCGACGACGAATGGCGGCGGTGGCGGTATTCAAAGCGATGGACCATTGACGATCCGGCAGAGCACGATTCGCGGCAACTTCGCACGGAACGGCAACGGCGGAGGAATTCGAAGCGACGGAACTCTGACGGTCGCACAATCGACGATTAGCGAGAACACGAGCGACCACGGAGGTGCCGGAATCCATTTCTCCAGCTACGGCGCGACACCTCCCGCCGGTGTGGTCTCACAATCCACGATCTCGGCGAATACGGCCTTGAGCGGCAGTGGTGCCTTGGTGATGGATGGCTACGGCTCATTTTCAATCGTCCAATGCACGATTGTGGCGAACTCGGCGCGAGACCTGACCGGCGGTCTGGTGCTGTCAAGCTACGGCGTCAGCTTCCCACTCGTGACGAACACGATCGTCTCTGGAAATACGCTCACCAACGGAGTGGCCAATGATGTGTACTCGAATCGGACTTTGACTTCGGCTTCCCGGAACAATCTCATCGGCGATCCAGGTCATGCGGGTGGGCTGACGAACGGCGCGAACGGGAACATCGTCGGCAACGGCAGCGGCGGAGTGCGGGATGTTTCCACGATTGTGAACCGGAACCTCACCGACAATGGCGGGCCGGTGAAGACTCATGCGTTTGTGATTGGGAGTCCGGCGATCAACGCGGGCAGCAATGGTTCGATTCCTGTGGACACCGCCGATCGCGACGGCGACGGCAATCGAACGGAAGCCGACCCGTTTGATGCGCGAGGTTCAGGCTTCGCTCGGATCGTTGGGAGCACGGTCGATATCGGGGCCTTTGAGCAGAGCGGTTCCATTCTGCCGCTGGTGACGATCGCGGCGACGACGGCCTCGGTGACGGAAGATGGCGCGGCGAATTTGCTGTTCACGTTCACTCGGCAGACGACGACCGGCCCGTTGACCGTCAACTTTGATTTCAGCGGCACAGCGACCAGGGGGACGGATTACACGACGAGCACAGGATTCTCGGTCACGTTCGTGGATGGGGCGAGCACGGCGGCTGTCACGATCGATCCGTTGGCGGACAGTCGCGGTGAGAATTCGGAAACCGTCGTGCTGACGATGCTCAGCGGAACGGGATATCAAGTCGGATTCCCAACGTCTGCCAGCGGGACGATTCAGAATGACGATGCGTCGGTGTCGATCGTGGCCACGAATGCGACTCGGCAGGAACCGGATAGTGGCACGACACCGTTCACATTCACGGTCAGTCGCACGGTGAATCTGAGTCAGACCGGATCAGTGGATTATTCGGTGACGGGCAGCGGTCCCGCGCCGGCGAACGCGGCGGACTTCGGCGGTTCCTTGGCCAGCGGAACGCTCAGCTTCGCGGTGGGGGAATCGACCAAGACGATCACTCTGCCAGTCAGCGGTGACCTGACCCTCGAAGACAATGAAGGTTTTACTGTCACGCTGTCGAACCCCATCGAAGTGGGGATCGCCACGGCAACCGCCGTGGGACTGATCAAGAACAACGACAGTACGCTGACCATCATCGGGTTGAATTCCGGTCGTCAGGAAGGGAACAGCGGTCAAACGCCGTTCACGTTCCGAGTCACTCGTGACGGCGCGGTGGGCGCGGCGGCGAGCGTCGATTACGCGGTGACAGGCCGCACCGACGGCATCCCCCACGTCACCTTCCTTGGAGATCCAGCCGATGCGGCGGACTTCGGCGGCACACTCCCCAGCGGCACGATTCAGTTCGCTCCTTCGGAAACCACGAAGACCCTCACCATCAATATCAACGGCGACACGATCGCGGAACCGGACGATGGCTTCACGGTCACGCTCTCGAATGGCATTGGAGTCCAAGTCCCTGCGGGCACCGAGACGGCCGGCATCATCCGCAACGACGACATGTCGCTGTCGATCACCGCGACGAATGCGTCCCAACCCGAAGGGAACGGCGGCAGTACTCCGTTCATATTCATGGTCACTCGGACCGGCTCCATCGCCGCCGCGGCCAGTGTGAAATACTCGGTCAGCGGCAGCGGGACCAATCCGGCAGGTGCCACTGATTTTCCCGGAACACTTCCCAGTGGCACGATCAACTTTCGGGCGGGAGAGGGCACGATCAGGCTCATCATCAACGTCCAGTCGGAATATAGCTTCGAGCCGGACGAAGGCTTCACGGTCACGCTGTCAGATCCGATCGGAGCGACCTTGGCCACCTCGTCGGCGAGCGGGACGATCTTGAATGACGACTCCGCGTTCTCGATTGCGGCCCTGAATGCGATCCAGCGGGAAGGAAACAGCGGCACGACACCGTTCACTTTCACGGTCACTCGGTCGGAGCACACTCAGAATGCCGCGAGCGTGAATTACACGGCTCGCGGAAGTGGAGCGACTCCGACTCAGACGGCGGACTTCGAGGGCTCGTACCCCTACGGGACGGTCAGCTTTGCGGCGGGTGAGACCTCGAAGACGGCCACCCTCAACGTCAACGGCAATCGGGTTGCGGAGCTGGATGAAAGCTTCACCGTGACGTTGTCGGGCGGAATTGGCGGCAGCGTCGTCTCGGCGACGGCGAGCGGAACGATCTTGAATGACGATACCACGATGTCGATCTCCGCGACCGATGCCAGTCAACTCGAAGGTGACAGCGGCACAACTCCGTTGACGTTCACAGTCAGCCGCACTGGCGACGTGAATGTCGCGTCGAGCGTCGATTATCAAATCGTCGGGACTGGCAATCGACCGGCCACTGCGGCGGATTTCGGCGGGACACTTCCCAGTGGCACGCTCAGCTTCGCGGCGGGTGAGACATCAAAAATCATCGTGCTGAATGTCAGCGGCGACACGGCGGTCGAATCGAATGAACGCTTCAGCGTACACTTGTCGAACAACATCAATGCGGTCCTCGGAACCGCGTCGGCGGCGGGCGTGATTCTCAGCGAAGAGCTGCCGCCGTTGCTGGCGATCTCGGCCGTGAACGGGACGCAAGTCGAAGGTCACAGCGGCAGCACGTCGATTGAATTCACGGTGACTCGGACGGGTGACGTGAGCCTCGCGTCGAGCGCCGACTACGCCGTGTCTGGCAGCGGTAGCCATGCGGCGGATGCCTCCGATTTCGGCGGAACATTGCCGAGCGGAACGATTCAATTCGCGGTTGGCGAAACGACGCAGACGATTTCGGTGGCTGTCACGAGTGACTCGCAGCTTGAGCCGGACGAAGGGTTTGTTGTGACCTTGTCGAACGAGGTACTTGCCGACCTGAGCACCGCGTCGGCATCGGGCTTGATCCTGAATGACGACGTGGTCTTCTCGATTGCGGCCACTTCGGCAGCGAAAGCGGAAGGATCGAGCGGCGACACGGCAAACACGTTCACGGTCACTCGCGCGGGGGATCTGAGTGGGCCGGCAAGCGTCGATTACGCGGTCAGCGGCAGCGGCGCGAATGCTGCCGACACCGGTGATTTCAACGGCGGTCTGGCAACCGGAACACTGACGTTCGCGGCAGGCGAGGCGTCGCAGATCATCACGGTCAATGTTCTCGGAGACACGACGGCCGAAGGCGATGAAGGCTTTGCAGTCACGCTCTCGAACCCGGTCGGCGGTCAAATTCAGACGGCATCCGCCAGCGGCTCGATTCTCGATGACGACGGCTCAGTGTCGATTTCCGCGAACAGCGCGAGCAAGAACGAAGGGCACAGCGGCAACACACCGTTCACATTCACGGTCACGCGGAGCGGCAGTGCGAGCGTGACTTCGAGCGTGGATTATTTGGTGTCCGGCGCTGTGGCCGGTCTCCTGACCGAGCCACTTGCGGATGCGACGGACTTCGGCGGGACGTTGCCAAGCGGTCGAGTGACGTTCGCGCCCGGCGAGACGTCGAAGACGATCAACGTCAGCGTCAGTGCCGACTCGACGTTTGAGTCGGATGAGGGCTTCACGGTCACGCTGGCGAATCCCATCGGGACGAGCATTTCGACTTCATCGGCGAACGGCACGATCAAGAATGACGACGCCGGGCTGTCGATCGCGGCGCTCGATGCGATCAAGCGGGAAGGGAACAGCGGCAACACACCGTTGACCTTCACGGTGACTCGAACGGGGAACACGAGCAACGCCGTGAGCGCGAATTATGTGGCTCGCGGGAGCGGGGCGAACCCGACCTCGACTTCCGACTTCGGCGGAACGGCTCCCAGCGGCACGGTCAGCTTCGCCGCTGGTGAGACCTCGAAAGTGATCACGATCAACGCCGTCGGCAACAAGGCGGTCGAGCCGGATGAAGAGTTCACCGTCACGCTGACGAACGCGAGTTCGGGCGCGAGCTTTGTCGCCCCGACCGCGACCGGAACGATCTTGAACGATGACACCGCGCTGTCGATCGCCGCGATTGATGCCAACAAGTTCGAAGGGAATCCCGCTCTCGGCGAGAGCGGGCTACTGTTGACGCCGTTCACATTCACGGTCACTCGCACGGGCGAATTGAGCGGCACATCGTCGGCCGCGTATCGCGTCGTCGGAATCGGCAATCGACCGGCGAACGCGGCAGACTTCGGCGGCGTCTTACCCAGCGGCACGGTCAGCTTCGCCGCCGGTGAGTCGTCGAAAGACATCATCCTGAATGTCAGCGGCGATATCGAAATGGAATCGAATGAAAGTTTCACGCTGAGCCTGTCCAACTCCGTCGGAGCGGTCTTCGGCACCTCGTCAGCGACGAGCGTGATTCTCAGCGAGGAACTGCCGCCGGTGCTGTCGATCTCGGCCACGAACGCGGTGAAGAACGAAGGACACAGCGGCAGCACGCCGTTTGAGTTCACGGTGAGCCGGTCGGGAGATGTGAGCGTCGCGTCGAGCGTTGCTTTCGCCGTGACTGGTGGCGGCAGCAACCCGGCGACGGCGGACGATTTCGGCGGAGCGCTGCCGAGCGGAACGATCAACTTCGCTGTTGGCGAAACAACGCAGACGATTGCTGTCGCGGTCAGCGGTGACACTCGACTCGAAGCGGAGGAAGGTTTCGTGGTCACGCTGTCGAACGAAACAACCGCCGACTTGGGAACCGCGTCGGCATCGGGAACGATCCTCAACGACGATGCGGTGTTGTCGATCGCGACCGACTCGGCGATTCACGCGGAAGGGATCAGCGGCGACGTGGCGAATACTTTCGTCGTGACTCGCTCAGGCAATCTCAGCGTGGCCGCGACGGTCGATTACTCCGTCACCGGCAGCGGCACGAACGGAGCGAACGCTGCCGATTTCAACGGCACCTTGCCGAGCGGCACACTGACCTTCGCCGCCGGTGAGTCCACGAAAACAATCACGATCAACGTCAGCGGCGACACCTCGGCTGAGTCGGACGAAGGCTTCACGGTGACGCTGTCGAACTCCGGCACTGATGTCGTGCAGAACGCCGCGGCCCCCGGGATCATCCTCGACGACGATGGCATGATCTCAATCGCGGCCGTCAATGCGAGCCTCGTCGAAGGAAATAGTGGTTACAACGAATTCACGTTCACGATCACTCGGACCGGCAGTGCCAATGTTGAGTCGAGCTTCGATGTCACGCTGTCGGGAAGCGGAACCAATCCGGCGAACGGGGCGGACTTCCGAGGCAATCCTCCCGAACCGATCCCCACTCTTCGATTGAAGTTCCTCCCCACCGAGACATCAAAGTCAATCGGCGTCAACATCGCAGGTGACACCAGCATCGAAGCGGACGAAACCTTTGCCATCACACTGTCGAACGCGACCAACGCGAGCATCGGGACATCGACCGCGACCGGAACAATCCTCAGCGACGACGCCGGCCTGTCGATCGCGGCACTCGACGCCGTCAAACGAGAAGGCAACAGCAGCAACACGCCGTTCACGTTCACGGTCACGCGATTGGGCAGCTCACACGGAATCGCCAGCGCGAGCTACGCGGTGCGCGGCAGCGGCGAGATTCCGGCGGCCACGGCGGACTTCGGCGGTGCGTTCCCGCGCGGAACGGTCAGCTTCGCCGACGGCGAAACCTCCAAGACGATCACGATCAACGTGGCAGGTAACAAAGCGGTCGAGCCGGATGAAGAGTTCATCGTCACGCTGACAAACCCCGTCGGCGCGAGCCTCGTCACGGATTCGGCGACCGGAAGAATTCTCAACGACGATACCGGATTCGTGATCGAAGCCACCGACGCCAGCAAGCTCGAAGGAAACAGCGGCGAGACTCCCTTCACGTTCACCGTCACTCGCATTGGCGATTTGAACGTCGCCTCCAGTGTGAACTACGCCGTCGCGGGGAGCGGAGCCGCGCCAGCCAATGCGACCGACTTCGGCGGCACGCTGGCCAGCGGCAATCTCAGATTCGCGGCCGGTGAAACGTCGCAGAGCATCGTCATCAATGTGCATGGCGAACTCGTCATCGAGCCGGATGAAACCTTCGCGGTCACGCTATCGAGTCCCGTAGGCGCGACGCTCACCACCGCTTCGGCGACCGCCACGATCTTGACCGATGATGTGCCGCCAACGCTGTCGGTCTTGGCGAACACCGCCTCGCAAGCCGAAGGAAACAGCGGTGTCACCACCTTCGAGTTCACGGTCACTCGGTCAGGCAATCTGACCGAAACGTCGAGTTTCGATTACGCCGCTGAGTTCGTCATCGACAGCCTCCGCTTCCGTGGCTTGGCACCCTCAACCGCGGATGACTTCGGAGGCACGTTCCCCACCGGAACCGTCTCCTTTGCCGTCGGCCAATCCGAGCAGACGATCGCGATCAACGTCAGCGGAGACACGCTCGTCGAGACCGATGAGAACTTGTCTCTGAAATTGTCCAATGCCGTCGGTGCCACGCTGAGCCAGACCTACGCGAATGCCACGATCGAGAATGACGATACCGCTCTTTCGATTACCGCCACGTCCGCCAGGAACGCGGAAGGGACGGCCGGCGATTCGGCATTCACCTTCACCGTGACTCGCACGGGAGACACGCGTGCGATCTCGACCGTCGATTTTGCCGTAGGTTGGGACTCCGTCCCGACCCCAACAGACGCGGATGATTTCAACGGCAGCTTGCCAAGTTCTGCGATGGTCGGGACGGAGTCCCAACCTACGGGAACGCTCACCTTCGAGGCGGGCGAGACGTCGAAGACAATCACCATCAACGTCAGCGGCGACACAACGAGCGAACCAGACGAAAACTTCACCGTCACGCTGTCGAACGTGACGGGAGCGAATCTGCTCACGACGTCCGCCGCCGGAACGATCCTCGACGACGACGGTGTGTTGTCCATCACCTCCGACAGCGCGAGCAAACTGGAAGCCAACAGCGGCAACACGCCTGTGACCTTCACGGTCACTCGAACAGGCAGTGCCAGCGTCACGTCGAGCGTGGACTACACCGTGTCCGGCACCGGTCTTCCTCTCCCGGCCGATGCGACCGACTTCGGCGGCTCGCTGCCGAGCGGATCGCTCACCTTCGCACCTGGTGAGACATCGAAGACCATCACGGTCAACATCAGTGGCGACACAAGCATCGAATCGAACGAAGGCTTCACCGTCACGCTCGCGAATGCGAATGCCGCGAGCCTGCTGACAGCGACGGCCAGGGCAGTGATCATCAACGACGACTCGGAGCTGTCGATTTCCGCGACCGATGCGTCGAAGCCGGAAGGGAACACCGGCAACACGCCCTTCACATTC
Organism: Planctomycetaceae bacterium; assembly: GCA_046156195.1. Taxonomy (GTDB): domain Bacteria; phylum Planctomycetota; class Planctomycetia; order Planctomycetales; family Planctomycetaceae; genus SXKJ01. The sequence goes on along the minus strand of JBJXEX010000522.1, from coordinate 8,959 downwards.
CGGGTCTCACGAGTCGGCAGCGTGTTGGGGACCGCCAGCGCGAGCTACACGGTTCGCGGCAGCGGCACGACCCCCGCCGCAACCGCCGACTTCGGTGGCACTCTGCCCAGCGGCACCGTCAACTTCGCCGACGGCGAAGCCATCAAGACAATCACCATCAACGTCGCCGGCAACAAGTCGATTGAGCCGGATGAAGACTTCACCGTGACACTGTCGAACGTCGTCAACGCCAACCTGATCACCGCCGCAGCCACCGGAACGATCCAGAACGACGATGCCGCGTTGTCAATCACTGCCACGGATGCCAACAAGCTGGAAGGTAACAGCGGCACGACGCCCTTCACCTTCACAGTCACGCGCACCGGAGACCTCAGCCGCGTGGCAACCGCCACCTACCTCGTCTCCGCCAGCGGTCTCCAACCAGTCGTCGCCGCCGACTTCGGCGGCACGTTCCCCGGTGGCAGCGTGAGTTTCGCTATCGGCGAGACCACGCAGACCATCGTCGTGAATGTCCTCGGAGACTCCGACATCGAACCGGACGAGACATTCGCGGTGACGCTGTCGAACGCCGTTGGAACGAATCTCGTCACCGCCTCGGCGACGGGCGTGATTCTCAGCGACGAGCGATGAACGCTCCCTCACGGTCGCGGCTCCAAAATCTTCTCAGCCTCGGATCGCCTGCAACACGTCGTCGTGCAAGCGGCCGTTCGTGACGACGACTCCGCGATTGGCGGAGAGTTCGCGGCCGTGAGTGAACTCCAACGGCTTACCGTCGATGTCGGTGACTTTGCCCCCCGCCTCTTCGACGACGAGCACTCCGCCCGCGTGATCCCAGATTTTCTCGCGATAGTCTTTCTTCGTCGGCAGGCGGAGATAGACATCTCCTTCACCGCGCGCGACCACCGCGTACTTGGCTTGGCTGTCGAGCCGCACCGGTTGCTTCACGATCCCCAACGAGGCCGAGATCATCGCCGAACGGTCGTGAGCGCTATGTCCCGATTCGACCGACTCGCACAACCGCACGTCCGCCCAAGCCGATGTGGAGGTGACTCGCACCGGCATTGCGGCCGCCTCTCCGAAGCAAGGTTGCACGCTCGCACCTTGACCGCGCACGGCGAAGAAGATGGTTCCCGCGTCGGCGACTCCGCCAGGTTCCAGCGGCAAGTTCGGACAGCCGAGAATCGCGACCTCAATCTGGCCGTTGACGATTAACGCCAATGCGACGGCATATTGTTCGCCTCGCAGAAAACCTTTGGTGCCGTCGATCGGGTCGAGCGTCCAGAACCTCGGGCCAAAGCTGGTCGCGCCGCCGCGATCAATCCAGCCGCAGATTTCGGATGTCGAAGCGGACAGTCCGATGCGAGTCAACTCGGATTGAACTCGGTCGAGCGACGGCTGGTTTTCCGGCTGACGCAGCTCGGCCGAGTCCTCTTCGCCGATGATCGGATCGTTGGGAAACGCTTCGCCGAGCGCTCGGCAGATGACCGCTTGGCTGGCGAAGTCGGCGATGGTCACGGGACTCTTGTCCTGTTTCTCCATCGCGGCCGGGATCAGACGTTGGACGTTGCGGCAGACATCCGCCGCGCGACGAACGGCGGCGACGGCAATCGAAAGTTCATGTTCGTATGACATGCGGCGGGAGATAGCCCAATTACGCGGTGACTGTCAAATCATCTTCTCGTGCAAGTCGCTGGGGACGATGCTCGAAACCGTCACCGGCTCAAAGAGCGTCGTGAGCGCGGACTTGTCGGACTTGTTCGGAACGCAACTGCCCAATTGACTCATTTTTTCGAGCGGGCGTATAACCCGCCCGCGTTCGGGCACCCACGATCGGGCGGACGCGACCACGGAACTCGTCAAGGATGACGTTTATGAGCAAAGCAGCGATCAGCAGTCGCGCGGTGGCAGAGCCAGCGACGGCGACGGCGGCGACGTATTCGCAATTTGAGCAATTGCGCGAAGGCCGCGCGATCATCAAGCAAGAGGCCGAGGCGCTGCTCGAACTCGCGCAGCGACTGGACACGGATTTCTGCCGAGTGGTCGATCTGATCCTGAACCTGAGCGGTCGCGTGGTTATCACCGGTGTCGGCAAGGCAGGGTTGATCGGGCAAAAAGTCGTGGCGACGTTGGCCTCGACCGGCACGCGGTCGCAGTTCTTGCATCCCACCGAAGCGTTGCACGGCGATCTCGGTTGTCTGAGCCGCGACGATGTTCTGCTGGCGATCTCGAACAGCGGCGAGACTCAAGAGGTGTGTGATGTCGTCGCGGCGACGCGGAGTCTCGGAGTGACGTGCATCGCACTCACGGGGAACGAATTCAGTACGCTCGGTTTGCAGGCGGAGATCGTGTTGCGGCTTGGTTCGATTCGGGAGGCGGGACCATTGAGTCTCGCTCCGACGTGCAGCACGACGGCGATGCTGGCGGTCGGCGATGCGTTGGCGTTGGTGCTCAGCCGCGCGCGGGGCTTTACGCCGCAGCAATTTGCCGGGCTGCATCCGGGGGGCAGCTTGGGGCGGCGGTTGCGAGCGGTTCGGGAAGTCATGCGTTGCGGCAATCAACTCCGTATCGCATCGCAGTCGGCCACGATTCGCGAAGTCTTCTCGTCACCCAGTTGCGGTGGCCGTCGCACCGGCGCGGTGATCTTGATCGATCCCGACGGTTGCTTGAGCGGACTGTTTACCGACAGCGATTTGGCTCGGCTGCTCGAACAACATCGCGAGGCGCAATTGGATCGGCCGATCAGCGAAGTGATGTCGAAGTCACCACTGACGATCGACGCCGACTCGCTGCTGCACGAGGCGGTCGATGTGCTGTCGAGCCGCAAGATCAGCGAACTGCCCGTCGTCGATGACGACCACCGGCCGATTGGGCTGATCGACATCACGGACGTGATCGGGCTGATGCCGTCGGGGGAAGAGGAGATTGAGAACGGCTGATGTTTTGCATTGCCTGACTAAATCGGAGTCCCCCATGCTCAAGCGGTTGTCTTTCACGCTGACCGTCACCTTCGGCCTGACCGGGCTGTATTGGTTGTACGCGCTGGTGGTGACTCCGCGATTGGAGCCGCCGGTCATGGCCGCGACAGCGGGGCCGGTGGACGATCCGGGGGAACTGAAGGCCGAGCCGCCACCCGGCAATCGCGAGGATGCTCAGCGATACTTGTCGGCTGCTCCGTGGGCGGAACTGGCCAAGTTTCAGATTCGGCTCGCTCAGGGTGTGCTCTTCTCCGAGACCTGGAAGCCGCGTGACGAGTCGCGGGACGTCTACGAGTTCTCACCCTTCGCGATGATTTGGTTTGATGCTCCCAGCAGCGGTGAGACGGGCAACGGCTCGGCGAATCAGCAGCCGGTGACGTTGGTTTCGGAACGGGGGCTGATCCGCTTCTCGTCCCAGTTCGATCCGGTGAATCAGAAAGTCGGCCGGGTGATCAACTGCAAGCTGGAGGGGCAGGTGACGCTGACGGGGCCGGATGGTTTGATCATCCACGGTCGCGACCTGTTCTTTGACGAATCGACGATGGAACTGCGATCCGATCTGCCGATCGACTTCACCTATCAGCAACATCACGGGACGGCCGAAGGCTTGAAAGTCGATCTGCTCCCCACCGATCCGCCTCGTCCCGATCAACTGTTGGGGATCGGTGGCATTCGGCGAGTGGCCCTGCGCGATCACGTCGAACTGGACCTGGTCAACGGCGATCAACCGCTGCACGTCACCTGCGACGAAGGGGGCAGCTTCAATCCGGGTGAGCGAGTGGCCTCGTTTCAATTGAACGTCAACGTCGCGCATCAGACGGGCCAAGGGAAACCGGATCGGCTGCATTGCGACGACCTGCTTCTATTCTTCGAGGATGAGTCCGCGCGAGGGTCGTTGGATACTCCGCAGTCGCGCGGCGATGCACCGTCGATCGTGCCGCTGGTGCGCGGCAATTCGGGAACGGGATCGACTTTGGGATTCGCCGCCGCTCGGCCCAGCGAGAGCGCTCTGACGCTGCGGAAGCTGCAAGCCACGGGACGCCGTGTCGTCTTGGAATCGCCCACCAACGACGTGACCGCGTTCCTGACCAGCCTCGTGTATGACGTCCCGTCTCGCGTCGCCAAGCTCGCCGCCATGCCCGCCGAAGGACAATCCAAACTCTCCGAGATCACCTCGGTGGTCATCAAGCAGAAACGCACCGGCATCGAACTGAGCAGCCCGTACTTGGAATTGAATCACGATGACGCGGGTCAGATCGTCACGGCCAGTGGACGCGGAGCCGGCCGATTGCGTCGCCGATCGCCCGATTCCGACGAGATCGAATTGTCGGCGAAATGGCAGGAATCGTTTGAGCTGCAACCCGAACCGAGCAGCGACCTCGATCGGCTGACGTTGGCCGGCCGCGCGATCCTCGAACAGCCGACGCGAAAGACCGGACTTCGCGGCGAGCAGATTCATCTGTGGTTCGATCGGCAGCCCCGCGAGCGGCAGCAACTCGATCCGATCAGTGAAGACTTCGAGCCGCGAGAAGACTTAGAGCCGCGACCGTCAGGGAGCGGTCTGAAACGCTTGAAGCAACCACTCCCTAACGGTCGCGGCTCGGACGTTTCTCAGTCGCTCCGCGAGTTCCACCCCAGACAGCTTCAAGCTCAGGACAATGTCGTCATCGTCAGTCCGAAGATGTCCGCGGAGACCAAGTGGTTCGTCGTGAACTTCAGCGAGGACTCGCCCCAGCCCAGCGAACTGGCCGCGACCGCGAAGTCGCGCCGTCGTGTGAAACCGACATCGGTCGAGAAGGATTTGGCGAAAGGCTCGCGTCTAAAGTCCTCGGATGAACCGCTGCAACTCCAGGCGGATCGCATTCGCGCGAAGGTCAGCCTGAGGAACGAGACGCGCACCGCCGAGAACGCCGACGCTCCACAAGCCGAAGTCACCGAAGTCTGGACCGAGGGCTTGGTCCGCGTCGAACAGCCGCGCGGAAAAGGGGAGGAGCCGTTGCTGGTCACGGGAGATCGAGTCCACATTAAAGAGGCCCATCGCGATGGACAGCAGGTGTTGCACATCGTCGGCCAACCCGCCGAGATCGCCGCGAGCGGCTTTGATATCAAAGGGAACGACGTCTTTCTCGACCGTCTGAACAACCGCACTTGGATCGACGGAGCGGGGGAGTTGGGACTGCTCGTAAAGAACGATTTCGAGAATGGCAAACTCGACAGCCCCGCCAAGCTGACCGTGTGGTGGAAAGAGAAAATGCTCTTCGATGGCCAGACCGCGACGTTTCTGGGCAACGTGAAGTCCGTGCTTAAAGACAGCCGTTTGAACTGCGAAGAGATGGAGGTCGTGCTGACCGAGCGGTTCTCGTTCCAATCCGACTCTGGCCCGCCGCCGCAGCCCGAAGTGCGACGAGTCATCTGCAAAGACAACGTCGAGATCGACCACACGCAGTACACGGCACGAGAGCTGACGGAAATTCGCCGCGGCCACTTCGCGACCCTCACGCTCGATCAACAGACCGGCCGCATGGACGCCATCGGCCCCGGCGAAATCTCGCTCTGGAGACCCGGTCACGGAAAACGCGCGGCACTGGCCCCACGCGCCATTGCCCAAGCCAATCGGCCTCTCGAATCGGAAGTCTCCAACTGGGAGTTCATCCGCGTCACCTTCTTCGGCAAGACCGTCGGAAACCTGCGCGAGCGGCAAACGAAATTCCAGGATCGAGTCCACATCGTCTACGGCCCGGTCGCGAATCCGCTGGATACCATCGACCCCGATTACCTCCCCAAGGATGGCGGAGTCATGGAATGCGACTCGCTGCAAATCCTGCAACGCAAAGAGGCCAACTTGGTGAAGCCGTTCGTCGAACTGGAGGCCAAAGGAAACGCGAAACTCGAAGGCCGAACTTTCAACGCCCGCGCCGACGAGATCACCTTCGACGAGTCCAAAGAACTCTACACGCTGCGAGCCACCGGCAATCGCCAAGTCACCATCTGGCGACAGACAACGCCCGTCGGTGAACCGAATGAACTCTCCGCCAAGAGCCTCTGGTTCATCCCCTCGCTCAACCGCATCCGCTCCGACCAGACCAGCGGCATCCGCGGAACGAACTGAACGCCGACCAACTCGCGTCGCCCAAACGTCTCAGTTCATGTGGAATCAGCCACTCACCTTCGCGTACCGGCCCAGAGCCATCAGCGGGAAATAGATCCGGTAGAGGTGGTACTTCAAATAGAAAACCTTGGGGAAGCCGGTGCCGGTCCAGGTCGGCTCGTGCCAAGTGCCGTCCGGCAATTGAGTGCGCAGGAGATAATCGACTCCGCGCTGCGCCTCGTCCGATCGTCCTTCGCCCGCAGCAATCAGGCCGAGCAACGCCCACGCGGTTTGTGATGCGGTCGCCTCGCCTTGTCCGCGCAAGGCCGGTTCGTCGTAGCTGCGAATCGTTTCGCCCCAGCCGCCGTGTCGTTGTTGCTTGGCCTTGAGCCATTCAACCGCGCGTCGGATGCGAGGGTCGGTCGTCGGAATGCCGATGCCCGTCAGGCCGACGATGACCTGCCAAGTGCCATAGAGATAATTGACTCCCCAGCGACCGTACCAGCAGTGATCGCGCTCTTGCTTGGACCAGACAAAGTTCAAGCCGCGCTGAATCGCCGGATGGTCGATCGACACGTTGAGTCCTGCGAACATCTCGATCATGCGAGCCGTTAAATCAGCGGTGCTGGGATCGATCATCGCGTTGTGATCGGCGAACGGGACGCGAGTAAACAATTCGCGCGTGTTGTCTTTGTCGAACGCGCCCCAGCCACCGTCGCTCGATTGCATCGCCAGCACCCACCGAGCACCACGATGAATCGCACTCAGCAGCGGTCCCATCGAATGCACCTGAGCGACTGCCTCCTCGGCTCCATCGGCCTTGCCGGCCACGACGGCGGCGACGTCTTTGTCTTCGGGATGCCAGCTCCAATCGTCGAGCAAGAAGTCCGCTGACCAATCCTGTTCCGGCAAGCAGCGGCTGAGCGCAATACAGACCATGCCAGTGTCATCGACATCAGGGTAGAACGCATTGCGAAACTCGAAGGCCCAACCGGAGGGTTCGGTCAAAGCGTCTCGATCCGCCCAGTCGCCGCGCCGGCGAATCTCTTGCGAGAGCAGCCACTTCACCGATCGTTGCAACGCGGGGTGTTCGGGCGGCACATCCGCATCGCGCAGTGCGATCGTCGCGATGGCCGTGTCCCACACCGGCGACTTGCACGGTTGCAGGCGATCGACACCCTCTTCCGAAATCGTCAGCCGTTCGAGTTCGAGCATCTGCGAACGGACTTCCGGCGAGTCGTCGGAATAACCCAGGCAACGCAGTGCGACGATGCTCCAGATGATCGGCGGGAAGATCGCTCCCAATCCGTCACTGTCGGCGAAGCGGTCGAGCATCCACTTTGTGGCCTTCCGAATCGCACGTTGGCGGAGCGGTCGGATTCGCCAACGGTCGATCAACTTCAGTGCGGCATCCGCGTGACGAAAGAAGGCTTCCCAGTCGATCAGCGTCTGCTGGGACAACTCATCGAGCTGTTCGCACTTGGGCATCGACGCCGGCAACTCTTCCGGCGAGCGAACGAACAGCTCACGAATCCCTTGCTCTGCCGGCAGCCGAGTGACCGGTCGAAAGGCCCACATCAAGCTCAGCGGCACAATGATCGTCCGCGACCAGGCCGACATCTCCGAGATATTGAACGGCATCCATTTCGGCAGCAGCACAACTTCGGGAGGCACCGCCGGACATTGCTCGTAAGAGATGACGCCGAGCAGCGCCAGATAAAATCGCGTGAAGCTGTTGACCCGCTCCGCGCCGCCGGCCGCGAGGATCGCCTGCCGCGCGCGAAGCATGTGCTCGGACTCGGCCGAGTCGCCGACGATCTTCAACGCGAAGTACGCCTTCACCGACGCGCTGACTTCCAGCGGCCCTCCCGGATAGATCGCCCAGCCGCCGTCGGGAAGTTGCTGCTGCCGAATGTAATTCGCACATCTCTTGGATTGCTCCGACTGCCCGCGTCCGAGATGCGTCAGCAGCAGGATGTATTCGCTTTCGAGGATCGTGTCCCCTTCCAGCTCACCGCACCAGAAGCCGTCCTCGTGTTGAATCGAGAAGAGATACTCGCGCGTGCGACCGATTGCGTCGTGCAATCGTGCTCGCTCCGGAGCCTTCTCCGCCAGCGTCGCGTCGAGTTCCGCGACCGCCTCACTACGACCGGTCGCCGAAAACGAAGGGCCACGTCCGAACCGCTCATGCGCGGGATCAAAACGCAAACCACGAGAATCCAACCAATCCGCATTCATTCCGTTGAAGCTCCCTGAGCGATGAGAGTCGATCGTCCCTGACCGATTCGCCGAACACTGCTCGACCCGCGCGGATCGTAGGACAGCTTTTGGCAGAGCAGCAAGTTCAGTTGGGTGAAGTCACCCGAAGCGTCAGCGAGGGCGAACGCTCCAAGAGACTGCGAATGGGGAGCGTTTTGAAGCGTTCGCCCTCGCTGACGCTTCGGGTTACTTTCGCTGCGCTACGGCTTCAGTGATACCGGCAGCGAATCAATCTTCGCGGCAAGAATAAAATCATTTTCGGACAGGCCGCCGATCGCGTGCGTGTAGATTTCAATTGTGACCTTGCGGTAACTCTCCAAGTGCAGGTCGGGGTGATGCCCTTCGCATTCCGCGACGCAGGCGACGTGATTGAAGAAGTTCATCGCGGCCAGAAAGTTTTTCACGATCCACGTCTTGCGGATGCGCTCGTGATTCTGAGTCAGCTCCCAACCGGTGAGCTGTTTGATCTGAGCCTCAGCCTCGGCGGAGGTCAGCTTGGGGACGCCCCCTTCGCAAGGAGCACATTTCTTCGTGCAGAGTTGCTCGGCAGTTTGAACGAAGGCAGTCATGTTCGGTCTCCTGAGAATGATTGTTGAACCGCCACGCCATCGGCGTGCATTGTGGCGCGACGCTCCGC
>JBJXEX010000512.1:0-9757 GCA_046156195.1 Planctomycetaceae bacterium | reverse complement strand
CTTTGCTCCGCCGCGGCGGAGCAAAGCCGAACCGCGGATGAAGAACGGCAATGACAAGACTTTCACCGTTTGCAGAGTAGAGATGAAAAAGCGGCGGTCTGAGGCGCAGCCTCGCTGGACTCTTTATTTCGGGTCTCTTTATTTCTTCACCCAATCCGGGAGTGCTACGAGACCGCCCCCTTCGACACGATCTGTCCGCGAGCGGCAATCGCAGCGTTGATGCGGTTGATTTCGCTGACACTCAGCGACCAACTCAGGGACTCCGCGTTCTCATGGATTTGATGCGGGCGTTTGGCTCCGCAGAGTGCGGCGGTGATGCCGGGGCGTTGGATCGTCCAGTTGAGCACGATCTGTGAGACCGGGCGTTCGATCTCGACCGACATCGCGCGCAGCTCGTCGAGGAAGTCTTGGTTCTTTTGCCATTCGTCGCCGGCAAACATCGGATACTTGCGTCGGCCGTCTTTGGCGTCGAAGACATGCTCGCGCGGCAAGTGACCGGCGAGCAGACCTTTCATCAGCGGCCAATAGACGATGACCGCCACGTTGTGCTCGACGCACCACGGCAGCGATGCCTCTTCGATCTCACGTTGCAGCATGTTGAAGTGAGGTTGAAATGCGGTCAGCGGGCACGTTCGATGAAAGCGGTCGAGCAATTCGACGTTGGCGTTCGACAGTCCCGCACTCAGCACTTTGCCCTGCTGGATCAGCTCGGCAATCGCGCCGGCTGATTCCTCGATCGGCACGTTGGGATCGGGAGCGTGCAAGTAATAGAGGTCAATGCGATCTGTTTGCAGGCGTTGCAGGCTCTCGTCGCATTCGCGTCGCAGCGTCTCCGGCCGGCCGCAGCGGACTTGTTTGCCGTCGATCCAATGAATGCCGCACTTACTCGCCAGCACGATCTTGTCCCGTTCGTGCCGCAACACGCGAGCGATCATTCGCTCGCTCTGTCCCTCGAAGCCGTAGCAGTAAGCGGTATCGAAAAAGTTGATCCCGGCGTCGAACGCGGCCCGGATCGTGGCGAGGCTGTCGTCTTCGTTGACGTCCACGCTGGTGATGCCGGTGATTGGCCAACAGCCCATCCCCAGCGGTGTGATGGGCAAAGTGATTCGGCCGAGAGTTCGCAGAGTCATGGAGTCGCTCACAGTTCAAGTCGAGTCGAGGGATCGAAGAGGCCGGATCGTAAAGTTGCCGGCTCGGCCTGCAAGAAGTCCAGGCAACGAGCCGAGTCGTCGGATTGCGGCTGATGATTGCCTCCGCCCGGCAGCCGCGCTCTAATTGCCGCCCGCACGTTTCCCGTCCTCTTGGAGAATTGTCATGCAGCGGAATCAATGGTTGGTGATGTTCGCGTCGGTGTTGGTCGCGATGGTTTGCGGAGCGATCGTTTGGTCGGATGCTTCGCGAGCGGTTGCTCAGACGGGAGCCAGCAAAACCAAACCCAAGACTGGGACCGGGACCGGCAAGACCAAGGCGGGGGATTCCAAGGAACTCGACTCCCGCGCGGAGAAGAATCTCGAAATCTTCATCACCGACACGATCAAGCTGGCCGAGGACTACGAGAAGGCCAAATTGTTTGAAGAGGCTCAGGATCAGCTCCGCACGGTGGCTCGGCTGAAGCCCGATCTGCCGGGATTGAAAGACAAGATCGACAAACTCAACGAGGCGGTCTTCGAGACGAATGACTTCGACATGGACTTGGATGTTGCCGACAGTTGGAAAGCTCAGGTGCTGGTCTTCAAAGGGAAGTCCGTGCGAGTCGAAGCACCGGGCAACTACAAGATCACGCTGACGGGACCGTGCGACGCGAATGGCTTGCCGACCAAAGATCCCAAGACGGACATGGCAGCCGGCGTTCGCTGCGGGGCGTTAATGGGGATGGTTTTTCCGGCACCGGATTCCGGGGGCGCGAAACCCAGTGGCCGAGGCAATGACAAAGTCGGTGAGCCGTTTGAAATCGGAGCCAGCAAGGAGTTCACGCCCAAGGAAGATGGCATCCTGTTGTTGAACGTGAATCTGCCGGCGGGTCACAAGAGCGTCGGCAAGCTGCGCGTGCATGTCTCCGGGCACATCAAGTTGTTGCCGAAGGAACTGCGGTAATGGCCAGTGAGGCTGCGGCACCGTTGCGAGTCGGCTTGCTTCCCCGCGCGGGACGGTTCGGACTGCACTTGATCGAGCGTTTCGCGGACGGCGGTCCCTTCCGAGTTGTCGCGGCGGTGAATCCCGCGACGGTCGGCGGCGACTCGTTGCCGTTGGTCAATCTGGCGGCCGCGTTGGACGTGCGGTTGGTGAGTACTCCGCAAGAGCTTTTCCAAGCGGAGGACATCGACGTCTTGTGGATCACTTCGGACGATGGTCTGCAACAGGACTTCGCGGCGAGTGGCTTTGCTCACGGAAAGCATACGATTGCCGAAACGCCGCTCGGTGTAACAGCCGCGATGACAGACAAAGCCTTCGCCGAGTCCGCACAACGGGACCGATTGTTCTTGGTGCATCATCCTCGGCGAGCGGACTTGGATTACCGTCAGGCTCAGATCGTCGCGAACGATCGCTCAATGGGAGCGATCCGCGCCGTGAAGTTTGTGTCGTGGAGTTATGCGATTCCGCCGAGTCGCCTGAGCCGGAACCCGCTCGTGTCCGGTTCGGAAACGGGAAACGCCTCGGACCCGAGCGGTGATCCGCAGCGGACGAAACTCCGGTTTGTCGCGCACGCGCTGGATCAACTGGTGGGTTTGATCGGGGATCGTCCCCTCAGCGTGTTGGCGATGAGCGATCCTCAAGCTCTGGGGGCCGCCGATTTATTGTCCGGGTACTCGTTGGCTCTCCGCATCGTGTTTGAGAAAGGTTGTCAGGCGGAGATCGATATTCGGCTCGACAGTCCCACCTCTTTTCAAAGCGGTTGGCTGCTGACGGGCGAGCATGGCGGCTACGCGAATGGACGACGATTGACCCTAACCGACGAAGGCGAGGTCTTCGATTCCCCCGTTGCGACGGCGGACAATGACGCGGAAGCCGACCAGTTCGAGTGGCTGGCTCAGCAGATTCGTTCAGGCGTTCGGAATGCAACCGAAGAGGCTCGCGTCCGCACCGTCGCGGCACTGATGGACGCGGCTCGGCAATCGCTCAATCAAGGCGGGGGCGTGTGTGTTGTTGTTTAACCCCTACGCCAACGGCGTGGGCGAGACGCGGAACGTATCCCTGAAAAGTTCGCGCGCACGCCGATGGCGTGGCGGTTAAACGGCTTTTTCAGCAGTCTCTGGCGAGCGAGGCTACTTGGGTTGCGATCACGCGGTCGCTATTCGCGCGGAGCCATCAAGATTGATCTCGGCTCGGCGGGAACGTCGGTCGCCGGTCGCAGGCGTCGCGTGGCGAGATCAAACTCGGGAACGAGGCGACACAAATCCCATCGAGCGGCGCGGTCGATGTCCGCTTCCAGGCCCAGCTCGATCAAGTTGCGACCGCCGTGACTCTCACGCAGCGTGTTGACCACTTCGCGCAGCGGTTGGCAGCGACAGGTGAAGAGGTCCATGACCAGCCGCAGTTCATCACCGTACCACTTCGGCCACTTGCGAGCGGCCCAGACACCGGTCGCGATCGCTCCGGCACACAGGGCATCGTCGGTCGAGACGAGGCCATCCGTCCCCGCGCAGAGCAAATGAATCGGACGCGAGTCGTTCGCCAACAGCGCGATGACCGCATGAAGATTGCTGAAACAGCCAATCAGCGTCCGCTCGGCGAGCCGGCATTTCACCAGAGCTTGTGTGCCGTTCGTCGTTGTGAACAAGACCGTCTTGCCGGCCACGATTCCGGGCGCGTACTTCATCGGTGAGTTATCGAGATCGAAGCCGGGAATGAGTTTCCCACCGCGTTCGCCCCCCAAGATCACTCCAGCCTGCGCGCGGACATCGGCGGGGATCTCGCTGTCGGCGGACGGCAACGAATATCCCGCGGTCAACGCGGCGATCGCGTGGGCCTCGGCCACCGTCGCCGTCGGAATGACTGCGGACGCACCGCTGACGAGGGCTTGTGTGATGGTCGTGCTGGCTCGCAGAACGTCGATGACGACGACCACGCCGCCGCAAAGTTGCTCTTCGGAAACCAGGCTCGGAAGCAGATGGACTTGAAGGGGAATGCTCATGTTGGCTGAAATCTGAGAACTGCGATTTTGAACCGCAAGGGCTGCGAGGAGAGAAACGTGGCCTTTGTCGGGACGCGCCGAGGCTGTGAAGTTTTCGTAGGACAGGCGGCTCGCCTGCCCATTTCTTTCGAGGCAACGAACAGGCGGGCCGCCTGTTCTACGATTTCTTCACAGCCTCATCTGGTCGAAGTGTTCTTTCTTGGCGTCACCTGATTCCGTTCGGCGATGGGTCCGCCTAAATTCCCCGCTGGGGAGGACAAGACATGGCAGCGCATCGCAGACGACATCAAACGCTCAACGCGACCATTGGTTTGGTTCTGGTGGGGCTATTCATCAGCCACGCTGCGTCGGCACTCGCGCAGAATGCCGCGAAGGAAATTCCCGACGCCCCTCCGGCCAAGACGGAACAATCGGCGGAGGTTCCGCTCCCCACGAAGGCCGAAGTGCTGCGGAACATCCCCTCCAAGGCGGACCTGCTCACGAAGCCTCCCTTCGATTGGGTCGTCCTCAAAAAGGACGAAACCGTGCTGAGCGTCAAACCGGTGCAGCCTCGGCCCAGAACGCTCGACCAAATGGCCGAGAAACGCAAACAGTACGCTCAAGCTCCCAAGCTGGTCCGTATGCCGGGCGAAGCTCAAGACGTGTTCGCCGAACGCTTGCGAACCTCCATCCTCGAAACGGAGAAGATGCGCAAGAAGCTGGAGAGCATCGAAGTCGAATTGCCGGACACCACGAAGGTCTCCGAGGACCAAGACGATTCGGGGTATCTGCTCAACATCGTCCGCGATGTCAGCGAGGTCATTCACTTCGAGGACATCGCGCTGCGGCGCGTCGATCAGTTGCTCGACAAGTCCGAATTGGAAGACGCCTACGACTTGCTCCTGATGTTGGAGCGTCGCGCCCCCGGCTGGCCCAGCTTGAGTGAGCGATTGACTCGGTTCTTGCTGTTGGATGCGCAGGGCAAGCTCGCACGCGGCGAAGTCGAGGCGGCGTATGTGCTGCTCGAACAAATGCACGCCCGAATCAAAGAGGCGATCAACTCCAAAGACCCGCTGGTGCGATACGCCACGATGGGGCAAGACCTCGCAAAATGTTCCGCCGAGTTCGGGAATGTGATCGACAAGCTGATCGAACCGGCGATTCAAGCCCGCGATTTCCGGCAGGCTCGATTTCATCTCGCACGACTCCTCAAGCTCGAACCGGAACATCCCAGCGCGATCAAATGGCGAGACCGGCTGGTGGCCGAGTCCAATCGTTTGATCAGCGAGGCCGCGCAGGCGAGTACGCTCAATAAGTTCGATCAAGCCGCCGCGCATGTGGAGAACGCCGCACTCGTCTGGCCAGCGACCCCAGGTTTGAAGAACCCGCATAAGCAAGTCAGTCAGCGCTGGCAAATCCTCAAGGTGGGAGTGGTCGGCCCGGTCAATCCCGTGACGAGTTTTCCATTCGCCACCGAAGCCATTCGTCGCCGCGACGGCCTGACTCGGCTTCCCTTCTTCGAGCCGTCTCGGATCGACGGCGGAGCGCGGTATCGCTCGCGATTCCTCGAAAGTTGGGAGCCGACTGACCTCGGTCGCCAAGCGGTGTTCACGCTGCGAACCAATCGCTCGTCCTGGGAATCGTCGCCGATCGTTACCGCATCGGGTGTCGTCACGGCTTTGCTCGAACGACTCGACCCAGACTCGCGGCACTACGACGAACGGCTCGGCAGTTTCATTGATGGCATCGCCGTCCGCGGGCCGTTCGAGTTCTCGGTGAAGTTCTCACGCATTCCTGTACGCACCGAAGCCCTCTTTGCCATGCCGCTGGGATTGAACGACGAGTCCAGTGCGGAATTGGATCAACGCTACCGCGTGCAAACGCAGTCGGAGAATTCGGTCTCGCTGCGGCGGATGGTCAACGAACCGGAGCGAGTCCTGCAACGGCATGTCGCCGAAGTCATCGAGACCAGTTACCCGACCTACGAGAAGGCCGTGCAAGGCCTGCTCCGTGGCGAAATCTCGATGCTGCCGAACGTCCCTGTCTGGCTGCTCGACAAGTTGGCGAAAGACGAAGAGGAAGTCTCCAAGGGACGACCGCCCCGCTTTTTCGTCCGCAAGTACGCCGTTCCGCAAACGCACTTCGTGCAGTTCAACCCGCAAAGCAAATTGCTCCGCAGCCCCGAACTGCGGCGAGCATTGCTGTATTCACTCGACCGGTCACAAGTTCTCCGCGATGTGATCCTGCGCGACCTCACCGTGCGCACGCTGCGCGAACCGCTGCTCAAAGCCCATGTCCCGGCCAAGCTGATTCCCGACAGCGGCCTGACGTATGACGACAACAAGGCGGAGCTTGTCTGGAACGGTTTGTCCATGAGCGACCAGGAATCTCGACGGTTCGCCGCGCTCAGCCCCAATCTCGAATACCGCAAAGCACTGCAACTCCTGTTTCGACGGAGCCAGCCGGATCGCGGCCGAGTCGTCACGGCTCCGTGGGCAACCAACTTGGCGGCCTACAGCGGGGTGGTCACGCCGCGCGAAGCGGACCTGTCACTCGCCTTCGCTCTGGCCGCCGCCGCGAAGAAAAGTCTCGGTGCCGAGTTTCGGACTCTGCGAATGATCTGCGAGCCGGAACCGGTCATCGAAGCCGCCGCCAAACGCCTGGTCGAAGAATGGAAACGGATCGACATCAACGTCGAGTTGGTCGTGACTGCCACTCCCACCAAGGTTGCGAGTCCTCCAGCAGCCGATCAACTTCCAGCCGCGTCCGGGCAAGATGCCGTCGCCGCCCCCGCCTCCGCGCCGCAAGCCTGGGACTTGGTCTATCGCACCGTCCGCTCGACCGAACCGATGATGGAACTGTGGCCGCTGCTCTCGCTCGATACCGTCGCGCGAGTCCATTCCATTCGTTATCTCCCCGATTGGCTGCGACAAGGATTGATCGACCTCGACCGGACCGCCGACTGGTCCACCACGGTCGCAACGCTCCAAGAATTACACCGCCAAATGGCCGAGACCGCCCAAATCATTCCCTTGTGGGAAGTCGACGACGCTCTCGTCTTCCGCAATAAGCTGCGCGGAATCCCGGAGGCTCCGCTGCATCCTTATCACGACGTCGAACTGTGGATCTGGGATCCGTGGTACGCGACCGATTGAACCTCGTTTCTACGCTCCGAGGCTGTGAAGAGATCGTAGAACAGGCGGCTCGCCTGTTTGTTGTCTGGGAAGAAATGGGCAGGCGAGCCGCCCTACCCTACGAAAAGTTCACCGCCTCTCCGCGCGGAAACGCAAGCATTGACGCACTGCGTCTCGTGCTCGCTTGCAAAATGGCAGATGGCAGATGGCAGAGTGGAGGATCGAAAATTGAGAACTGAAAATGTCACGTGGCCGATGACAGACGGCCAATCGCCAATGGAAGAGCAAGTAACACAGCCCTGGAACCCCCGTTGCCAAGAATCTGTCCAGGAACCACCTCATGTTTTGATCGCTGCGAGCAGATCAAAGCGTCTTTCCCTGACTTGCCTTCGTCCGCGCTCCGGCTCTGCCATCCGTGCGGCAGCCTCTTGTCCGCGATTCTTCAATCCCATTGGGAGCCGCACGGATGGCAGGGCCGGAGCACGGACGAAGGCAAATTCCCCCCACCAAAACCTGATGTTGATGTGGGACGGGTTCCAAAGCTCAGTTTCTCGTTTGCCAACGTTCATTTGCCATCTGCCATCTGCTATTTGTCGTCTGCCATCTGCTATTTGCCATCTGCCATCTGCTATTTGCCATCTGCCATCTGCCATTTGTCATTGGCCATGCTGTCTTCTCCTCATCGTCCTCCTCACATCTTCAATCCTCGCGCAGGACTCCCCCGCCCCGCCCGCGACAACTCCTCCCATCAAAGAAGCCGCCAAGCCTCCCGAACCGCCGCCACCGCCGCCGATCCCAATGGAGTTTCAGCCTTATCGCGTGCGAGTCAGCGTGGCCTTCGACGAGCATCCGTCGCTGACGCCGCGCGTGCGACAGGTAGTGTTGGACGACTTGGCGGTCTGGATCGCTCGGACCTACGGGCAAATGTGGTCCGCCTCGGTGGAAGAGAACCACTGGCTCGCCCCGGTGAATGACGAGGGCTTATTACGGCTAACTTGGCGACAGATCGAGACGCGACTGTCCGACAATGAGATTGATCGGGAACTCGACAAGGAGATCGTGTTGTGCGTGTCGGGACACGGCGGCCTCCTGCGTCTGTGTGGCCGCGAATGGGACCGCTTGACTCAACAACTTGGCGTGCGGCATGAGCGGCTTGTCGGCGATCGCCGGGCGCTGACCAACGAATTGGGCGTGTTGATTTGCGATTTGTTCCGCCCGCTCGTGTTGATCGAAAGTGCGGAAGCGGGTCGTGGCCGCGTGCGCGTTCGCGCGGGTGAGTTTCCGCCCGCCGATCCGAGTGTCGAACAATTAGCGGCCGGTAATTTCTTTCAACCGTTGCTGCGGTCCTACAACAAGGACCGCGTCGTCACGCAGGTCCAAATGATTCCCTGGTCGTACCTGTTGATGGAATCCAGCGACCGAGCTCGCGGCGAGTGCTCGATTCACACCGGGCTGCGTCTGCCGCTCGGCAAGAACAGCAAGCGCATGGAAAGTTGGGCCATCGGCGTGCGCCCCGCGTTCGCCGAGACGCGCATTCGACTGACTCCGCATAACAATCCCACCAAGCCGCTGATCGGCTACCAAGTCAACATCTACGAGCGGGTCATGATCCCCGCGCCGCAAGCTCCGGCAGCCGCCCCCGCCGCACCTTCGGCCGAGAAGCCCGCGAGTGATCAAAAACCCGCACCCGGTGCGAAGAAGGCCGCCACTGAGGACGGCGCGGACTCGAACAACGCGGATGACGAACCGAAGAAACCGGCCGGTCCACAATTCGTCCCGCAGTTCAACAAAGTGCAGGAGTTGATCACCGATCGTCGTGGCCGAGTCACCGTCCCACTGAACCCGGAACGCCCGCTGATTTGGCTGTACGTCTCCAGCGGAGGCAACTTGTTGGGACGCTTTCCATTCATCCCCGGAGTCGCGTCCGCGACGACCGCCGAATTGCCGGACGATTCGCTGCGTCTGAAAATCGACAGCGGCCTGGAACTGTTGCGGGCCGAATTGATCGACACCGTCGCACGCCGCGCCCTGTTGATCGCCCGCGCCAAAGGTGCGGCCAAGACCGCCGACTGGCAACGCTTCAACGAAGTCCTGGCCGAATTCGATCGCCAACCCAAAGCCAAATACTTCCGAACGATCCTCGATTCCGTCAAAGCCAACGTCCTCAAGCAAGCCGAGGCTAAGAAGGATAAGACCATCGGTAAGAAGCTCGACAAGCTCTGCAACGAATCGGCGGAATTGATCGCACGCCACCTCAGTGACGAACGGATCAAAGACCAACGCGAGGAATTGACCGAACTCAAACGAGCCGCCGACGAACAGGCCGCCGACGAAGGCCGCCAACAAGTCCCCGCTGTGCGCAAAGCAACCCCGGCTCCCGCGCCAGCTCCGCAGACCGCTCCCGCAGCGGCGACACCCAACCCCGCCGCCTTCTGAGGCGAGACCGGGAACGACCGGGGTCTGGCACTTCGGAATTTCGGAATTGGCCCCGGCCAATTCCGAAATTCCGAAG
>JBJXEX010000514.1:0-14934 GCA_046156195.1 Planctomycetaceae bacterium | reverse complement strand
TCAAGAATCGAACAGCGGCATCACGAGTTTCATCCTGAGCTTGGGATCGATGTTGGGGGAGTGGCCGTTGTACCGCATTCAAGCCGCGCTGGAAGCGACCCCGGTGAAGGCGGTGAAATCGTGGTGTAAATTGAACCTTCCTCCCAGTGTTCAATCCCAGCGTCGCCTCGCCTTTAGCGTCTCCACCCCGTAAACACTTCCCGCCCAGCATCAACTCTCCGTCAAGCCGAACTTTGCATCACCCCAGCGCTAGCCCAAGGTTCGATTTCGCGGGAACCGTAGGCTCGTGCCACGACCGATCAATACCTAAAGAACATTTTTGACACCACAGTCACACTGCTCCTCGAATTCACTTCGCGTTCTTTGCGACCTTCTGTTCCAAAACTGTGTTTTGAACAGAAGGTCGCAAAGAACGCGAAGTGAGACACTCGCTGGGAACTTTGTGTGTTTGGAAGCAGGTTGGAGATTTACTTGAGTTCGGGGTCCGCCTCGGCGTCCGCTTTGCGATACAGGCTGGTCGGGATCAGCATCTGCGGTGGAAGTTCCTCTCCCTTCGAGTGCTTGACGATCGCCGCGACGATTTCGACTCCCATCTTGTCGGGAAACTGAATCGGGTCCGCGTAGATCTTCCCTTCCTTGATGGCTTGCTTCCCTTCCGGCTGACCGTCGAAGCCGACGATCAAGACTTGATCCGCTTTGCCGGCCTTCTCCAGTGCGGCTCGCGCGCCCAGCGCGGCGGGATCGTTGATCGCGAAGATGCCTCGCAGATCGGCATGAGCTTGCAGCGAATCTTCGGCGGCCTTGTAGCCCATGTCTTTCGCTCCGCCGCTTTCAAGTTCGGTCACGAGATCAATCTTCGAGGCGGCTGACTGATTGTGTGCGTCGATAACCTCGCGAAAACCCTTCACGCGGAGCAGACAGGATTCCGCCTGCTTGAAGTGCAGGATCGCGACCTTGCCTCCGGCCTCGCCGAGCGCCTCGATCATCGCGTGTCCCGCCTCTTTGCCACCGCCGTAGTTGTCGGTCGCGACTTGCGTTGCGATCTTCACGCCTGGTTCGTTGCAGGGGATATCGACGGTGAAGACAGGAATCCCCGCTGCGTTCGCCTCTTGAATGACGGGGATGATCGACTTCGAATCGCACGGGCTGAGTACGATCGCGCTCACCTTTTTGACGATGAAGTCCTTGATCTGATTACTCTGCTTGGCGACGTCCTTATCGCCGCTGACCACGATCGTTTCGTAGCCGACTTTCTTTCCCTCGGCGGTGATGCTGTCGCCGATGACCTTGAAGAACGGGTTGTCGAGCGTCAGCAACGAGACGCCGATCGTTCCCTTCGAGGTCGCAGGAGTGACTGCGGGCGGTAGTGCGCCAGACGGCTTGACGGTGTCGTCCGACTTGCCGCATCCCAGCGAGCAGAGCAACGTGCTTGCGAGCAGAAACCAAAGTTTGTTTTTCATGGTTGATCCGTTTCGAGGAAGGCAAAGGCGACATTGTGGTGCGACGCTCCGCGTCGCAACTCACGACGCGGAGCGTCGTGCCACACTTACAGCTTTCCGCTTTTCAAAAACTCGTGTCGAACGGGCGCGGTCACTCGCTGGCCGGTGGTCGAGAGGAACGTGACTTGTCCCGGAGCAAACTCAAGCGTCTTGACCATCTCGAATCCGTCGGGAATCTTGACCGCACCTTGGATGTAATTCACCGTCGTCGGCTGTGACGCCTTCAGTTCGATCGAGGTGGCGATGCCCTCTTTGCTCAGAATGTTCTCGCGAGCGGAAGCCGCTAACCCGTCGGCAAAGTGTGCCGTGACATCTTCGAGTCCGAGGCAATTGTTGCGGCCGTTCCAGGGATGTCCGTGGCGGCCGCGGTTCTCGATCCAGAAGACCGTGCTGCTGAGCACTGCCGGATCTTTCAGCGAGAACCACAGGTATCCGGCTTCGGTAAACGTGGCGGTCATCCACGCGGGGCCGTTGGTTATCTCCCACGGTTCATTCACGAGCTGAATCAAATCGGCGTACCCCTGCCGAGCCGGCAGCTTGGTGAGATCGGCATCCGGTTCTCCTTTCCAGGCGACAGGGACTTTGGTCAGCGTCGTCCACTTCGCACCCGGCAGCAGCGATTGATACTCGCGCTGCTTCGGATCGCTGAACGTGCCGGGATACGTCATGCCGAATCGAAACGGACTGGCCGCGAGCCGCACAGTTCCTTCTTTGTCGGGCATGGCGAGAGTCGCGTGATGTCCCAGCGGCACGCGACCCGCGAAGCCGTCAATCGTGTGTCGCGAGTAGATCACGTTCTGAGCTTCGATCAGCAAGAGTTCTTTGGTCACTCGGCCGCGACGGACCTGCGTGTCGATCGACATCGTGAGCGTGGTGACTTCGCCGGCCTTCTTCGTGCCGATGTGCTTCCACTTCGCGCCGACGATCTCGCCATGCGGCGGATGCTTCTCACCGGCGACCTCGTCCGAGTTCCCTCCAAACGGCATACAGAAGAAGTCGCCCCGCAACGGCACCAACACCGGAGCCGGCATCTCCGACGGCTTCTCGTCTTGCCACGGGCTGACGTAGTACGGTCTCACCGGCTTGTCGGAATCTCTGAAGAACGACACCGGAGCCAGATGCCCTCCCAATTCGGTGACAGCCAACTCCACCTGCTTCGTCGAGACGACAATGCTTGGCTGAGCATGAATCCTGCGCATGTTGGAGTCATCGGCGAAACAATCCGTCACCGCGAATACGCTCAACAGAGTCAAACTCTGGCGACATGTCAGCAGCCAATTCATGGAACGTCTCCTCAATACAACGGACAGAAGTTCTGGGAACACACACACGCGAGCGGAACTTCATTTCGCAATTCGCCAGCGGACAAATTCTTCGCCGCGAATCGACCGGGGCACAATTATGATTCCCGAAGCACATTGCAACTGGCGGAGCGATGCCCTGTCGAACGATCAGTGCGAAGCCGAAGAACTGGCGATTGGAGTTGCTCGCACGTCCCAGACATGGAAGAGGAACGGCGAAGGGGATTCAGCGGACCAAGGCCAGACGATGCTTGATCGCGCCTGGCTCAGCGCGGGGTTGAATCGCAGCAGCGCGAGTCGCGTTCCTTGATTGTCCCAGCCAGCGGACATGAATTGTCCAGGGAGCCGCGCGGTGGCGATCCGGCGGCGCGACGATGTCTGCCACAGCGACAGCACCGTTTCGATCGCGACGTTCTCTTTCACTCCCGAATACGACGTGTGCAGCGTCAGCAAAGCATTCTCGTTGTGGTAGAACGACACGGACTGAACCATGACGGACGGGCCGGTTTTCGGGAACGTGATCGTGCCGGTGATTTGCTTCTTGTCGAGGTCTCCGAGGATGACTCCGTGATGGAACATCCCGATGGCGATCGGCGTGCTGAGTTGCCCAGGAATTGCGTGCAGAGCGCCGATGGACAGCGCCAACTGGCCGGGAGCTTCCGGCAGCGGCTCTCGCCATTCGGTTTCCAACGAGCCGGTCGCGGACAAGACTACATCGAACTTGGACTCCGGCGACCGCTTCGGCAATTCGAGCGAAGTGGGCGTTCCATCGGGGGCTTGCTGTGACTCGTATTCCATCACGGTGTGGCCGCCGACCGAAACGAGCTTCTTCCCGCCGTGCGAAAACGCGAGATCGACCACGCGACCCTCATGCACTTTGCGGCGGCTGAGGAAACCGAGTTGTCGGCTTTTGAAGAGTGATCTCCACTCCATTTTTTCAGGATCGCTCAGCCGTTCTGGATGGTCTCGGTAAGCGAGGTTGCCCCACAGTTCGATGGTGCCGTCGATCTTGCCGATCGCGAACAAGCAACCTCTCGGCGAGGCCACGATCCGTCGCGCACCTGTGTCTTGATAGCGCAGCTTGTTTGGATGTCGTCGCGCGTGAACCGATGTGTCTGGCCGAGCGGCAATCGTCGGATGCTCGTCTTCCACGGTCGCGAGCAACTCGCCATTGGTCGCATTCCAAAACTGCACGACGGTGTGCTCGCCGACGGTTGCCATGATGTGGCTCGATGGCGAAACCGCGACGCTATGCAATCTGCCGGACTCGTCACCCGGATGAGGGAACTCGAAGCTCACACGATCTTCGCGCAGATTGGCGAAGTAGCCTTTCCGATCGCCAACCAGGAACAAAGCCTCGCGCTGCGAAAAGGTTGCCTGGACCCACGACAATTGACCGTCGTCCAACTTTTGAATCGCACGCCCAGCGAGCGACAACGTCAATTCGGGACGCGGCGAATTGGGATCGGTTGCGATCACCGGAGCCGCCGGTTGTTTCGCCTCGAAGTCCAAGTCCGCGAACTTCTGCTCGGCCGCTCGATACCGAGCCATCACCGGTCCCAGCCGGACGAGGAACACCACGACCGACAACACCAGCCAACACTTCACGGCGATGCGAACGCGATTGGAAAACATGGTCGAGGTTCTTTCTCACGCTTCGGGTTGGTAAGACAACTCAGGCGAGCCGCCTGAGCTACGGCAAATCCATCTGGCACCAGCGCCGAAACGCGAATCGGCAGGTGGCCCATCCGAGCAATGACATTCCCAAACTCAAACACACGGTCAGCGGAATCCCCCAGCCGAGTTGCAGGGGCGTGAGCGGAATCCCCCACGGTGCGGCCAGCAACGCGAAACAGGGACCAATCACCAACCCCATCAGCAGCAGCGAGCCATACGAGGTCAGCCACGCGCAGATTCCAAACAACAGCACCTGGCATCCCGATATCCAAATCAACGCTTCCCACAGCGACGGTTCCGTCAGGTACTTCGGGAACAAGAAGGCCACGATCAGCACTTGGATCAATGTCACGAATACTTGATTCCGGGCAATGGTCTTGGCGATCGCCACGCCATTCTCCCAGACCCAATCGTGCCGGCTGACCGGTCGCAGCGATTCGTAACCGAGCCTCGGCCACCGCAGCATCCACGGCATCCATTGCCCCCAGACCAACGCGAACGAAATGGTCATCGGCAGAAACAGAGCCGACCGGAAACTTTGAGAAGATTGAATCCGATCGCGACCTCCCAGCAGTAACAGCACGACCTCCAACACGACGATGACCACCACGTTGATCCAAAACGGCGACGGCCAATTGTCTCCCAATCCAAACAGAGCGACACGCTGACGCGACGCCGTCGCCGGTATCGAGATCGCTCGTTCCAGACGGCCCGCCGCATTCGCCGACAACAGACTCAGCATCCAGTTGCCATTCAGCGAAGCGTTTCGCTGAAAGTTCCGCTGAGTCGCCGCTCGCATATCAAACGCATTCAGCGACTGCACCTTCGAGTAATCGGGATCGTCCTCGTTCATTCCGACCAAGTGATTGAGCAACAACACCAGCGAGGCGACGTGCGCCGAGATCAGAGCGAGCGCCAAGATCGGCTCGGCCCCTGTCGCAATCTCTGTCACGAGTCCCCGACCAAACTCGGTCGCCGGGAGTCCGATCGTCAGCAAGAACGCCGCGATTCCCGCTGGATGTGGACTACATCCTAGCCGCAGCCCCAAGGCTCCGAGATGGATCGTGATCGCCAAGAAGCCCACGAGCGATACGCCGGACTTTCCCACCACCGGAAGCACGGACCACGCTACGACCGTGACGAAGAACAACATCGCCACCAGCAAGTGAGACCCGGCGAAACCCGGCAGCAAGCGACCACGCGGATTCGCAAACTGCTGTTTCAAATGTGCGCCCAGAAAGAACCCGACATACGCCTGAAAGAAAATCATCGGGAGCAACGCCCCCACGTTCCGAGCGAATGGGTCCGACCGGCTATTCGCGATGAACAACAACGGAAGCGTGATCAGCCCGAAGATCCCCAAAAACAAGAGGAGCAACTTCCGAGTGAAGTACGTCAGCGCGACCTGCCTGCAACATTTCCACATGATGCGACCTCAAAATAACCCGAAGCGTTCAGTTTTGAAGTTGCGCTCTCTCAAAGAAATTCGACCACGACACCGAGAATAAGGCCCGAATTCATTCGTTTCATTCCTTTGACCAGATTCCTTTGATCGAAATCCTTAAGCACAGCTTCGCCCCAGGAATCAAAGGAATCTGGTCAAAGGAATCAAAACGCGCAACTTCAAAGAGCGTCTGCGAGGGGGAGTTGGCTAACCGCGGTGCAGCTCCAAAAAGATCTCTTCCAAGTTCAAATCCTCAACGCTCACCTCCGCCGACCACTCGCGAGCCAACCGCTCTGGCAAGCCCAACTGAAAGCCGCGAAGGCTGAAGACCGCCGTCTTCCCGTTCGCTTCGCAATGCAGCATTCCAGGCAACGATCGCAGACTCTCCGGCAACTCGGTCGGCACGCTCACTCGCAACCGCTTCACTGTCTCTTTCAGGAAAGACAATTCGTCGTCGTAGACAATCCGGCCTTCTTTCAAAATGGCGACGCGATCGGCCACTCGTTCCAAGTCCGAGGTGATGTGCGTTGAGAACAGCACAGTGCGATCACCCGTCACCGCGATCTCCAGCAACGTCGCCAAGAACTGCCGCCGCGCTGCCGGGTCCAAACTGGCGACCGGCTCATCCAGGATCAGCAACTCCGGCTCATGCCCCAGCGCTAACAGGATGCCGAGCTTCTGTAACTGTCCCGTTGAGAGCGGCCCGACTTTGTCTTCGGGATTGATCTCCCACTCCGCAATCAACCGCTCGATGAGCGACGAGTTCCAGCGCGGATAAAACGCGGCGGTGTAAGCCACGACCTGCCGAATCTTCATCCACGGATAGAGGCTGACTTCCTGCGGGACATACGCCAGCCGCGCCTTTGCCGCTCCGCTGAGCTGCCGCGAATCCTCGCCGAGCACCGTGATTGTTCCCGCCTGCGGAGTCTGCAAACCCAGCATGCACTTCAGCAGCGTCGTCTTGCCCGCACCGTTCTTGCCGAGCAACCCCGTGACCGATCCGCGCGGCACCGTAAAGTCGAGCCGATCCAACACCGTCTTCTGTGAAAACCGCTTCGTGACCCCGCGAATTGCCAGGACTGGTTGATCTGAGGCCGATTCAGTCATCGCCACGCTCCTTGAGCAACGGAGTCAACGCCGCCAGCAGTTGCTCGCGCGTCAGCCCCAGTTGAAACGCTTTCGCCGCCACTTGTTCCAGCAGCGGCAGAATCATCTGTCGGCGATCCTTCACCGGGAGCAACGCTCGCGCCGCCCCTCCCTTCACGCGCATCCCCTGCCCGCGGACCCGTTCGATGAGGCCGTCTCGTTCCAACAACGAGTACGCCTTCGAGACAGTCATCGGATTGACCTGCAACTCCTCGGCCATCTGCCGCACCGACGGCAACATCTCTCCCGACGGCAACCGCCCCGCGTGAATGTGCGACTGCACCTGATCCATGAGCTGCCGATAAATCGGCACCCCGGAAGTCGGATGCAGTTGAAACAAGAAATTGCTCGCCATGATCGGTGTATTGATACTATAAGACACAGATGCGCTTGGCAAGAGACCTCGAAAGAAAGTCGCCGCCGTTGGGGGGCTGCTGGGCTTTCTGAGGATTCAAAAGGGAGTTGGGCGGCGGGCAATCCTCATGGTTTCGACCTGAGCAATCATCCTCTCAGTGTTGGGTGTGTCCAATCGACCGATGAGAACGCACGGTCGAAGTCGATCTGTGCCACGAATCGTTCTCCAGCAGACGTCTTCTGTGATGCCACCTTGCTCATTGGGCGCTGCTCCGTAAGAAGGAGAACTCCGCCTTTCATCGCACATCGCACATCGCACATCGCACGGACGCGGCACCGGTGACCGGAGCGGTAGCAGGCACCTGGCTGTGGGACAAACTGCTTGTGGTGCTCGATCTGAATGCTGACAATCGCTTTGGAAATTGCGCGTTGGCTTAATCGCAAGCTGTTGGGACGGAGAACTGCTATGGCCGCAAGAAGTCCGTGGATCGCGATGTGGGCTGGAGTCGGTGTGACGCTGCTGAGCGTGGTGGTGAACTGCCAGGCGGACGATGCACGGGCGGCTCAGGGACGAGTCGTCCTTCGCAGGTTGAATCGCGCCGAGTACGAGAACACCGTCAACGATTTGCTCGGGATCAAGGTCAATTTGAAAGAGCAGTTGCCTCAAGATGGCTCGGCCAATGGGTTCGATAACGCTGGCGCGGCGCATCACACGTCGTCGTTCTTGATGGAGAAGTATCTCGAAGCGGCCGACACCGCTCTCAACGCGGCGATTGCCAATCGGCCCAAGCCGCCGACGCTCATCAGCAAGCGCTACAGTCTCAAGGACGGGCATCCGGTTCGAGGAACGACCGAGGACGTGTATCGCTTTCTGGAGGAGGGCGAGGTCGTCTGCTTCTGCTCGTCCGAATGGCACAACGCCAGCATCTCGACGTTTTATCCGCCGGATGCCGGCAACTATCGCTTCCGCATTTCCGCATCCACGATCCAAGGGGAGGGCAAGCCGGTCACGTTTCGAGTGACCACCAGCGACACACGTCTGACGGGAACACACGGCTTGATCAGTTACTTCGATGCCCCGCCCGACAAGCCGACCGTGTTCGAGTTCGTCCGCTTCATGGAGCCGCGCACCACCATCCGAATGCTGCCGTATGGGTTGGCCGGGGCGAACACCGTGAAGCAAACCGGCGGCGAGTATTGGAATGGCCCCGGTCTGGCGGTGCAGTATGTCGAGGTCGAAGGTCCGCTCAACGAGACATGGCCTCCCGAAAGTCATCGCCGGCTCTTCGGCGATATGCCGCAGAAGAAGTTTCCGATTTACAACTTCTCCGACCGCGTGGAAGTTGTCTCGGACGAACCGCTCGTTGATGCCGAGCGTATCCTGACGAAGTTTGCTCGCCGCGCGTTTCGCCGAACCGTGGCCGCTGATGACGTCGCGCCGTTCGTCGCCATCGTGCGAGCCAAACTGGATGGCGGTTACACGTTCGAGTTGGCGATGCGAGCCGCTCTGAAAGGGGTGCTGATCTCGCCCGAGTTCCTGTTCCTCCGCGAGCAACCGGGCAAGCTCGACGACTTTTCGTTGGCCTGCCGCTTGTCGTACTTCCTCTGGAGCACGATGCCCGACGACGAGTTGTTTGAACTCGCCGCGAGAGGCGCGCTCAGCGGAGAGGGGGAGAGAGGGAGAGGGGGAGAGAGGGAGAAAAGCAGTTCCACATTTTCGGCCCTCTCCCGCTCTTCAACACTTCGACAGCAAGTCGAACGAATGCTCGCGCATCCCAAGGCCGAACAGTTCACGACCAACTTCGTCGGCCAGTGGCTGGGGCTGCGAGACATCGACGCGACCGAACCGAGTCACCTCGTGTACCCCGAATTCGATCACCTGTTGAAAGTGTCGATGATTCGCGAGACCGAGTTGTTCTTCGACGAAGTGCTCAAGCACGACCTGAGCCTGACGAACTTCGTGGCCTCCGACTTCTCGATGCTCAACGGCCGCTTGGGCAAGCACTATGGCATTCTCGGCCTGACGGGCTGGGAGTTTCACAAGACGCCGCTGCCGGCGGAGAGTCATCGCGGCGGCGTCTTGACGATGGCGAGCGTGATGAAGGTCACGGCCAATGGCACGACGACCTCGCCGGTCCTGCGCGGAGCGTGGATGCTCGATCGCATCTTGGGAACTCCCCCCTCACCACCACCCGAAGGTGTCACGGCGATCGACCCGGACATTCGCGGCGCGACGACGATCCGCGAGCAACTGGCCAAACACCGCACGGACCCCGACTGTGCCAGTTGCCACTCGCACATCGACCCGCCGGGTTTCGCTCTCGAAAGTTTTGATTGCATCGGCGGCTGGCGCGACTGGTATCGAGTCACCGGAAATGGTGGCGAGGTCAAAGTCGACGGACGCCGAATGCCGTACCACAAAGGCAAGCCGGTCGATCCCTCCAACGTGACCGAGGACGGCCAGCCGTTCCAAAACATCGACGAGTTCCGCCAGTTACTGCTGCGCGACAAAGACCAACTCGCCCGATCTCTGACCATCAAGCTGTTGACCTACTCCACCGGCGGAGCACCGACCAACGCCGATCGTCCAGAAATCGAAGCCATCGTGGCCCGCGTGCGGGACAAGAATTACGGCTTTCGTTCGCTGGTTCATGAAGTGGTGCAGAGCGTGATGTTTCAGAGTAAGTAACGTCGTTTCGAGGACTTTCCATGCGTCTCTTCTTCGCTCTCTTTTGTTTGTGTTTGACGATCACCTCGGTCTCAATGGCCGCCGAACCGGACCCCGCCGCGGTGCAGCGTTTCGACCGAGCCTGGAAATATCCGCAGGCCGGTTGGCAGGTGTTGCACATTGAAGGTTCGCCGTATGAACGTGGCGTGCAGCACGGTCGGCTGATGCCGCGCGAGATCGTCGATCAGCGCGGTGGGAAAGGAGCGTCCGCCGTTTTCGCCAAGTGGCTCGATCGCGAAGTCTTGGCCAAGGATCACGTCGGCGGTTGCTGGTCGATCCACTCGTTTGAACTGGAACCGGAAAACGCCCTGATCGTGTTCGGCACCGGCGAGCGAGCCGCTCGCGACGCCATTGCAAATCGCGAAATCGCCGAACGCTTGCAGCACGCCGTTGCGCGGCGATTCGGCAACTATCACGTCCCTCTCAAAACCGACCGCGATGTGACCGATGAAGATTTGAAATCGCAGCACCTGCTGATCGTCGGCGAACCGTCAACGAATTCGCTCCTCCTCCGAGCGACCGTGAAGTCAGACGTGAAGTTCGTCTCGCAATCATTCGTCCTGCGCGGCGAGACCTACGCCGATCACGACAGCGCGGTAATCGCGGCCAGTGAGAATCCTTGGAATTCCCGATACAGCGTTGTGGCTTTCGCCGGGCTGAGTGCTCGCGCGACCTACCGCCTCGTCGATTCACTCTCACCCGAAGAAGAACTTTCTCCGCAGATCGTCCTCTTTCCAGCACGACGAACGGCACAGCGATTCGCAGTTCGCTGACATTCCTAATGTCCGGCCGAATGCCGAATGCCGAACGCCGATGGCCGTAATACCGTTTTTGATTTTAGGAAAAAGGATAACGGCCATCGGCATTCGGCTGACGGCTTTCGGCCGAACAAGAGAACAGAGAACGAGTGAGTATTCAGCATGACACGATTTCTCACGGTGGCCTGTTGTTGGAGCCTGTTGTGGTCGGCCTCGCTGGCTGCTGAACCGCAAACTGGCCCGGAAACCGAGAAGCGATTTCCTCCGCTGAAGGTGCCGGCAGGTTTCAAAGCCACGCTCTTCGCGTGTGATCCGTTGATCGAGTACCCGTCGGCGATCGCGCTGGGGCCGCGAGCCAACACGTTGTTTGTCGCGGTCGATTACATGACCGGACTGGGGACGACGGACATCATCCTGCGCGATGAGATTCGACTCGTCGAGGACACCGACGGCGATGACTACGCCGACCGCGCTCCGATTTGGGCGGACGGGTTCAACTCGATTCAAGGGCTGACGTATCACGACGGGACCGTGTTCGTGATGCACACGCCGTATCTCACCGCACTGCGCGACATCGACGGCGACGGTGTGGCCGATGAACGCAAAAACCTCTTCAAAGGCTTCGGCCTGGGACCGGAAGAGGACAAGGTTCGTCTGCACAACGCCAACGGCCTCGTCGCGGGACACGACGGTTGGCTCTACTTGGCGTTGGGAGATCGAGGCTGCGATGTGACTCGGCCAGAGGGGGATCTGTTGGTCCTCAATGGCGGAGGCATCTTGCGTTGCCGACCTGATGGACGGGACTTGCATGTCTTCTCGACCGGTCTGCGAAACATCTACGACGAGCGACCGGATGAAGCACTCGCACCGTTGGCGGATCTCGGACTCGGCTCATCGGCCGGTGGCGTTTACTACCGCGAGCCGCAGTTCCCGGCGGAGTATCGCGGCCTCTACTTCTGCGAATGGGGCCGAGCGGTGATGCGCTACGTTGCCGAGTCTCCCGGCAACGCATTCTCTCCGGTGAAGGAGATTGAGTTCGCGTCGGGCGCGGAGAACGATCCCTATGGCTTCAAGCCGACTGACCTCGTCGTCGATCGTGACGGCTCGTTGCTGATCGCCGACTGGGCCGATGGCCAGCGTCCCAAGCGGGGCCGAGCGCGGGTTTATCGAGTGCAGTTTGTGGGGCAGGATTCCAACGTGCCCATGAAAAACGGGCAGGTTGAAAACGTGCCCCACGACGTCGCTGGCTGGACCAAGCGGTTGAGCTCCGGCAGCTACTACGAGCGATTGGAAGCTCAACTCGCGATTGAGCGGCTGGGGCGCGGCGATCCGATCGCCGCAATCAAGTCGCTGCGAAACGAATATGAAAATCTCAGTGCCGTTGGGAAGCAGCATTGTGTTTGGATTCTCACGCATGTGCTCGGAACCCAAGCCACTGATGACTTATTTGATCTCGCCGGTTCGACTTCCGACCGACGCCTACAGACGCAGGCAATCCGAGCGCTGGCCGATTTGCACGATCCGGTGTTGGTTGGACATCGTCTTGATGCGGGGCCGGGAGACGTCAATGTTGTCAAACGATTGATGGGACTTGTGGGGCGGCGGAATCATCACCTCACTTTGGAAATCGTGGTTGCGATCGGGCGGATGAATTCGGCACAGGCTCCCGTGTGGATGTCTCAGAATCTCGCGTTGATGGACCCGGTCCTCGCACACGCGACTCAGCAGACGCTGCGTCGCTGCGGTGATCGGTTGGCCGTGTTGCGATTGCTCGACGGACGGTCGCCTGAGCCACCAGCCCTCATCGATAAGAACATCGATAAGAAACTCATGAGTGATTTCACGAAGAAGCTCAAAGGTGATCTCGAACAGAAGCCGTTACCCAGCGTTTCACTTCGGACGGCCGCGCTGCGTGCGCTCAAGGACCAGCCGGAAGCGGCGATCGTCGATGGCCTCGTCGATCGCCTGCGATCCGAGAGGGATTCGATTCGACGGCTCGAATATGCCTACGTCTTGTGTCGCGTGCATCGGAAGCCGCCGACTCAGTGGGTCTATTGGGGCTTCCGTCCCGCCCCCCGTCCGGCGAACACCGTGGCTTGGGAGCGAACGGAACTCATCGAGCAAGCGTTGGATCGAATGCTGGCCGATGAGAACCACGACGTCAGGCTCGCGGTGTTGGAGCGAATGCAGCGTGAAAAGATTCCAACGCGGTTGGCCACACTGGCCGCGTGGCTCCGCGAGACGGATCACCCGGAAGCTCAGGCTCTGATTCTGACTTCGCTGCGCGATCATCCAGCGGAGGCTCGGCGCGAGACGCTGGAAACCTTCCTCACGGAGACTCGGCAGTTGGCTCCGTCGCGAATCAAGGCGCTGGCGATGTGGTGCGAGGGACTCGGCGAGGAACGCGAGCGGCGATTGCTGGCACTCGCGCCGTCACTGGCCAACGATCCATTGCTCGCGGATCTGCTGCGAGCCTTGTCGCAACGCAGTGAATCCGACACGCGACTGAAGTCCGAGGTCAGTCCAGAAGTCATCACGTTACTACTCAGCAGCGCGCGTTCGCCAAACGGCGCTGCCGCCGGTCGAGCGGCGGCGATCGAGGTCATGGCCAGCCTGCGAATCGCGGACGTCGTCAGCAGCGTTCCGGGACTCTTGAATGACGCTTCTCCGGAGGTCCGACTCGCCGCAGCGTTCGCGGCCGGTCAATTGGGAGTGTGCGAAGCCGTTCCCACATTGTTGGACCGTGTACGCACCGATTTCCCCGAAATGAAACGGGCGAGCCTCGACGCGCTGCGACAACTCCGCGAGCCGCGTGTGCTCCCACTGGCTGTCGCCGCACTCGGCGACGCGACGACGCAATTGAGCGCGCTGCGGTGCCTTGATGAATTCGGTGGACCGGAGCACTCGGCCGATGTGGTCAAGGTCGCGACCGGGAACTCATCGGGAGAAGTCCTGTCGTTGGTGGTCCGGATGCTGTCGAAGTGGGCCGATCGCGAAAGCCTGGACGAGGCACGCCGCGCGGAGTTGGAGCGAGCCATGAACGAATTGCAGGGGACTCGCGGAGTGCTGCTGCGCTGGAAGGTTCAAGGACCGATGTCAGCAGACGAGGCCGCGAAATGCGTCGAGTCCCTGCGAATGCCAAACAACTCCGCGTCATGGCGAACGATCTTCGGCACCGGGCCGGAAGCGCGTGTCTCAGACGTGGCGACGGGTGGTTCGCCGGTCGCCACGGTGTGGCTCGCCTTCGCCGACTTCCACTCCGCGGAACCGGTCGCCGCTCAATTCCTGATGTCGAGCAACACGCCGCTGCGAGTTTGGCTCAACGGCAAATCGGTCTTGGAACGCAAAGAGGCCCGTCGCTTCCAACCGGATGCCGACCGCTTCGAGACGGAACTCGCGAACGGGACGAGCCGGTTGCTCGTGCAGCTTGCCAACGTCCCGGATGCCTTGCCGGAGTTTCACGCTCGGTTTCGTCAGAAGAGCTCCAAAGTCGAACACGAACGGCTCGTTGAAGCGGCGCTGTCTCGCGCGGGGAACGTCGAACGGGGACAGAAGCTGTTTCTCACGGTCGCAAAGTCGCAGTGTTTGAAATGCCATCGGCGGAATGATCAAGGGGAGAAGATCGGCCCCGATCTGACTGGCATCGGCAGTCGCTTCTCGCGCATCCACATCATCGAATCCGTGCTGGACCCCAGTCGCACGATCGCCGCCGGGTTTCAATCGCAGACCGTCGCGATAAACGACGGTCGCATCCTCAGCGGTCTCAAAGTATCGGAGACGGTCGAGACGTTGGTGCTCGCCGACAATCAGGGCCAGAAGCACTCGCTGCGCAAGGCGGACATTGAGGAATCGCAAATGCATCTGGGCAGCACCATGCCCGACGGTTTGGAGAAAACGCTGACTGTCGAAGAGTTCGTGGATTTGATCGCGTTCCTGACGAGCGAAAAACAATCGGCGGGGCGATAGAGTACCTGGCCGGTATCAGACCGGGGTCAGGCACTTCGGAATTTCGGAATTGGCCTAGGCC
>JBJXEX010000513.1:0-55484 GCA_046156195.1 Planctomycetaceae bacterium | reverse complement strand
GCAAACGCCGACGTGGCCCCAAAAAGCCCACCACCCCGCGCACCAAGTACCACAACGGCGGACATGCCTCGACGGCCAAAATCCTCGCTCTCAGAAAGTCCGACTAACACACCTTGGAAGCCCTGCCGGATGGGGCCAATTCAAAAATACCGCAACTTCAAAACTCGCGCTTCAGGTGACTTGGGGGTGAAGAGTTTCATCGTCCCTTCCGCTTGACGCGATTCCTACGATCGGAAGTCTTTCGCGCATTGCTCCGATCGCTGCGATGCGTCGAGTCGTGCTGAGCATGGTCATTTCGCAACGCTTTGAGCGGACTTGGCCGTTCTGGCTGAAGTTTGGCGGGTAGCCTTGAGCACAATGGGCAAGACCTTCGACTTTCGACGATTGCGAGACGACGTGCTGGCGCTAGTGCTGCTTGGCGCGGTGGCGTATCTCGGCCTCTGTCTGGTGAGCTGGGATGCGGCCGATCCTCCAGCGACGCAGACGTACCCGGTGCGCGCGGTCGCTCACAACTGGGGCGGGGATCTGGGAGCGTACCTCGCCTATGGCTTGCGAGCGGTTGCGGGACTCGGCGCGTACTTCGTGTGGCTGTCTTTGCTGGCGTTCGACGTGCGATTGTTTTCTCGGCGCGAGGTCTTCGGTTGGGGAACGGTCGCGCTCGGCTGGTCTCTGTTGTTGATCGCGGTCTGCGTCGGCTTGCAGTTGCTGCTGCCGGGACTCGGCGGCGGTCAGATCGTCGGCAGTGGCGGGTACGTTGGAGCCTGGGGAACCGCGCTGTTGCTGCCAGTCTTCTCGAAGGCGGGGCTGATAATTGTGCTCGGCTCGTGTGCGGCGTCGGGACTGCTGTTGGCGGGAGACGTGCTGTTCGTGGACGCGGCCTTGGATTGTGTCGCCGCGCCGATGTGGCTCGTGAACTGGATCGCGTTCGGAAAAGCCGATCGTCCGGTCAAGCCCAAGCACGAAGCGCCGCTGACTGTTCGCGAGTCGATGCCGTTGGAAGAGGTCTTGTCCGAATCGGTCCAGCCGACCAGCGCCGAGCAAGCCGCCGACAGTGCGGTCGGACTGCTCGATTCGATGAACGCCGAGATCGAGGCCGCGCTCAACGAGCCGGTCGTTCTTGCAGACACTTCCGTTGCGCCCGCCGATCCCGAGCGTGCTCCGATCAAGGTCAATCCCCCTGCGACGGTGAAGTCGGAACGGGATCAAGTCAAAGCCCAACTCGACGAAGGGAGCCAACAGGCCAACGGTTCCCAATACATCCTGCCGAGCCTCGAAATGCTCGAACATCCAGCGGAGTTCCCCTTTGAAGAGTTAGCCAAGAAAGCTCAGATCGCGGCCGTGACGTTGGAGAAAACCTTTACCGAGTTCGGCCTGAACGTGAAGGTCAACG
Source organism: Planctomycetaceae bacterium (assembly GCA_046156195.1). Classification (GTDB taxonomy): domain Bacteria; phylum Planctomycetota; class Planctomycetia; order Planctomycetales; family Planctomycetaceae; genus SXKJ01. The sequence goes on along the minus strand of JBJXEX010000513.1, from coordinate 54,094 downwards.
AGATCGACACCGGCCCGGTCATCACGCAGTTCGAGCTGTCGCTAGAAGCGGGACTGCGGCTCAACAAAGTCGTGGCGTTGGAGAACGACCTCGCGATCGCGCTGCGCGTCCCGGCCGTGCGTGTCGTCGCGCCGATCCCCGGCAAGAACACAGTCGGCGTCGAAGTCCCCAACGAGAAGCAGGTGATGGTTCGCCTCCGCGAGCTGATCGAAGCCTGCCCCGGCGACATCGAGAAGAAACGCATTCCGCTGTTCCTCGGCAAGGACGTCAGCGGGCGGCCGATGATCATCGACCTCTGCAAGATGCCGCACCTGCTCATCGCCGGCCGCACCGGCACGGGCAAGAGCGTTTGCCTCAACGCGCTGATCCTGTCGATCCTGATGACTCGCAGCCCGGACCAAGTGAAGATGCTGATGATCGACCCGAAGATGGTCGAGCTGTCCCCGTACAAACGCATTCCGCACCTGATGCACCCGGTCATCACCGACATGAAAAAGGCCGAGGCGGTTCTGGCGTGGGCCGTCGAAAAAATGGAAGAGCGGTACGACTTGCTGGCTCGCATCGGAGTGCGGCATCTCGACAGCTACAACGCGATGACGCGTGAAGAAGTCCTCCGCCGCTGCGGCCTGACCGCTGAATGCGCCGAGGCCGACGCGATCCCCGTGCAGATGCCGTACATCGTCATCATCGCCGACGAGATGGCCGACATGATGATGACCTCCGGCAAGGACGTCGAAGGGCACATCATCCGGCTCGCTCAGAAGTCTCGAGCGGTTGGCATCCATCTCGTGCTCGCCACGCAGAAGCCGACCGTCGATGTCATCACCGGTCTCATCAAGTCGAACCTTCCGGCCCGCATCGCGTTCCAAGTCGCCAGCCGCACCGATAGCCGCGTCGTGCTCGATGAGAACGGGGCCGATCGCTTGCTCGGCAACGGCGACATGCTGTTCCTCGTGCCGGGGACGAGCAACCTCATGCGCGCTCAAGGCACCTACGTCAGCGACAACGAGGTCAACTGCATCATCGACCACTTCGGCGATCAAGCTCCGCAGTACTCCGCCGAACTGGCCCAAGTCGCCTCGAAGAGCAACACATCGTCCGAAGGCGGCGACGGTGGTGCTCGCGAAAAAGACGACATGTACGAACCGGCCGTCGAGATCATCATCCGCGAAGGCCGAGGCAGCGTCTCACTGCTGCAACGTCACCTCGGCATCGGCTACGGCCGAGCGGCTCGCTTGATCGACTACATGGCCGAAGACGGCATCGTCGGCGACTACAACGGCTCACAAGCCCGCGAGGTGCTCTACAACCTTGAACAATGGGAAGCCATCAAAGCCGCGCGAGTGCCGATGGACGCGGCGGTGTGAGAGACGCCGCCGACAAACTACGAGTCGGTCAACAATCGGACCACTTCCGTGAACAACTCGTAAACCAACGCTCGGCGTTCGGCGAAGACGCATCGGGCGGTTCGGTGAGACTTCTCAACTTCGTATCGAAAAATGATGCGATAACTCTTGATCCGCAATCGGCACCAACCGGCCAAGTCCCCTTCGAGTTGTTTGATATCTCCGAGTTCATCCTGCAAATCGCGAAGTCCTTGCCGGAGCAACCGGCGCGGTTCGGGCGCGAGCGACCGGACAAAATTCAATACTTGATCGGAGATTTCAACCTTGGTCTTCATCCAACTCGCTCACGGAATGAAACGCCGTTTTCCCAGCTTCGTGTTGACGGATGGCTTGCATTGCCGCGGGATTGCTCAGGACTTCCATCGTCTCGACGAAGGCTTCCAATCTCGCGCGGGGGATCAGGAAGGCCACCGTCTCGTCGTGTTTGGAGATGGCGATCGTGTCTCCAGCTTCCACTTGTTGGAGCAAGCGGGAAAACTTCGTTTTGGCTTCGGCGGCGGTGACAATGGATTTCATGGTGAAGCGATTCGTTGAAATACGCAGCATCCAGACTGGCTGTGGCATACTATCGCTGAATTTCGTCAACGCCAATACGCCAGATCGTCAAGTCCGCAATGTGGTCGACAACCTCGAACAACGGGACGCGGAGCGAAGCAGATGGGACCGGTCCATGTCCGCAGAAACATCAACGAGTTTGTTGGATCGCGTGCGCAATCGCGGCGATGCGGCGTCGTGGCAGACATTGGTCGAGATTTACACGCCGCTGATTCGCGGCTGGCTGCATCGGAATTCGGGGCTTGATCAAGACTCTGACGACGTGATTCAAGAGGTGCTGACCGTGGTCGTGCGGCGGATCGTCGAGTTTCGGCGTGAGCCACATGTGGGGTCGTTTCGGGCCTGGCTGCGGACGATCACGATCAACTGCTTGCGAGACTCTTGGAAGGCTCGCAAGCGTCGTCCCTCGGCCGAGGCGGATCGTCAGGTCGAAGATTTGCTGCAACAACTGACCGATCCGGCCAGTGGATTGAGTCACGTTTGGAACGAAGAGCATGATCGGCATGTCACGCAGCGTCTGCTCGAATTGATTCGGGGTGAGTTCACGGAGAAAACCTGGCTGGCGTTTCAGCGATTCGCCTTGGGGGACGAACCGGCGGAATCGGTGGCGGCGGACTTGGGGATGACCGTCAATGCCGTGTTTATCGCCAAATCGCGAGTGCTCGCGGCATTGCGACGCGAGGGAGCCGGGCTGCTGGACTGAATTCGTCAACCAAGGACGGTTGCCGTGAAAGATTTGGAAACGAGAAGACATTCCCCTGGAGTGGTATTTTTTGTAACCCGACGCGCGAGCGAGGGCGAACGCTTCACAAGACTTTGAGTTGTAGGTGTCTTGAATCGCCCGCCCTCGCTGACGCTTCGGGTTACTTGCGCCCTCGCTGACGCTTCGGGTTACTTGCGGCTTTGCCGCCCTGTTGAGCAAAGATGACGAAACCAAATGCTGACCACCGAAAACTGGATCGTTCGATTCAGCGGCATCCGACGCCCGAACAATTGCGGGCGTTCGGACTGGGTCGGCTCCGCCCCAGCGAAGCGACACTCGTGGAACAGCACGTCGAGACCTGCGACGACTGTTGTCGCGTGCTGAGTGACGTTCCTGACGACACGGTCCTGGCGAAGTTCAAGGATTGCGACACGGTCAGTTATGAGGCACCCGCAGACGACACGCCGGTCGAGTCGGAAACGGCACGCGGGTTGATTCCTCTGGCGTTGCTGGAGCACCCGCGCTACCGGGTCAAGACGATGCTCGGCCGAGGCGGCATGGGGGTTGTCTACAAGGCCGAGCATCGGCTGATGGAGCGGCCGGTGGCACTGAAGGTCATCAGTCGGCGGCTGATCGCCAACCCGCTGGCTATTGAGCGATTTCAGCGCGAAGTCCGAGCGGCCGCGCGGCTGACGCATCCGAACATCGTTGTGGCTCACGATGCCGAGCAGGCGGGGGAGCTGCATTTCCTGGTGATGGAATTCGTCGACGGCATCAGCCTGGCTCAGTACGTCGAGCGGAAGGGGCCGCTGCCGGCTTCGACCGCGAGTCTGTTCATGCGACAGGCGGCTCTGGGACTGCAACATGCCGCACAGCAAGGGATGGTGCATCGCGACATCAAGCCTCAGAACTTGATGCTGACGCGAAAGGGGCAGATCAAGATTCTCGACTTCGGGCTGGCGCGGTTCGCTCGCGAAGAGTCGTCGTTGTCGTCGGCGGAGATACCCACGTTTAGCCACTTCGAGGATAGTTTCGAGGCGGACGTCGGACTGACCGAGGCGGGCATGATCGTTGGCACTCCCGATTACATGGCTCCGGAGCAGGCGTTCGATTCCAGCAAGGCGGACACGCGCGCGGACATCTACAGCCTGGGTTGCACGTTGTATTTTTTGCTCAGTGGGCAAGCTCCCTTTGCCGGCGATTCGATCACGCGGACGTTGAAATCGCACGCCGATCGCCAGCCGCGTGCCTTGCAAACGCTGCGCGACGATTTGCCGCCCGAGCTGATCCGCATCGTCGAACGGATGATGGCCAAAGACCCGGCTGCCCGATTTCAGTCACCCAGCGAAGTGGCCAAAGTGCTGGCTCCGCTGGCGACCGGAGGATTGGCCGCGGCCGGCACCTTCGAGGCCGGTTCCAAGCGGGCCATGCCGGTGTTATCCAAGACGCCGCGCACGGAATCGGAGGAGCCACCCACGACGATTCAACTGGCCCGTCGTCGGCATTGGTCGACCCTTCGCAATCGGGCGATGTACGAATATCGGAAATTCTTTCGGCTGCCGCATCGCCGAGTTCTCGCGGGGCTGTGCGGCATCTTGAGTACGATCGCGTTGGCCGCGTTCCTGATGGATCGTTACGGCTCCACGGTTTCCAACTCAGGGCCTCCCCGTCCGAAGCTTCAACCAGCCACTCCCGCCGAAAGTCGCGAACCTTCGACCAACGTCGCCGGTGTCGTCGCACCCCCGGCGACTCCAATGAAACCGATCGCCCTGCTGGTGACTCGGCGAGAGTTTTATCAGGTGGACTATTTGGCGGTGCGTCGCGAACTGGAATCGCGCTCGGCCGCGATCACGGTCGTCTCTTCGGAGCGCGGCTGGGCCACTCCGCGAGGTGGCGTTGTTGGAGGCGAAGGGGACATCCGAGCCGAACTCGGGATCGCCGACGTCCGCCCCGGTCAGTTCGAGGCCATCGTGATCATTCCGGCCGGGCAGTCCGAGTTCATGTCTGACCAACGACTCCTCGAAGCGACGCGGCTCTGGCTGCAAGCGGAGTACGATCGCGGCGTGCCTCTGGCGAGCATCAGCAATTCGGTCATCTTGCTGGCCGAGTACGGATTCTTGGACGGTCAACCGGCGATCTCTCAAAACTGGATTCAGGCACTGCCCCGGATCAAGAACCGGAACATCCTCTGGACGACGAATTCCGAACGAGTCGTCTCCGGCGGAAAAGCGGGACGTCTCCTCACGGCTCACGACGCCAGCAACGCCCCGGCCCTCGTCGAGCAACTTTGGCGAACGCTTCAAGATCGAAACCGCCCCGCGACGGCCCGCTAAAGAATCAGCGCGAAATGACTTCTGTAGCGGAACGGCGCAAGCCGTCCGGTGTCGGCGAATGGCCGCCCAACACCGGAGGGCTTGCGCCCTGCCGCTACATGGAATTCGCACACCCGACCCCTCAGCGAGAAGTCTCAGTAGAACTTGGCATTTCTCTGAAAGGTTTCCGCCGCCTCCGCCATTTCTTCTTGGAACAGCACTTCCTTGCGGGCCACGCAAGAATCCAAGGGAAACATCATGGCGATGAAGCAACGGGCGGTCGGTTTGAGAAATCGGCAATCACACGGAGTCCTGGGAATCCTCGGCGACCTCTGGCGAGCGGCGGGATTTGGCATCGGACGCTCACGCCGCCGACGCAGCCGCGATGGCTTTGGGCATGTCGAGAATCTTGAAGCTCGGCAGGTCATGTCGGCCACGCCGGTGCAAATCGGAATCAATCTCGACAACGTCAATGACTATACCCCCAATTGGATGTTTACCGACGTGTTTCAGTCGTCGCGGCCTTGGTTCAGTCACTCGACCAATACCGTTACCGGGGCACGGGACTTCAACGGCGGGGCGTTCATTCCGGTGCAGGTCGATGCCAATGGCTGGCCGACTCAACTGGCAACTTGGACCAACGCGCACGGGCAGCTCATGCGACAGCGGCTCGGGACGGTCATGTTCGACAGCATGAACGGGACTTACCCCGCCGGAACGTATCGCGCCGAATGGGACGGAACCGCCGATGTCGTCTTCGGCAACGATGCCACAGTGACCTCGCGCGGCGTTACGGCCGACGGACACAACTTTGCTCTGCTGAATGTGACGCCGAGCAATGGCGGCATTTATCTGGGCATCGACTCGATCAACCCCGCCGATCCGATCCGCGACATTCACGTCTGGATGCCGGACTACAACGGACAGAGCTTTGCCGGGCAGCGCTGGCAGCCGGGAGCCGACTTCTCGCCGTTCCATCCGCTTTACAAGGAGCGGATCGACGACTTCGGCATCATTCGCTTCATGCAGGCACAGGAAACCAACACGTCCGACATCCGCACTTGGGCCGACCGTCGTGACGCGAACGACGCTCGGCAGAGCAGCACCAACGGCAGCGGCGGGCAGTTCGCCAATGGCATCTCGGTCGAGCACATGGTGCAGCTCGCCAACGAAACCGGCTCCGATCCGTGGTTCAACATGCCGCACATGGCCGACGACGATTTCGTTCGCAACTTCGCGACCTACGTCCGCGAGAACCTCAATCCGGAGCTGACCGCTTACGTCGAGTGGTCCAACGAAATCTGGAACTCCGCACCCGGCTTCGAGGCGTACTTCTGGATCGCCGATCAGATTCGGCAACCGGAGAATTCCGGGCTGACTCACTGGCAGTTCGCGGGGCGCGAGGCGGCTCGCGACATGAATATCTGGAGCGACGTCTTCGCGGGGCAGACCGACCGCATCGTGCGGACGATCGGCGGGCAGGCGACGACTCCGTGGACCACCGAGCGGATCATCGAAAACATGGGCGGCTCCTTCGACGCGATCTCGATCGCTCCGTACTTCGGCCCCAGTGAAACTCAACGAGCGACCTACTCCGCCGCGACGACGGTCGATCAAGTGCTCAACGACATGCGCGGCAACATCGTCTTCGGCGCGCAGATGACGACGAGCCATCAACGGCTCGCAGACGACTTTGCGACGCGGCTCGGTCGCGACATTCAGTTGCTGGCTTACGAGGGCGGCCCGCATCTGAACGGCAACGGAGCCCCGTATCAGAACGCCTTGTTCCGGGCGACCAAAGACCCGCGCATGGCTGAAATCACCCGCGACTACCTGCGGATGCAGAACGCGGCGGGACTTGACTCCTACGTGCATTACAAGCTGACCGATCGCGACCTTGAGTCGCAGTACGGACTCTTCGGCGTGCTGTTCCGACAGGATCAGCCGCTGAGCGAAGCGCACATGTACCGCGCGTTGGTCGATGCGGCTTCCGGGACGCTGTTCACCTCGACGCCGACGCTCGTGACGCTCAACGCAGCCGATCCGCAGGCTCACGAAGCGGGACTCGGCACGGCTTCGTTTCGAGTGACTCGCGGCGGTGATTTGTCGCAGCCACTGACCGTCAATTACTCGGTCGGCGGCAACGCGGTCTCGGGGACGGACTACAACGCGCTGAGCGGCACGGTCACGTTCCCGGCCAATGAGAATACGGCCTTCATCACCGTCACTCCGCGTAACGATACGACGATCGAAGGGAACGAAACCGTCAGCGTCGCGCTGCAACCGGGAGTCGGTTACTCGCTGATCTCGACAGCGGCTTCGACCGGCAGCATCAGCGTCATCAGCGACGACGTGCCGGCCAATCAGGCGACGATCAACGTCGTCGCGACCGACCCCAATGCCGCCGAAGCTGGCCGCGATCCGGGCGTCTTCACCGTCACTCGCACCGGCGGAAACATCGCCGGGACGCTGACTGTGTATTTGCAGAACGGCTTTCAGACGGCGCAGGCCGACTACGACGCGTTCCCACTGACCGTCACGTTCGCGGCGGGACAGACTTCGGCGACGCTGACCGTCCTGCCCATCGACGACACCGTTGTCGAGAACACCGAGTCAGTGATTCTCAACGTGAATCCGACGACGGCGTATCGGGTCGGTGCGAACAGCTCGGCCCGAGTCAACATCGTCAGCAACGATGTCGCCCCGCCGCCCGTGACTCCGATCATCACCGTTGCCGCGACCGACTCGGCTGCCGCTGAAGTCGGCAACAACAACGGCGTCTTCACACTGACTCGCACCGGGGCGCTGAACAACTCGCTCACCGTGCGCTACACCGCCAACGGCACCGCGACGCCGGGACCGGACTTCGCCCCGCTGGGCGGCTTCGCGAACTTCGCTTGGGGCGCGGCGACAACGACGATCACTGTCGCCCCCGTCAACGACCCGACTTTCGAAGCCGTTGAGACCGTGACCGTCAGCGTCACCGACGGAACGGCTTACGACCTCGGGGCCATAAGCACAGCGACAGTCAACATCACCAGCGACGACATCGCGACGTCGCTGCCGACCGTCACGATTGCCGCGACCGATGCCAACGCCGCAGAACTCAACCGCGACGTCGCCCAGTTCCGAGTGACTCGCACCGGTGCGACGACCGCCGCTCTAACGGTGAACTACACGATCAGCGGGACCGCGACGAACGGCTCGGACTACAGTTCGCTGAGCGGGTCGGTCGTCATCTCCGTCGGTGCTTTGTTTGGCACGGTTACACTGACGCCGATCGATGACACCGCCGTCGAAGCCAACGAAACCGCGACGCTCAACCTCAGCGCGAACGCGGCCTACAACCTCGGCACGACAGCCTCGGCGACCGCGACGATCGTCAGCGACGACGTTGCTCCAGCACTGCCGACCGTGACGCTTTCGACAACCGACGCGACCGCCGCAGAAGCGAATCGCGAAACCGGCACGCTGACCGTCACTCGGACGGGTGCGACGACGAATGCGCTCGTCGTGAACTACGCGATTAGCGGCTCAGCAACGAACGGCAGCGACTTCGACAACCTCACCGGCAGTGTCACGATCGAGGCGGGCCAGACTTCCGCGACGATCACCGTCCGACCGGTCGATGACACGAGCGTCGATGCCAATGAAACCGCGACGGTGACGCTCGCGGCCAACGCGGCCTACATCCTCGGAACGACGACCGCCGGGACCGTGACGATCGCGGACAACGACGTGCCGGCAGCCACTCCGCTGCCTGTCCTGATCGTGATCGCGAACAACGATTTCTATTACACCGAGTACTCACTTCCGCGAGCGGCTCTCGAAGCGGCCGGCATCCCGGTCGTCGTCGGAGCGGGTCGTCGCGAGTTGTCCGTCCCGCACGCCAACACCGGCTACACCTCCGGCAACGGAGCGGTCATGCCCGATATCGCACTGGCTGATGCTCGTGCCGAAAACTATTCGGCGATCGTCTTCGTCGGCGGTTGGGGAGCGGCTCAGTACCAGTTCGCCTTTGCGGGCACCTACGCCAACGCGGCCTACAACGGAACCCCCGCCATTCGCGAAGCCGCCAACCGGCTGATCAACGAGTTCGTGACGCAGGACAAGATCGTCACCGGCGTCTGTTACGGAGCGACCGTGCTCGCTTGGTCGCGAGTCAACGGCCAAAGCCTGCTTCAAGGCCGCGCCGCGACGACCGCCGAGTTCAATTCGCCGACCAACAATCTGCCCGCCGCACTGCGTTATCGCTGGCACTTGGAGACGAACGGAGCGACGGCCTTCACCGGCGGAGTGCTCGGTCAGCCGGTCTCACGATTCGATGATGTGATCGTCGATGGCCGTATCATGACTGGCGAGAATTTTGACTCGGCCCGCCTGCTGGGCGAGACGCTGGCCGACCGATTGCTCAACCGCAATCAGCCGATAACGACGCTCGCCGCGACCGATGCGACCGCCGCCGAAGCCAATCGTGAAACCGGCACGCTGACGGTCTCTCGCACTGGCTCGAACGCCGCAGCACTCGTCGTCAATTACTCACTCGGCGGGACCGCGACGAACGGCAGCGACTACGAACAATTGCCCGGCAGGGTCCTCATCCAACCGGGTCAGACCACCGGAGCCATCACCGTCCGACCGGTCGATGACACGACGTCTGATGCCAACGAAACCGTCATTGCGACGCTGTCGGCGAACTCGGCCTACGCTCTCGGAGCAACGATCTCCGGCACCGTCACGATCGCCGACAACGACAACCTGCCGACGTAGAGATCGCTCTACCGACACCAACGCGAGGGTCCACCAGTTGCCCGCTGAGACCCTCGTGGCAGGCTCGCGTCGAGCCTGCAAGAACGGGAGGCCATTTCGGCCTCCCGTTTCCTTTTGGTTCGTCTGGGTTGGCGAACTCGGTGAGTTTGAAGAGCCTCGACAGCGGCGAATCAGAGCAACTCGGAAATTGGCTTTCCGCCTTCGGTCACGATCGGGATCGGCCGGCCTTGCGGACTGACCCAATGCGACGCGAGGTCAATGCCCGCGTACTTGAAGACTGTCGCCGCGAGATCTTGCGGTCGCACCGGGCGATCCTTGATGTCGTAACCGCGCGAGTCGGTGCTGCCGATCACTTGGCCGTGCTTCAGGCCGCCGCCGGCGAGGATCATGCTCATGCAGTTCAGCCAGTGATCGCGGCCAGCGTCTTTGGTCATGATCGGGCCGCGGCCGAACTCGCCCATCATCAGGACGAGCGTTTTGTCGAGCAGACCGCGCTGTTCGAGGTCGCTGACAAGGTGATAAACCGTCCGATCGACCGTCGGCAGAATCGGGCCAAGCCCCTTCTCAATGCCGCCCCACGGCGGGACGTTGTCGCCGTGATTGTCGAAGTAACCCCAGCGTGCGCTGACCAGCACGAACGTGACGCCCGCCTCGACGAGTCGTCGCGCGAGCAATGCCTTCTCGCCAACGGAATCGCGACCGTAGGCGTCTCGCAGCGAATCCTTTTCTTGGCTGAGATCGAACGCCCTCGCTGCGTGCCCCGACGTGACGAGGTCCATCGCTTGAGCCGTGTAGCGGTCGGCATTCGCCATCGTGTCGGTGCGATCGCGGTCTCGCAGAAGTTGATCGAACTGCCGCCGCAACTCATCGCGGTTGCCGAGCCGATCCAATTGAATCCCTTGCGGCAGAGCGATCCGGCCGGCCAGCTCGCCACCATCAACCGGAGCGAACTGCGAACCCATGTGCCCGGACTCCCACACGTCCGCCTTCCAACTGGGAGCCAGCCCGACAAACGCCGGCATCCGCGGATCGTTCGAGCCACGAAACTTCGCGACCACCGAACCCATCGACGGATATCCGTCTCCGTCTTTGACCTTATCCAATCTCCGAGCCAACGGGTTTCCCGCCTGCATCGTGATCGGCGTGTGATTGCTCGCCTTGCAATCGACCGAGCGGATGATCGTCAGCTTATCCATGATCGAGGCTTGCAGCGGCAGATGCTCACCGAAGCGAACTCCCGGCACGCAGGACTCGATCGACGAGAACGGCCCTCGAATCTCACGCGGTGCATCCGGTTTAGGATCCCACATATCCAAATGACTAGGCCCACCAGAAAGCCAGAACAGAATCACGACCTTGCGATCCGACGGCTTGAGGGCTTCGTTCGCTCGCAACAACGCCGGCAGAGCCAGCCCGCCCAAGCCAGCGACACCGGTTTGCAGAAACCAACGCCGCGAGCCGACGCGAATCCCAGGACTGGGCGTCGATGAAAGCGGCCGCGCAACTCCCAAATCCAAAGGTCGAGTCGATTGATGGCGGTTCATCCGCAGCTCCTTCGTCTGATGAGTTTGAGGTGATCAGGACTTCTTCTTGGCCAACGTCGCTTTCAGCCGAGCCAGCTCCGCTTCGGCAGCGCTGGCTCGCAATTCCGCGCCTTCGGCACGCGACTTCTCCTGCTCGGCTCGCAACTTTTCCTGCTCGGCACGCGACATCTCCTGCTCGGCACGACACCGTTCGCGCTCAGCAGGCACGAAGACAACTCGTCCCTTCGGATCAAAGAATCTTAGCCACACGGCCTCGACGCCTTGGTAGGAACCTTCCCAAAGACCGATCCACAATTCGAGTTCTTCGCTCCAGAGCCGACCGTGTGAATCGCATTCGATCGGCTCGTATTGGTGTCGCACCAATCGAAATCCTTCCAGAGTCTGCGTGGCGGGGTCGTAGAGAAAGTACTCCGACGTGTGGAACACTTTGCGGTAGATTTCTTTTTTCTCGGTGCGATCACGCTTCGCCGTACTGGGAGAAAGCAGCTCGATAATGACATCGGGGTATCGGCCCCCTTGTTCCCAGCTCGCCCAGCGATTGGGGTTTTTGATATGCGGCGCACCATGCACGAAGAAGAAATCTGGCCCCAGTAATAAGTCTCGGTTACTGACCTGTTCGATGCTGTAGTACACGGCCAAATTGCCGTGAACGCAGAAGTCCGATCGGTCCTGAAAGCGATCCTTGACCGATTCGATCAGCAGATTGATGCACTCGCGATGCCATGAGCTTTCCAAGGGCACACCATCCGTTTCAGGAAGATCCAAAGAGGCCAGCAACCGCAACTGCTCTTCGAAGTCGTAGAGTATCTCCGGATCGCAATACGGCTGCGGCGACACTTCCGGAATACTGCTGGGACTCGGCTCGATCATCACCGCTGTCGCCGTCGGCGACGTTCGGCGGACGCGCCGCTTTGGTTTGGGTTTGAGAGTGGGCATAGTCCGGTTCGTCGCTAGTGAATTTGAAAGATTGGGAGAGGCGTCTGCTGGAAGTGGAGTCTATCTATCGAATCTTTATCGGCCAACGCGATCCGCTGCTGGAACTCCACGCGATCCCGCAATCCTCTGCAAGATTGTGGCGCGACGCTCCGCGTCGCGATTCACGACGCGGAGCGTCGTGCCACATGACGGCTTGGCCGCCTTAGGAACTTGTCTTTGGCGGTCGATTGAGAATCTCTGACACAATTCGGCCAGCTTGGCCGTCGAGGAGCGTGGCGGTTCCGCCGGGGCGTTGGATGGCGAGCTTGGTGGCGTCGAGACCGAAGAGGTACATCAGCGTGGCGTGGTAGTCGTAGTGATTGACGATGTCTTTCACCGCTTTGTGGCCGAACTCGTCGGTCTCGCCGTGAATGCAGCCGGACTTCACGCCGCCGCCGGCGAACCAACTGCTGAAGCCGTAGGTGTTGTGATCTCGGCCGACGTTCTTTTCGTTTTGGATCACGGGCAAGCGGCCCATCTCGCCGCCCCAGTGGACCAGCGTCGTGTCGAGCAATCCGCGCTGCTTCAAGTCGCTGACCAGAGCGGCGGACGGCTGATCGACTTTGCGGCAGGAGGCGGGCAGAGCGGTCAGGATCGCGCCGTGATGATCCCACTGTTGGGTTGATGTGTAGATTTGGACGAATCGCACGCCGCGTTCGATCAGTCGGCGAGCGATCAAGCAGCGCGAACCAAACTCGCGCGTCTTCTCGTCGTTCAGGCCGTACGCTGTTTGAGTCGCCTCGGTCTCTTGCGACAGATCGAGCGCTTCCTTCGCGGCGGTCTGCATGCGTGCGGCCAGTTCGTAAGTTTGGATGCGTGCGGCGAGGTCCGATTCGCCGGGATGCTCGGCAAGGTGTCGTTCGTTGATGCCTCGCAGAAATGAGAGGTACTGCTCCTGCGGCCGACCGGCGAGCCGTGCCGGGGGATCGAGGTTGAGGATTCGCGGTTCGCGCGGGCGGACGACCGTCCCTTGATACTGGGACGGCAACCAACCGTTCGACCAGCAGTCCGTTCCGAGAACAGGCAGGCCGCCGGGATCGGTGAGCACCACGAACGCCGGCAAGTTCTGGCTCTCCGAACCGAGCGCGTAGGTCAACCACGATCCGACCACCGGCCGGCCTCCGGTGATGCGGCCGCCGTGCAGCGCGTAGATCGACTGGCCGTGATTGTTCACGCCGGTATGCATCGAGCGGACCAGCGTGATGTCATCAGCGATCGCGCCCAAGTGCGGCACGAGGTCGCTCAGTTCCAGGCCGCATTCGCCGTAGTGCCGCCACTTCCACGGCCCGGCCCACAACTTGGCGGACGACTCGGCCGCGTTGTCGTATTTGATCTCACCCGCGAAGTTTTGCAGATGTCGTTTTTCGAGTTCAGGCTTCCGATCGCACAGGTCCAAATGCGATGGGCCACCTTGCATAAAGAGCGAGATCATTGCGGTCGCTTGAGGCTCGGCCGTCGGCTGTTTCGGAGTCAGGTCAAACGTCTCGCGTTGCAGTTGCGGCTTCGGCGGCTCGGCGCTCGCGGTGTCCTGCTTGAGCAACCATGTCATCGCGAGCGACGAAAGTCCGAGTCCTTGTTGAGCCAGAAAATGACGGCGAGATTGGCAGGCGAATTTCATAGTCATGTTCTCTGCGTTCAATCTCCGTGCCCTTTGTGTCTCTGTGTTTCAATGCCTTGATTTGAAACACAGAGGCACAGAGAGCTTGAGGTGGCATCGCCACAACCAATTTCTGAGTTAAAAGCTCTGTCGAACAGCATGTCGAGTTGGCCTCGGACTTCATTCGCCTGTCCCCATTCGTCTGTCATCTTTTTTATTGAGCTGACAGACGAATGGGGACAGACGAATGCGGTCAGAATGCAACATCTTCGGACTTCATGAGCTTGCGGATTTGTGAGCCCAAAATCTTCTCAAGAAAACAAGACTTTCAACATTTGCAGAACAGAGAGGCGGCTTACTCAACGTACAAAAACTGGTTGGATGACAGCAGCGCTTGGCATAAGAGGGACAACGCCTGTTGAGCGGGAGGGAGTGGTGGGGGCATTGGAGGTTTGGCATCGGGGGCGGGCGTGAAGTTCTGCCGCTGCGATTCGAGGAACGCGACGGCTTGAGTGATGGTCGGTTCGTCGGCAACTCGGCCGAACGCGAGCAACCAAGCTCGGCGAACTTGAGCGGCTGGGTCGTCGCCCGCCTCGGAGAGAACTCGCTGAGCGAACCGTTCCGACAGCCGCAGCACGAGGTCGTTATTCATCATCAGCAGAGCCTGCGGCGCGACGGTTGAAGAAGTTCGGCGATCGCAGTTGGGGGACATGGCGGCGATGTCGAACGGCTCCATCAATCCCAGCGGCATTGAGCGGCGAACTTGCACATACAGGCTTCGCCGGAATTGTTCGGGCGAGTCCTCGAACTTCGCGACGAGGATGCCGTTGCCGTCGCGAGTCGCCTGGCCGACGATGATCTGGCCCACGTCGTCGGGATTCACGCTCGTCGCGGGACCGAACATCGCGGGAGTTCGCACGCCGCTGACATCCAACAACGCGTCGCGAATCGCTTCCGCTTCGAGCCGGCGGACGGACATGCGACCCAGCAACCGATTGTCGGGATCAACCGCTTGCAGCGCCGCGTTCCGAGTCGATGCTTGCCGATAGGCCGTCGAGTTCATGAGCAACCGATGCAGCGGCTTCAGGCTCCAACCGGTGCGCACGAATTCGTCGGCGATCCAGTCCAGCAATTCTGGATGCGAGGGCCGCTCGCCAAGCTGACCGAAATCGCCGGGGGAGGCGACCAAGCCGCGTCCGAAATGATTCATCCAGACGCGATTGACGAACACGCGCGCGACGAGCGGGTGTCGGCCGTTGGTCAGTTGCCGAGCCAGTGCCAATCGACGGCCGGTGGTCGGAACCTGCGGATCGTCATCCGGAATCTCGCCCGGTTCCGGCAGGATGCTGAGTTGTCCCGGCGCGATCGTCTCGCGCGGTTGATTGATGTCACCGCGAGCGAACAACTGCGTCGTCGGTTTGTGTCCCGGCACTTCCGTCAGGCAGGCGATGAAACTGTCGGCCGGGCGTTTCGTCTTTGTTTCCGCGTTGATCTTCTCGTACTTCTTGTTGAACTCTTGCAGCCGCTGAGCCTCGTACAAATAGACGCTGCCGCGATCGACGTTCAGGCTCGGATGATCTTTCAGGATTTGTTGTTGCTCTGGCGTCCGCTTGTCGGCGACCGCCTTGCGAGCCTCGCGCGCGAGTGACTGCCGTTCGGCCACGAGCTTGCCGACTTCTTTCTCGAAGACCTCGTTGACGATGCCATCCAGTTCGGCGACGCGGCGGCCTTCGATGTCGCGCAGCTCGGCATCGACTTTCGCCGCTTGCTCGTGTTCGGCCGGAGTCCAGATGTTGACCAGCCGCGCCGGCGGATCGCGCCAATTCTTCCAATCCAACGACGGCTCGAAGATCGCTCGAAAACGAGAATAGTCCTGTTGCGAGATCGGGTCGTACCGATGGTTGTGACACTGAGCACAACCGACGGTCATCCCCAGCAACGACGTGGAGGTGATCTTGATGGTCTCGGCGACGACGTCGTTTCGCGCGACGTTCTGATCGACACCACCCTGGCCGCTGCCGTCGGGAGCCATCCTCAAGAAGCCGGTCGCGATCAAACGATCGGCGTCGTCCGGGGTGAGGTTCTGATACGGCGGCGCGAGCAATTCGTCTCCCGCCAATTGCTCGACGACGAACTGATCGAACGGCTTGTCGGCGTTGAGCGAGCGAATGACATAATCGCGGTATCGAAACGCCCACGGCCGCTCGCGATCGGTTTCCGTATAGCCGTCGCTGTCCGCGTAGCCCGCCGCATCGAGCCAGTGCCGCGCCCAACGCTCGCCATAAGCCGGGGCGGCGAGCAACTCCTCGACGAGCCGCTCGTAGGCATCGGGCGAATCATCGGACACGAATCGCTCGATCAATTCCGGCGACGGCGGCAAGCCCCACAAATCAAACGTCAGCCGCCGAGCCAGAGTCCGCCGATCCGCCTCCGCCGAGAAGCAGAGTTGCTTTTTCTCCAACTCGCTCAGCAGAAACCGATCAATCGGCGACCGCACCAACTCTGGCCGCAGCACTGTCGGCATCGCCGGTCGTCGCACGGGTTGAAACGCCCAATAGCCACGCTCCTCTTCGGTCCAACTGGTTCCCGGAACGATCGACTCCGGTTCCGGCCGAGCTGTCTTCGCTCCTTGCTCGATCCAAGCGGCGAGCGTCGTCTTTTCTTTCTCGGAAAGCCCTTTCCCCTTCGGCGGCATCTCACCCGCCGCGATTCGCTTCCAAACTAAACTCTCGGCCGGCTTCCCCGCGACGACGGACGGTCCCGACTCGCCCCCTTTGGCCATGAATCGAACCAACCGCAGATCCAAGCCAGCTTCCGGCTTCTCTTCATCACCGTGACACTGCCAGCAATGAGCCTTCAAGATCGGCCGCACGTCTCGCTCGAACAGCACGGACTCGCCGGCGGTCGAAGCCGTTGCGACTGTGGCAACAACGACGATTGCGTTGCTCAGCGCCGAGTATTTCATGCCTTGTCCTATTTCAGTATTTCCAAGTTTGATCGTTTTGCATTTGTGTTTACTCCGAAGGAGTTGCGACTCATAGCCCAGGGTTGCCGCGCATCGCGGCTACCCTGGGAATGCAGTCCATCTCAATCACTACCCCGAAGGGGTTGCGGCCTTCGGGAATTCAAGGTGACGGAACCCCTTCGGGGTACATCGTTGCTTTGGGTCTCTCTCCCAGGGTAGCTCGCTTCGCGAGCAACCCTGGGCTATGAGACGCAACTCCTTCGGAGTAAAGCCAGGACTCATCCCGCCGAACCTGGAACTACTGAATTTGAAGCAATCTCAACCATGAGGACTTCGCCGCGGCTAAAGTTGGTCATAGCCGGCGTCTTCCTCGTTGTCCCAAAGTTCTCGCAACACTCGATCCGAAGCCGCCAGCCAGAGACGTGTCTCTTCCAATTCCTGCCGACGTTCCTCGGGTAGACCAGTCACAGGATTGGCAGGTTGCGGCAGTCCCTTTAAGACGGCGAATGGCTCACCCGCGCGAGTCAGCAAGACGTCTTCACGTTCGACCTGCGTCAGGTAGTCATCCAGGTGGCTGCGAAAGTCTTCCAGCGTCACTGATTTCATGGGGCCATTCCGTTCGACTTGTCCGTGATGATTTTTTTGGACCATTCGTACCGCAGTCCATTGACGGGTCAAATCAACTCGGCAATCGGAGCACCTTCATCGAGCATCGGCACTGGGCGGCCGGCGAAGTCTTTGAATGAGGTTGAGGGGTCGATCCCCATGACGTGGTAAACGGTCGCGAGGATGTCGGCGGGCTTGAGGGCGCGTTCGATGGGGAACTCGGCTTTGGAGTTGGTCGCTCCGACGATGACTCCGCCTTTCAGTCCGCCGCCAGCCATCATCACCGAGATGGCGTTGCCCCAGTGGTCTCGGCCGGGGATCGGGATGCCGGGTTGGCCGCTGTTGATTTTCGGAGTGCGACCGAACTCGCCCATGACGATGACCAGCGTGCGATCGAGAATCCCGCGCACGTCGAGGTCGTCAATCAGCGCGGCGACGGCGCGATCGACCGCTTCCAGTTTGCCGCCGTGACCTTTTTCAATGTTCGAGTGATCGTCCCAGTGCGGCATATCGACGGTTGCAAACGTCGTCCCCGCCTCGACCAGTCGCCGAGCCATCAGGGTGTAGCGGCCCCACGGGTTGTTGCCGTATTTGTCGATCGCCTTCGGGTCTTCCAAGTCGAGATTGAACGCCTCGCGAGCCTTCCCGCCGAGCACCATTGAGAACGCATCTTGTTGATACCGATCGACCGTCTTCATCAAGCCCGACTGATCCGCTTGCCGCTCGATCTGATCGAGGCCACTGAGCAATGTCTGGCGATCACCCGCGCGAGCCACTTCAACTTTGCCGAAGCTGTCGAGACATCGCGGCCGGCCAATTTTGTTTTGAGAAGTGAAGTGCAGATATTTTTGCTCGGTGTCCACATCGAACGGGTTGTACGCCGCGCCCAGATACGCGGCTCCCATGTAGCCGGGGAAAAGGTAGATGCTCTGAGCGGCCGGGAGTCCGACATAGGCTGGCATTCCAGAAACATTCGGCCCGCGCAGCTTCGAGATGTACGAACCGAACGACGGATATTTTTGAGGCAAGCTCGCCGCGTTCGAGCCGAACCGTCCGGTCAGCATCCAATGGCCACCGGCAAAGTGATCGCCGTTGTCGTGATGCACCGAGCGGATGAAGGCCATCTTGTCCGCCAGCTTGGTGTGCAGCGGCAACGTCTCGGAGACGATCATGCCGGGGACGTTGGTCTGCAACGCTCCGAACGGCCCGCGATAGTCCGAGGGGGCGTGTGGTTTTGGATCGTATGACTCCAATTGGCTCGGGCCACCATCGAGCCAGATGAGAACCACGGACTTGTCATTTTTTTCCGCCGCACCGTGTGCTCGCAGTCGCAGCAAGTCGGCGAGCGATAGGCCGGTCAAACCGAGGAAGCCCGCTTTGATCGCACTTCGACGAGACATCCCCTGACAGTTGTGTGTTGGGCGAGCATGTTCGATGGTCAGCATGGAATGTCTCCCGTAGCCCAGGCGGCCCGCCTGGGATGAGCAGGCGAGCCGCCCGCTCTACGAATTAGAACGCTCTGATGCGAGGATCGGACGATATCGCTCACACCTTGAGCCGGTCAACGAGGCACTTCATCCACAAAAGTGCCGTCGTAGCCGATCGACTTGAGCGACTTGAGAAGTTCGTCGCGAGGTACCGATTTGTCGTGCTGCGTGCCGATCGTGGCGAGACGTTTTTCATAATCGACATGGACGGCAAGCACACCCGGTGCTTGATGGAGGGCCGCGGCTGCCTTCGCCGCTCAGCCGTAACACGTCATGCCGACGATTTCGATCTCGGTGTGCGTCATGTCCGCGGTGAGCTTGTCGCGGCCCATGCCGATCAAGCCGGTCACGAACTGCGGAAAGAAGAGAAACACGACAGCCATCAGCGTGACGGTCCAGAGCATGACTTTGTTAAACTCCATCATGTTGAGCCGCCGCTTTCCGATGGCCTCAGCGGGCACTGAGCAACAATCGGCCGCCGCGTTGACCGCGCGCCGTGGCCGGTAAGTGAAGTAAAAGGCCATGCCGAGAAAGCCGAACGTGACGGTCATAAAGAGCGGCCGATAGGCATCCAGAGCCGAGGCGATCCCCGCGCCGGAAACGCCGACGGCCAACAACAGCACCGGCAGCCAGCAACAACTTGACGCCATCAGTGCCGAGACGACCGTGCCGATCTTCGCGATCAACTCACCGCGATTGGATAACGAGTTCGAGGATGTTGTCGTTGCTCCCGGCAACGGCTTCGTCTTTGTCGTTCAGCAATTAGCCGCGGGCATAGGCGAGTGTTCCAAGTTGCTCGACATGAAATGACTCCTTGGTTGGTGTGGACGGTTTTACTAATCCGAAGCGTCAGTTTTTTGAACGGCCCCATCCGGGCAAGCCCATTGGTATCTACACAACTCGAAAAAGTCGGCAATTGGGGCATCTCTGCTCTGCAAACGGTGAAAGTCTTGTTACCGCGAGAAGATTTTCGGTTTCGATTTAACGAAGTGCCTGAATACGAGCGGCTTGTGCTGCGGGAAGGTGTGGCGACGTCGGCCTTCATTCGTGGCGGAGCAACGCCGCCCCACAGGTGACGGAAAACAAAATGGCCTGTTACCAACTGAGGCACCCAACCGCGATCAAGAAGTGTTTTTGGTTTCCGCTTTCACATCATTCTGCCCAGCCATCATTCTGCTCGCCGGAATTCAGCAGAATGATGGGTGGGCAGAATGATGTGAGATTGTTTGGCGTCTTCCCAATCGGAACTCGCAAATGTTTTGGTTGCGGCTCCGCCGGGACAAGCTCTTCGCTTCTCTGCGGTAATGGTGATGGAAATGTCTCTTTCACCGCAGAGAAGCGAAGAGCGCAGAGGCAAGACGAACACGTTTTCATCGGGTTCGCAAAATTGTGTCGATACCAATGGGGCAAGCCGGATGGGGGCTCACCCAGTCGCCGCATTTTTTCGGTCCAACTTCTTGTGACGACTTCAAAACGTGCGTTTCAGGCTACTTAGTCGTCTGGAGGTCCGCTGCAAAGCCTTCTTGGGAGATTCGTTCGCGCAGCTTTTCGACCGTCATCTGCTGTCTGTCGAAGGTGACATGCAGCAGGTCATGGTCCCATTCGTCGCGGACCAACTCAACGCCGGGAAGCCCTAACAGGGCCTCTTTGACCCGATTGGGTCAGTCTTCTCACATCAAGGCCAACCGCTTGCCCATATCGGTGACATGAAACGTCACTGTCTCCGTGCCGGTCGGCAGCGACGGATCGGGTGCGGACGAACGGCCACAGCCAGCGAACAACGCCGCTACGAAGACCGCTAGGACCGCCAAGACAAGCCGTCGGATTATTGTGATGTTCATATTCAATATCTGCTCCGTACATCCACGGTGTTGTTGGGGAGAATATAGACACCACAGTCGCCGATGCCCTGCAAACTCTGGTAAACGGTTTTCGGAGCAGCGTCGCGACTGGGACCATCGCCGTGTCCGACACCCAAAGTGAGTGGCATTGTGCGAACGGCTCACCGCTCACCAAAGTCGCCACCGTGCCTGTCTCAATTGCGCGTTCGGCGAATCGGCCAGCAACTCGTACCACACCGTCACCAACGTGCCATCCGCGCACTCGACGGTCGAGGGATATCCCATGTCACCCGACTTCGCGTCCGCGCTGATCGTCAGCGGTTCGCTCCAAGAGCGGCCGTGATCCGCGCTCACGCGAGCCAGATTGCCGATCGGCGCGCGACGATGTCCGTAGCTCATCAGCAATCGCCCATCGCGCAGTCGCAACAGATGCGACGGCAAGCCCCACACGCCGATCGAATGTGGCACAGACCAAGTCCGGCCACCGTCCGTCGATTCCGATTGCAGCGTCTCCCCGGCATTCTCGCGATTGTGATTGCGAATGTGTGCGAGCAACGTCCCATCCGCGGCCTCGACCGCGTGCAGTTCGTGGTACTGTTTGGGATCGTCTCCCGTCCGAGCGGGAATGGTCGCCAACCAGTCCCATGTGAGGCCGTCATCTTTCGATTCGCACACGCCGATGCGGTCATCTTTCCACAAGGCTTTCCCCGCATAGATCAGCCGTCCCTCGCGCAGCACCACGGGACCATGCGGACTATTGAGCGGCACCGCGTATCTCGCCGACCAAGTCACGCCGCCATCCGTCGAACGAATCATCCACGTCCCTAATTCTTGCTGCCGCTGCTCCGCCGAGATTCGTCCATGAGCCGCTCGCCATTCGGCCAACAGCTTGTCGTGCTCAGCTTTCTCTGGGCCGGGCACAGGCGCGGCCTTCTCCATCTTTTGCAGAGTGGCTTCATACGCCAGTGACGTAAACGTCGTCACCAAAAGGGAGCCGTTGGCGGTCTCAACCACACCCGCATCACGATCGTCAATCGGTCCATCGAGCAACACCTGCGGCCAACACCACGACTGGCCATCATCGTGTGACCGCATCAACTCGACGCGGCCAAACGGACAGACATGCCGTTCGCGTCCCCCCGAAAAGACCAACAACAACTCCCCATTCTTCCGCCGAGCCAACGTCGGCCACCCGTGATACAGCGGCGGTTTCCAACTGATCACCCGCCGCTCCAACACCTCAATCTTCGGTGATGCCGCGCGTGCCGTGGACGAGGTGGTCATTCCCAAGAAAGCAACCGCGCCGGTGGCCAAAAACTCGCGTCGTGATTTCACAACAGACATGGGACGCTCCTCTGAATAAGGTGGGATGACCAATGGAAATGTGGGATGACCAACGTGTGGATGAAAGTCGTACGGCCGATTGACGGAAAGAATCGTGCCCCGCCAGAATCGCTGACACCATGAGCGGCAAGCGTGCCTTTGAACTGATTTACGACCCGGAGTTTAAGGTTCATCTTCCATTGGTCGAACCAAAGTATCGCTCGCTAGTCCGCTCGACGATTGAAGAGCAATTGGAGGCGAGGAGATTCCCTCATGAAAACCGCATCGGCTCGGCAGATGAAAGCGGAACTCGAATCTTACCTGGAAGCGTCCGTCGATAGTCCGGTCGTCATCACCAAGAACGGCAAGCCGAGTGTGGCAAAATCTCGCTCATCAGACAAAGTCTCGTGAACCGTTCCTGCAACTCGGCTTCGGACCTCCAAAGCCGCGAAGGAATCATTGATGCCCCTCAGAGATCAGTTCATCACGCTGTTGCTCGTGCTCATCATTTCCTTCGCGGCGAATGCGGCGGACGAAGATCCGCCCGCCGCAGCCAAGCCCGCGATCAATCTCGATGCGAGTCGCGCCTACGGCTACCTCGAAGAGGTCTGCAAGTTGGGGCCGCGACCCAGTGCGTCGGTCGGCATGACGCAGCAACAGGAATTGCTCGTCGAACACTTCACGAAGTTGGGCGCTCAAGTCCGCTTGCAAGAGTTCGACACGCCACATCCCAAGACGGGGAATCCCGTGCGGATGAAGAATCTGATTGTCTCCTGGCACCCGCAGGCCAAAGAGCGCGTGTTGCTTTGTTGCCATTACGACACGCGACCGTTTCCCGATCGCGATAAGAATCGGCCGAAGGGACCGTTCATCGGCGCGAACGATGGCGGCAGCGGAGTGGCGTTGTTCATGGAGATGGGGCACTCGCTGCCGAAGATTCCGCCGACGTTCGGCGTGGACATGGTCTTCTTCGATGGCGAGGAATTCATCTTCCAGCGCGACGGCGGCAAGTTCTTTCTGGGCAGTGAGCATTTTGCTCAGCAGTATCGCGACCGGGCACCGCCGCATCGTTACGTCTGCGGAGTGCTCGTGGACATGATCGGCGACAAGAATCTCAAGATCCTCATCGAGCCGCTCAGCCAGAAGTTCGCTCCGAAAGTCGTTCGCAGCGTGTGGGCCACGGCGCGATCGCTGGGCATCAAGGAATTCGTCGAGAAGCCGCATCCACACGACATCAATGACGACCATGTCCCGCTCAACGAGATCGCCAAGATCCCCACCGCCGACCTGATCGACTTCGACTATCAATGGTGGCACACCACCAACGACAAGCCGCAGCAATGCAGCGGAGACAGCTTGGTCAAAGTCGGCCGAGTGCTGCTGACTTGGTTGCAGCAAGTCCCGCAAGATGTCGGCCGGTGAGCCAACGCTTGTAGTGACCCCATTCATCGCTTGTAGTGACCCCATTCATGGGGTCGAACGGTCGGTCTCGTTCGATCTCGCTCCCACGCGGAGCGTGAGAACGAGTTGAAAGTTCACAGCCATGGAACGTGGGAACGAGTTGATCCTGACCCGATAAATCGAGTTGATCCTGACCCGATAAATCGGGTCACTACGAGCGCTACGCGAGCACCTCGCGCACCACTCGACCATGCACGTCGGTCAGGCGGTAGTCGCGGCCTTGCTGGCGAAACGTCAGACGCTCGTGATCGAATCCCAGGCAGTGCAGGATCGTGGCATTGAGATCATGCACATGCACCGGATCGCGGACGATGTTGTAGCCGTAGTCGTCGGTCTCACCGTACACGACGGCCGGCCGGATGCCTCCGCCAGCCAGCCACATCGAGAAGCAGCGGCCGTGATGATCACGACCGTAATCGGCTTGCAGACCACCTTGGCCATAGACCGTGCGACCGAACTCGCCTCCCCAGACGATCAAAGTGTCTTCGAGCAGTCCGCGTTGTTTGAGATCGCGAATCAGCGCGGCTTGCGGTTGATCGACGTCGTGGCATTGCTTGGGGATATTCGTCGGCAACGACCCGTGCTGATCCCAACCGCGATGATAAAGCTGCACGAATCGCACGCCCCGCTCCAGCAAGCGCCGCGCGAGCAAACAGTTCGCCGCGAACGTCCCCGGTTTGCGAGACTCGTCGCCGTATAACTCGAACGTCGCCGCCGATTCGCTGGAGAAGTCGATCAGCTCCGGCACCGATGTCTGCATTCGGAACGCGAGTTCGTACTGCGCGATGCGAGTCGTGATCTCCGGGTCGCCGGCCTTGGCATGTTCGATCTCGTTGAGCTTGGCGAGTCCGTCGAGCATCTTGCGCCGCAGCTCGCGGTCGATCCCTGGCGGGTCGGAGAGATACAGCACCGGATCGCCACTGCTGCGGAGCTTCACTCCTTGATGATTGGACGGGAGAAAGCCGCTGCCCCACAACCGGTCCAGCAATCCTTGATTCGCATCCCGTCCGCTGCCATGTGAAATTAACACCAGGAACGCCGGCAAGTCGTCCGCCTCGCTGCCGAGTCCATAGCTCGCCCACGCTCCCAGCGACGGTCGGCCCGGTTGCTGCGAGCCGGTTTGAATGAAGGTGATCGCGGGATCGTGATTGATCGCCTCAGTGTGCATCGAACGGATCAAGCACAGCTCGTCGATGACTTGGCCGGTGTGCGGCAGCAGTTCGCTGAGCCGCGTCCCGTTCTGTCCGAACTGCCGAAACGCAAACTTCGGAGCGATGACCGGAAAATTCTTCTGACCGGAAGTCATTCCGGTCAGCCGCTGTCCTTGCCGGATCGAATCGGGCAGCTCGGAACCATGCAGCCGCTTCAGCTCCGTTTTATAGTCCAGCAGGTCGAGATGGCTCGGACCACCAGATTGAAAGAGGTAGAGAACTCGCTTGGCCGTCGGGAGGAAATGCGTGCGACCCGGTTGCGGGGCAGACGACGCAAGTCCCTCGTTTGCCAGCAGCGATGCGACCGCCGCGACTCCGAGCGCGGTTCCATTGCGACCGCAAAAATGTCGGCGAGTCACGCGGTCGTCATGTTCCTGGATCACTGAGTCCATGATTTCTTTCCCAAGGCGAACGAATGGATGAGAGAAGTTTAACCGCAACGCCAACGGCGTGCGCGCAGTGTGGCGTGACGCTCCGAGGCTGTGAACTTTTAGAGCCGCGACCGTCAGGGAGCGGTCGTAAGTCGTTGAAGCAACCGCTCCCTCACGGTCGCGGCTCCTAATCTTCAAAGCCGCGTGGGTGCGTGGAGAATCGGGTTGAACGTCTCACCAATGGAAAGACCACTGCCGTGAAACGCGCGTTATCGCTGTCGGCGATTGTCAGCATCATCTTCTTCAATGTCTCTGGTGGGACATTCGCGCTGGAAGAGGTGCTGGGGGCGGGACCGGGTTTGGCTCTGCTGCTGCTGCTGGTCATGCCGCTGATTTGGAGTGCTCCGGTCGCATTGGTCTGCGCGGAGCTGGGGACGGCGATTCCCGAAGAGGGGGGCTACTACGCTTGGTCGAAGCGCGCGTTGGGACCGTTCGGGGCGTTCTGCCAAGGCTGGTGGGCGTGGCTCTACACGTTCATCGACATCGGCCTCTATCCGACGATGTTCTGCGAGTATCTGGGCTTCCTCGCGCCAGAGTTTGCCGAAGGGGGAAGCTATTGGCTCCGCAAAGGGCTGATGATCGTGATGATCTGGAGTTTCGTGCTGCTGAATTTGTTTGGCTCGCGGACGATCGGCGGCATCTCGAAATTGTTCTTCGTTCTGGTGATGTCGCCGTTCGTGATTCTGGTTCTCGTTGGACTGTATCGAGGTCTGACGGGTGGCTTTCCGCTCAACCCGGTGCTGCCGATGCTGGCCCCCGGCAAGACGCTGGGACCGGCGCTGGCGGTGGCGATTCCCGTCGTGCTGTGGAACTACATGGGCTGGGACTCGGTCTCGACGATCGCGGGGGAAATGGAGAATCCTCAGCGGACTTATCCGCGCGCCTTGCTGATCTCCGTGTTATTGATCGCGATGGTTTATGTCGTGCCGGCGGTCGTCGCCCTGGCATTGGTCGGGACGGAACAATTCGAGTGGAAGACCGGAGCCTGGAGCCTTGCCGCCCAATCCATCGGAGGTCCGACGCTCGCCACATTGACCAGCGCGATGGGAATGGTTTCCGCCATCGGGATTTATTCCGCGCTGGTATTGGTTTACAGCCGCGTGCCGTTCGTGATGGGGCGCGATGGCTACTTGCCGAAGGCTCTGATGAAGACCAATCGGTGGAATGCGCCGTGGGTCTCGCTGATCGTTTCGGGCTTCGTCTACACGGTGGTCATTCTGATGTTTCAGAACGTGGAAGAGTTGGCCTCGGCAGCGGTCACGGTTTCCGGCGGGATGTTGTCGCTGGAATTGCTGTCGTTCCTGGTACTGCGGTGGCGCGAGCCGAATCTCGCTCGCCCGTTCCGAGTTCCCGGCGGTTGGGTCGTCGCCGTCGTGCTGTGCGTTCTGCCGCTGCTGTGTGTCGGCAGCGGCGCGTACTTCCGAGTCCAGGTCGAGGGCCTTTGGAACGCGATCGGCCTGGCGATCGTCGTCATGGCGAGCGGGCCGCTGTTGTATCCGCTCTGCAAACGGTGAATGTTTGGGTTGCGGCGGAGCTGCAACCAAAAATCGAGACTGTTTCCCCAATTGTTCCACAATCCTTTGTCTCACTTTGCGTTCTTTGCGACCTTCTGTTCCAAATTGTGTTTTGAACAGACGGTCGCAAAGAACGCGAAGTGAGTCATGAGGAACACAAAGACTCGAAAGTGAAGAACCCTAAAACTTGACTCAACGGCAACGGCTTTCGGTCACGAAGGGGTCTAATGCCCGGACGCCGTGCTGCGCCGATTGGCGATCTCGGCGTGATCGGCTTCTCGGTGCTGAATCCAGTTCGGCATCAGGGAACCAAACAGCATTCCGAGGACTGCCGCAGCCAAGCCGTAGAGTTGCGGTGGGACAGTCCGCCAGATTGCTTGGCTCTCTTCGTCATGGAACGAGAACATGAATCCGAGCCAGACCGAAACCGCGAACAGGATCGAGAAGACCGCCCCTTGAGTCGTGGCCCGCTTCCAATAGATGCCAAAGACCAGCGGCACGAAGGCCACGACCAGCGTCACGCTGTAGCCCGCTTCGACCATCTCATACATCGTTTGATTGGAGTTCACCGACATCGTCGTCGCCACGATCGCCACGAGGACCAGCAGACTGCGCAGCGTCAGCAGCATGGCTCGGTCGGTCAGCTTGAGCCGCGTCAGAAAGACTCGCAGCACGTTCTCGGTCAGCACACTCGCCGGCGCGAGCAACGTGCCGCTGGCCGTTGAGAGGATTGCCGACATCAACGCTCCGAAGAACAACACCTGGCACCAAATCGGAGTCGCCTTCAACACCAGCGAAGGCAAGATCTGCTGCACGACGCGGGTGTCTTCGGATTGAAAGAGCTTCACCAGACTCGGATCGATGAGCGTCGCGGAATAGGCGATGAACATCGGCACGAACGCAAAACAGAAGTAGAAGATGCCCCCTCCAAACGTGCCGATGAGTGCCGTCCTTTCGTTCTTGGCGCTGGTGACTCGCTGAAAGACGTCCTGCTGCGGGATCGAACCCAATCCCATCGTGAGGAATTGACCGATGGCGATCAGCCAAGCCGACGCGGTGGCATGAGGGAAGAGGTTCAGCTTCCCTTTCTCGTAGGCGTGCGCGATGACGACATCAATGCCACCGGCCCGATGTCCGAGCAGTGCGGCGACCAGAATCAGACCCACCACAATCGCCACCGTTTGAATAACGTCTGTCAGCGCGACCGACCACATGCCACCGAACATTGTGTAGACCGTGACGATCGCCGCGCCGACCATGATCGACTGATTGAGAGTGAGATACTCCGGGAACAGCACGTTGATCACCAATCCCAACGCCGACAATTGGGCACTCGTCCAACCGAGATACGAGCTGGCAATCCCCAGCGAGGTGATGACCTCGACGAACTTCCCATAACGCAGGTGGTAGTAGTCGCCGATCGTCAGTAGCTCCAGCCTATAGAACGTCCTCGCAAAGAAGAGCGCCACGAAGCACAAGCACATCGACGCCCCAAACGGATCGCCGGAGACCGCTCCCAATCCGTCTTTGGCAAACGTCGCCGACACCGACAAGACCGTCTCGGCCCCGAACCAGGTGGCGAACACGCACGCAAAATTCATGTAAAGCGGCAGCGATCGCCCCGCGACCATGAAGTCCTTCGAGTCCTTCACGCGCATCGACGCAAAAAGCCCGATCGCCACTGTCGCGGCCATGTAAACCAATACGCAGAAGATCAGCATCGAATGCTCCCCACGAAACGCAAATCGCCCGGCCAAAAAACGGGCGGGATGTTATCGACCGCTGTTGAGACGGTTCAGGGGTCGGGTGTGCGAATTTCAGAATTTGCCGCCTATGCGTTTTCCACTTCCCACGACTCCCTCGGCAAATTCTGAAATTCGCACACCCGACCCCGGTTCCTCGGTTCGCTTAATACCCCGCCGCGCAGCCGTCTTTCCGAGGATCGGTGCCGCCGTGCAGAACGCCGTGGACGTGATCGATCAGGATCGCTTGATAACCGCCGAACGCTCCGCCGGGACCGCCGAGCTGATGGCCGCGATTCGTCAACGCATTCAACGTCTCCGCCGGAATGCCGTACTCGTGACCGACACTGCCACCGTTCGCGGCCATTGGCCGACCGGTCGGTGTCGCGCTGCCGGTGTGTTGCACGCGCGGGTGCTCGC
The DNA here is from genome assembly GCA_046156195.1 of Planctomycetaceae bacterium. Lineage (GTDB taxonomy): Bacteria > Planctomycetota > Planctomycetia > Planctomycetales > Planctomycetaceae > SXKJ01. The sequence goes on along the minus strand of JBJXEX010000513.1, from coordinate 25,231 downwards.
CCGCCTGTTGCACGTTCATGCCGAAGTCGAGCATGTTGATCAAGACCTGCACATGCCCTTGCGGCTGGAAGTCGCCACCCATCACCCCGAACGCCAGATGAGGCTTCCCCTCCTTCGTGACGAACGCCGGGATGATCGTGTGAAACGGTCGCTTGTGCGGTTCGAGTCGATTCGGATGCGTCTCATCAAGAGCGAACAAGCAGCCGCGATTCTGCAACGCGAAGCCGACGTTCCCCGGCACGACCTGCGACCCGAACCCGAAGTAATTGCTTTGAATGAACGAGCAACAGTTGCGGTCCTTGTCCACGACCGTCAGATAGATCGTGTCGCCGTGAGCGAGCCGCGCATCGACATCGCCGGGGACGACCTGCTTCGCCGCGTGAGCCATGTCGATTCGAGCGGCCTGCTTCGCCGCGTACTCTTTGGAAATCAATTCCTTTGTCGGCGGCACTCCGAACGCCGGGTCGAAATAGAATCGCGAGCGATCCGCGAACGCCAACTTTTTCGACTCGATCAGCAAGTGCAGATAGTCGGGATGAAACGGGCCGAGCGACTTGAGGTCATGCCGCTCCAGCACGTTGAGCATCTGCAAGGCGGCGATCCCCTGTCCGTTCGGAGGCAACTCCCAGACGTCGTAGCCGCGATAGTTCGTGCTGACCGGCTGCACCCATTCGGACGTGTGATCGTTGAAATCGTGCTTGGAGAAGTACCCGCCGTTCGCCTCGCTGAACCGCACGATCTCGTCGGCGATGACTCCCTGATAGAACGCATCTCTCCCACCGGTCGCGATCGCGCGATACGTCGCCGCGAGGTTGGGATTCTTGAACAGCTCCCCAACGCGCGGAGCTTGGCCGTTCGGCAAGTACGTCTTCACCGAGTCCGGCCATTGCGACAAGCTGGTCGCGGAACCGGACCAATAGCCGGCGATGATCTCGCTGACTGGGAAGCCTTCTTCGGCCGTCTGAATGCTCGACGCGAGCAACTTGTCATACGGCAGCGTGCCGAACTTCGATCGGAGCATCTCCCAACCATCCACGCAGCCCGGCACCGACCACGAGAGCGGCCCGGTCTCCGGCATTTCGCGGAGTTGCTTCGCCGCGAACACCTCGCGATTGAGTTGGTACGGACTCCGCCCGCTGGCATTGAGACCGTACAGCTTCTTGGTCTTCGCGTCCCAGTAGATCACGAACAGATCGCCGCCGATGCCGCAGCTCATCGGTTCGACGAGTCCGATCATGGCGTTGGCAGCAATCGCCGCATCGGCCGCGTTGCCGCCGGTTTTGAGAATGTCCAATCCGGCCTGAGCGGCGAGCGGATGACTGGTCGCGACGAGGCCATTCTTCGCGATCACCACCGAGCGTCCCGGATGCGGCAGCACTTTGGGCGGCGCGGCCTCGGCCGTGGGACTGACGGAATCAAACGCGGCGAAATATCCCAGCGACATCACGGTCACTCCCAGCCACAGAATTTGGTACGGGCTTCTGAGTCGTCGCACGATCGGTTCCTTCTTGAGGCGGCGTTGCCGCAATCAAAGTAACCCGAAGCGTCAGCGAGGGCGAGCGCTCCAGAACGCTTCGGATGACTTGGTAAGCAACGAGTGCGACAGGCGAGCGGAGTAGCGTCAGCCCCCCGGTGTTTTCGAGTTTGCTCTCGCTTCAACCGGACGGCTTGCGCCGTACCGCTACAAAAGTGAGTGCCATTGGGCTGACGCCGCCCCGCTCGCCTGACTGCCTTGCGTGCCTTTGGACGCGCTCCTTTAATCCCGCCCCCGAATTCGGACCCAATTGATCAGGATTACGAAACATGACGGATCGCATCTTCAATTTCTCCGCTGGCCCCGCCGTGCTGCCGGTCTCTGTCTTGGAGGAGGCTCGCGAGAATCTGCTCTCGCTGGGGAACACCGGCATCGGCATTTGCGAGCACTCGCATCGTGGCAAGGCGTTCGTCGCCGTTGCGGAGGAATGCGAAGCTCTGTGTCGCGAAGTCGGCGGCATCTCGGCCGACTACAAGGTGCTCTTCCTGCAAGGGGGAGCCTCGTTGCAGTTCAGCATGATCCCGATGAATTTTCTCTCCGCCGATGCGACCGCCGACTATCTCGTGACCGGTGCCTGGGCGCAGAAAGCACAGGACGAAGCGGTGCGATTCGGGAAGACACATCTCGCCTGTCATAGCGCGGATCGCAATCACTGCTATATCCCCAAGACAGTGTCATGCAGCAGCGGTGCGGCGTATGTGCATTATACGTCGAACAACACCATCTTCGGGACGCAGTGGCATCGCTTCCCAGAAGTGCCGACCGGTTCGACGGTCATCTGCGACGCGAGCAGCGACATCTATTGCCGCCCGATCGACGTCTCGAAGTACGCGATGATCTATGCCGGAGCCCAAAAGAATCTCGGCCCGTCGGGCGTGACGTTGGTCATCATCCGCAATGATCTTGTCGAGCGAGGGAATAAGAATTTGCCGACGATGTTGCAGTATCGAACTCATGCCAAGAACGATTCGATGTATAACACGCCGCCCACATTCGGCATCTATCTGATGGGCCTCGTCTTCAAGTGGATCAAAGCCAACGGCGGACTCGCGGGGGCGGAGCAACGCAATCGGGCCAAGGCCGAGCGGCTGTATGCGTACCTCGATCAGAGCCGGCTCTTCAAACCGACGGCCGATCCAGACAGCCGCTCGCTGATGAACGTGACCTTCGTGACCGGCAGCAGCGAACTTGACGCGCAATTCGTGAAGGCCGCGACCTCCGCCGGACTCGACGGACTCAAAGGCCATCGCGACGTCGGCGGGATGCGAGCCAGCCTCTACAACGCCTTCCCGATCGAAGGGGTCGATGCGCTGATCGCCGCGATGAAAGAGTTCGAGGCCAAGAACGGCTGATCCCGACATTTCCATCACTTCTACCGCAGAGATAGCGAAGAGCTTGGCCCGGCGGAGCCGCAACCAAAACATTGGCGAGGTCCGTGGGGAAGACGCCAAAGAATCTCACATCATTCTGCCCACCCATCATTCTGCTGATTTCCGGCGAGCAGAATGATGGGTGGGCAGAATGATGTGAATCCGGAAACCCAAAACACGTCTTGATCGCAGTTGGGAGTCTTCAGTTGGTGACAGGCCATTTTTTGAGGTGGTGCTCACCGTCGAGTCCATCGACCGGAGGTCCTTGAACGCGATCGTGCCGCTGATCACGTTCGACAAGAAAGTTTGGCAGCGGAAGGAAGACTTCGCCTACGGGGCCTGATCACCCCCCTTCCGAAAACGCACCGTTACGAGTTGACCGAGACCGGCCATCGCGCCGGGCTGTTCTACATCACGAGTCTTTCCCAAGTGATCCGCCCCGCCGCCGCCGAGCTGGATGACACGCAATCTCTCCGCAATCTCTTCCGACGAATCACTCAGTCATGGCCCGTGGCTAAGACTTGACTCGTTCACAACAACTTTCGGAAGCGAAGAAGGCCAATGACGCAAGGTTGATCGGGGCATGCGCCGTGCGTTTCGATGGCTCGCGCGGCCACGGAACCCGTCTGGACCCATTCCGGCGAGCGCTCCTATAACCCCGCCCCTTCTGACGGCGGAGATTGCCGTTGGTCGGCCTGTCTTGATTCCATTCGTGGTTTGTTCCCACCGTTGAAGTCTTTGCCCATCGGGAGTCCCCGTGTCGGGCCAGCGAAATCCTGATCGCTTGCGATGGTTCGTCTTGTGGTGCGCACTGGGGTTGTGCGTGCTCGGTTTGCTGCTGCGCGCGGAGTTGACCGCGGACAACGCGGCGTCGGAGATTGCCAGTGAGGCTCCGATTTCGATCGCGGCCGACTATGCCACCGAAGGCAAGACCGAAGATGGTCAGCGAGTCCTCATCCTGCGCGGTCACTGCCGCTTGCAGCAGGGTGAGACGTCGATGACCGCGCGGCAAATGGTCGTCTGGCAGACAAGCCAAGTGGGTGCCGAGAAGCTCTCGCTGTATCTGGAAGAGGACGTGCGCGTCGAGCAGGTCGGACAATCGGATCAGCAACCCAACGCCTTCGTGCAATTGAACACTCGCGCCGGAGGAGTCGCGGCGCAGTTCCGATTCGCGACTCCCAGCGCCAAGCTCGACGACGATGCGTTGTACCAGCGAGCGATCATGCGTCGCCGCGAAGCTCAGCGAGCCACGCTGACTCAGACGCAGTACGTCGTTCCCTCGCCGGAGCAGTCGCCGCCGAGCCTTCGCGTCCCGACCGCTCGCGACGGAATGCGGCGGATTCGCGTCTCGCCGCGAACTTCGACCAACTTTCAATTCGGTTCCGAGAAATCCGACAGGACCGTTCCCCCCGAGCAAATCACGATTCTCACGGGGGGCGTGAACCTCGTGATGGAAGGAGACGACAAGTTTGACATCATCGACTTGTCGGCCGATCGGGTCGTTATCTGGAACGACGCCAGCGACTCCGGCCAGTTCGATTTCGAGACGCTGCAATCCAAGGACGCGAAGTATCAGGTCTACCTGGAAGGGAACATTGTCGCTCGGCAGGGGATCAGCGTGATGCGTGCCGAACGAGCCTACTACGACGCTCGCGATGAGCGCGGGTTGTTGATCGACGCCGAGCTGTCGTTCAAACCGCCGGAGCTGAACGGGGAGCGCGTCCGCGTGCGGGCGGAAAGACTGCGACAGAATTCACGCAATGAGTTTCACGCCACGAACGCCTGGACCTCCAGCAGCCAGTTCGGTCGGCCGGGCTTTCGGATTCAGAGTAGCGACATCTTCGTCGAACCGTATTTCGCCGAGCCGCTCGATCTGCCACGGATCGGCGGCGGGGTTGATTCGCAGCGATTTGATCCCGTGACCGGCGCGCCGATCTACCGCGAGATCCCTTACATCACCGCGCTCAATAACACGCTGCTAGTCGATACGCCGTTTGCCAGCGATGTGCCGCTGAGCTATGTGCCGTTCGTCGCCGGTCCTGCGGACGTGCCGAACATCCCGATCAAGCGTGCGGAGTTCAATTCCGATCGGGTCTTCGGATTGCAATTTCGCACGTCGTGGGATTTGTTCGCACTGCTCGGAACCGAACGGCCGACGGGGACGACGCTGAATCTCGACGCGAACTATTTCTCGCGACGCGGGCCGAGCATCGGACTCAGCGGCAACTATGTCGTCAACGATTTGTTCGGTTGGCCCGGCACTTCGATCGGTGAGGGACTGGCCAACTACATTCACGATTCGAGCAAAGACAACCTCGGTCTCGATCGCCGCAGCTTGGATGTGCCGGACAACAGTCGCGGTCGTCTGACATGGCGACATCGCCAAGAATTGCCCGACGGACTCTTGTTTCGTGGCGAGTTCGGATATCTCTCGGATCGCAACTATCTCGAACAGTTTTACGAGAACGAATTCGACACGGGCAAAGACATCGAGACGCTTGCCGCCTTGCAGCAGCAGCTCGACAACTGGCAGTGGAGCGTGCTGGTTCAGCCGCAGCTCTTTGATTTCGAGAACAACACCGAATGGCTGCCGCGCGGCGACTTCACGTTCCTCGGTGAGCCGCTGTTGGGAGGCTGGCTGTCGTGGTCCAGTCATTCGATGGCCGGTTACGCGCAGCTCAATCAAGCCGATGCGCCGAACATCCCCGGCGATAATTTTGATCCGCTGCCGTACTACGCCGATCGGAACGGCGGCCTGGTCATGACGCGGCATGAGCTGTCGGCTCCGCTCGATTTTGGTCCGTTCAATTTGGTCCCGTATGCCTGGGGCGAAGCGGCGGCCTGGAGCAACAGCTTCACCGGTGAGGGCATCGACCGTCTGGTCGGCAGCGTCGGCGTTCGCGGCAGCATTCAGTTTGCGAAGTACATGCCCTGGGTGCAGAGCCGAATGCTGGGACTCAATGGCTTGGCTCACAAAATGACTTTCGATCTCGACTGGTCACTGACCGAAGCGAACCGCTCGCTGGGCACGATCCCGCAGTGGAACGAGCTCGACGACAACGCTCAGGAACGCTTTCGCCAGCGGCTGCTGGACAACACGTTCGGCGGCACACTTCCGGCTCAGTTTGATCCGCGAGCCTTCGCTGTTCGTTCGGGAGCAGGCAGCAGCGTGACCGCTCCGTGGCATGAGCTGGTCGATGACTTGCACGTCATTCGGCTGGGTTGGCGGCATCGCCTGCAAACGAAGGTCGGGCCGCTCGAACGACTGCGCACGAAAGATTGGATGACGCTCGACCTGGAGATGGCCCTCTTTCCGAATGCGAACCGCGACAACTTCGGCGAGACCAGCGGATTGCTCAGCGGCCGTTACGCCTGGCACGTCGGCGAGCGGACCTCGTTCTTGGCGAACGCTTATTACGACGTTTTCGACGGCGGAATGCAGATGTGGAACTTCGGCGTGCTGAATCAACGGAGCACGCGCGGCAGCTTGTACGCCGGCGTGCGGCAGGTGAAGGGCTTCGGTATCGACAGCCAGATCGCCACGGCTTCGGCCAGTTACGCCATGAGCGACAAGTGGATTGGCACCATCGGCACCGCCTACGACTTATCCGAGGGACGCAATCGCGGGCAGTCATTTACTCTGACCCGCGTCGGAGCCGACTTCTTGTTCCACTTCGGCGCGAACTTCGACGCGAGCAAGAACAACGCTGGCTTGGCCATCTCGGTCGAGCCGCGCTTCGGAGCGTTCAACTCGCAATCGACGCAGCTCAGCAACCTGCTGGGCATCCGCTAGGCGATAAGTAACCCGAAGCGTGAGCGAGCGGCTGGCAAAACAGGAATGCTCGGCACGACCGGCAAGGTTTCTGAGCCGTGATTGGGGATTCTGAGGATCGTTTGCGGCAGTCGCGTTGAATGCGTTGAGGCGTTTCGCGCCGTGCGCGCCGTCCGTGACAGCTCTTGGGGATCACCGATCGGCAACAGGCACCGGTCGCGAAGACTCCGCCGCACTCTCGGAGCTTGTCAGTCGCACTTTCTGCCGCACGCCGTGCGCGAAGTGCCAAGTGAGCTGAGCTTGCTGGTCACGCAAAGTTCGTCAGTCCGGGGAGCGCTGAGAATTCCGAAGGTTCTGACAAGAGGGAGCGACTGCGTGGGATTCGCGATCGAACGGCTCCGATAAGACCTGCCGGAGGACTTGGTCACAGAGCGCTCACTCAAAGACCAGTCCGAGTTCGTGCAAGTCGCTGAATTTCCGGCTTTTCAGGGAACAGCGCGGCGACACGACTCACATCGTGGAGACGATCATTGCCGGTTGTTCCGGCAGTTCGTCTCAAATGGATTTCAACCGCACTCTGAAATTGATCCAGGAGAGGACCATGAGATACGGCCGGATTTCGGAAATGATTCGTCGATCCGCCGGAGCCCTGCTGCTTCTCGGAAGCGTTGGGGTTTCGTCGGACAGTTTGCTTTTCGCGGAGGACGCCAACTGCGCGACCCCCGTTCCTGGTTGCGCAGCGCAATGCAGCGACGACGTCTACAAACGAGCTGGAGAGCGACTGGCTCAACAGCTTCAGCAGATGGGCAGCCAGCCCTGCGGCCAAACGGCCTGTGGCGCTGGTTGCGCTCCCGCTGCTCCGAGTTGCGCCACGGGTTGCCAACCCGGCTGCCTGAGCGATGGCTGCACGAAAGGGAGCACGCTGTTCGGCGGCGGCTGCGAGGAAGAGAAGAAAGAACCTTGGACGCTCGTGTCGGTCTTCGATGACGAGTGTGGCAAGAACATCCTGAAGGATAACGGCATCACCATCGCCGGCTGGGTTGCCGCGGGATACTCCACCGATCCGGATGGAGCTTTCACCGGCAATGGCCCGTTCTTGAATCAACGGGAACACAACAACCTCAACATCAACCAATTGTACCTGTATACCGCCAAGGTGGCGGACGGCAGCAAGGGGTGGGATTGGGGCTATCGCGCCGACGTGATCTACGGTGTGGACGGCAACGACACGCAATCCTTCGGCAACCGGCCCGGTCACTTTGACTTCGTGAACGGCTGGGATCACGGCATCTACGAATGGGCGATGCCGCAGTTGTACGGCGAAGTGGCGAAGGGCAACCTCTCGGTCAAGCTCGGCCACTTCTACACCCCGATTGGATACGAAGTCGTCACGACACCGGACAACTTCTTCTTCAGCAAGCAGATCACCTTCTACAACAGCGAACCGTTCACTCACACGGGTGCGTTGGCGACCTACAAGGTCAACGACAAGCTGACCATGATCGGTGGCTGGACGCTCGGTTGGGATACCGGCTTCGATCAGAACATGAAGGGCAGCAACGCGATCTTCGGTGCGACCTACGCCGCCAGCGACAAGACCACATTGGTTTATGCCGCGGCCGTGGGTGAGTTCGGCGTGCGTGGCAACGGTGCCATCAACAGCTTCATCCTGTCCCAGAAATGGACCGACAAATTCATTACGGTTCACCAATTCGACGTGCTCGACACCAACAGCGGTGGCAACCTCGCCGACCCCACCAGCTTGACCGCTGGTGATTCGACCGGCTTGATCAACTACGCCTTCTATCAACTCACCGATAAGGCGAAGGCCGGAACTCGCCTCGAGTGGTACAAGGCGGATGGCGTTTCCTACAACACCTTCACCTATGGTGTGAACTACCAAGTGACGCCCAACGTCGTGGTGCGACCCGAAGTCCGGCACAACTGGGCTCCGGCCAACGATGTCTCCCCGTGGAACGAAGACATCTTCGGCATCGACGCGATCTTCAAGTTCTAGTGCTTCGACGTGTGCCTGACAGAAAAACCAACGGCCGTGGTCGGCGCTCCGACCACGGCCGTTTTTTTTGTAGGAACTCGTTCTCGCGCTCTGCGTGAGAAGTGACTCATCCGGCGGCTTCCGGCGACTCCTTGCCGATTCCAAGGAGTCGGCCTAGACTCCGCCCCCTCGCTCGCTCGGCCAAGTGGCCGAGCCCTGTTTTTTCGCTCAAAAGTGAAGGTTTTAGGCGTCGCCATGAAAGAGGGCATCCATCCCAAGTACCAGGAAGTCACGGTCCACTGTAGCTGCGGCACCGAGTTCCTCACGCGCAGCACATCCGCCAAGTTGCACGTCGATATTTGCTCGAAGTGCCATCCGTTCTTCACCGGCCAGATGAAGTTCGTGGACGCTGCGGGACGCGTTGAGAAGTTCTCCAAGAAGTACAACTGGAAGGTCAAGGGAGCCAGTTAGCGACCGTCAGACGCACTCGGCAGCAATGTCCGGCAGTATTGGTCCGGCAGTAGGCGTGTCTGGCAGCGACGAATTTCGGTTGACTGCAAACATCGGGAGGACGAATCTCCCCTGAGCCATTGCCGTGGTGACACGACGACTCGGGAGTGATTCATCCTCCCGATCTCTTTTTGTAGTCCCGATTGGTTTTCATCCTCGTAGCCGGTTCGACTCGCCATGTATCCCAGCCTCCAATCCAAACTGCAGCGCTTCGAGGAAATCGAGCAAATGCTGCAAGACCCGGCCGTCCTGTCGGACGTTGACCGGATGCTGACCTTGCAGCGCGAGCACGGTGGCTTGCGCAAAGTCGCCACCTCCGTGCGCGAATTCAATCGGCTGGAAAAAGAAGTCGCCGAAACCAAGCAATTGATCTACGAAGACTCCGACCACGAGGCGCGCGACTACGCCAAGGCGGAACTCGCCGAGTTGGAGCCGAAGTTCAATGCCCTGCAAGTCGAACTAGAAGACATCCTGACGGCCGGCGATTCGATGACGCGCGGGTCGTGTATCGTGGAAGTCCGCGCGGGGACCGGTGGCGAAGAGGCGGCATTGTTCGCTCGCAATCTGCTCGACATGTATACCCGGTACATCACCGTACGCGGTTGGAAGATGGAAGTGCTCGACTCCAGCGAAGCCGAAATGGGCGGGATCAAGGAAGTCACGTTCTCGGTCACAGGCGAAGGCTGCTTCCATCAATTGCAATTCGAGAGCGGTGGGCATCGCGTGCAGCGCGTGCCGGAGACGGAGGCTCAAGGCCGCATCCACACCAGCGCGGCAACGGTTGCCGTGCTCCCGGAAGTCGAGGACGTTGAGGTCGAACTCCGTCCCGAAGACATCGAAATGGACACAATGCGCGCCGGTGGCCCCGGCGGGCAGAAGGTCAACAAAACCGAGAGTGCGGTTCGGCTGACTCACACGCCGACGGGCATCGTGGTGAAGTGCCAAGACGAAAAGAGTCAGCACAAAAACCGCTCGAAGGCGATGCGGTTGCTTCGCAGCAAGATCTTCGAACAGCAGCAACAAAAGGCGCATTCGGATCGGGCCTCTCAGCGCCGCACACTGATCGGCTCCGGCGACCGCAGCGAACGCATCCGCACCTACAACTTCCCTCAGAATCGTCTGACCGATCACCGCATCGGACTGACGCTCTATAAGCTCGACAAGATCATGCAGGGCGAGATGGATGAACTCATCAACCAAATGCTGGAGTTCGACCGCAACGAACGACTGAAGGGGACGGGCGGGTCAAACAACTGAGCGCGGAGGTGACTGTCATGCTTGGGATCGATCCGAAAGTCGATTACGCCTTCAAACGAGTCTTCGGTCATATCAAGAACCGTGAACTGTCGGTGTCATTGATTAACTCCGTGCTGAAATGCAGATGCTGCTGTACTCCGATTTGCCCGAACGATTGCTGTATTACTGGGCCAAGGTTTTCACCGATCAGCTTTCAGAGGGGCTGGACTACTCGCTGTTGCAGCCGACCATTTCGATTTGCTTCTTGAATCAAATCCTGTTTCCAGAGATCGCGACGTTTCATTCGCGATTCCAATTGGTTGACCCGCGATTTGGACATTGCCTGACCGACCGGATCGAGATGCACCTGATCGAATTGCCGAAGTTCACGATGGCAGCCACAGACCTTGCGGAAGACCTCGATCAATGGCTCTACTTCCTGTGTCATGGCGCAGATTTGAAGTCCCAACAGTTACCCAATCGGTTATGGTTGCCAGAAGTCGGCAAGGCTGTTCAGGAGTTGGAAATCATGAACCAAATAGACCTCGAACGTGAACGATATTTGGCTCGGCAGAAAGCCCAGCGCGACGAGCTGTGGAAAGAGAATTGGTACAAGCGGCAACACACCGAAGGGCTTGAGAAATGACACCAACAGGGCCTTCAATTGGGAATGCAGCAAGGAATGCAGCAAGGGCTTGTCGTTGGCGAGGTCATTGGCGAAATTCGTTTGTGCCAGTCGTTACTCGGTCAACCAACAGATGCTCGTGAAGTCCTTGCCCAGTTACCTGAATCGGAGTTAAGCCAAAAACTTCAAACTCTGAAATCGCAACTTTTTGCGACTCGCTGATCCGCTTGTTTTCTCGCCACGAAAGACAACACATGTCAGAACAGCCGGTCGCCAAGCAGTCTGTTGCGACGGGCGATGTCTGGACGGTGAAGCGGATTCTGGATTGGACGATTCCGCATCTGAAGTCGCACGGCAGCGAATCGCCGCGGCTCGATGCCGAGATCCTGCTGGCTCACGCGCGCGGTTGCCCGCGCATTCAGCTTTACACGAACTACGATCAGCCGCTGACCGACGAGCAACGAGCCACTATGCGTGACCTCGTCAAACGCCGCGCGGCCGCCGAGCCGGTTGCGTATCTCGTCGGGCATCGTGAGTTCTTCGGACTCGACTTCCGAGTCACGAAAGACGTGCTCGTCCCGCGCCCTGACACCGAGACACTGATCGTCGAAGCGATCGAAATCCTCAAACCACTTGAGCAGACACGAGTGCTCGACATCGGCACCGGCTCCGGTTGCATCGCGATTGCGCTGACAGTTCGCTGCCCGCAAGCGATCGTCACGGCAATCGATCTGTCGGAACCAGCGTTGATGATCGCGAGAGAGAATGCCGCGAAGCACAACGTCGAGAACCGTATCCGTTTCTTGTGTGGCGATCTGTTCGCTCCGCTGACCGACACCGAACCGTTCGATCTCATCGCCAGCAATCCGCCCTACATCGCGTCGGCCGAGATTGAAACGCTGGCCCCCGACGTCCGATTGCACGAACCACGAGCCGCACTCGACGGTGGCCCCGATGGCTTGGACATCATCCGCCGTTTGATCATGGGTGCTCCGCAATACTTGCTGCCTCAAGGGAAATTGTTGATTGAGATCAGCGGCGAACAAGCCGAGGCGGTCACGCAACTTTTGACCGCGAACGGCACCTACGACGACATCACGGTGCTCAAGGATTTGGCCAAGCAACCTCGTGTTGTCCGAGCCGTCCGAAACGGATAGAAGCCCGCCGATGTCGCTCGAATTTGAAATCTGAAATCTGAAATTTGAAATTTCGTCTCAGCGGGGGTCCAAGGATGGACATGTTCGTGATTCGCGGCGGCAAGCCGCTGTATGGTCGAGTCCGCGTGGATGGCGCGAAGAACTCTGCGCTGCCGATCATGGCGGCTGCGTTGATGGCCGACGGGCAAACTCTGCTGCGGGATGTCCCGAATCTGGTGGATGTCACCACGCTCGCCGATTTGCTTCGCTCGTTGGGCATGCGCATTGAGCGGCAACCGGATCGCTCGCTGGCAATGGAAGTGATTGACTCGCGTCCGGTGATTGCCGAGTACGAACTCGTGCGCAAGATGCGAGCCAGCTTCTGCGTGCTCGGCCCGCTGTTGGCGCGGCGCGGTCGAGCGTGCGTGTCGTTGCCGGGAGGCTGCAACATCGGCGACCGTCCGATTGAACTGCACCTCAAAGGACTGCGAGCACTCGGAGCCGAGATTCGCGTCGAGCGTGGTTATGTGATCGCCGAAGTCGATCGTCTGCACGGCAATCGAATTTATCTGGGCGGCCCGTTCGGTAGTACGGTGACCGGCACCTGTAACGTGATGTGTGCCGCGACGCTGGCCGAAGGGGAAACGATCATCGAGGCCGCCGCGTGCGAGCCGGAAGTCATCGATCTCGGCAACATGCTCAACGCGATGGGAGCCAAGATCAGCGGCCTCGGCACACCGTTCCTTCGCATTGAAGGGGTCGATCGTCTGACCGGCGTCGAGCACACCGTTATCCCCGATCGCATCGAAGCCGCGACGCTGATGATTGCCGCCGCGATCACCGGCGGCTGCGTTGAACTCGAGAACGTGAACCTCACGCACATGACTGCCGTGATTGAGAAGCTGCGAGAGATTGGAGTCCGCATCGAGTTGGCGGATGATTCGCCGACACCGCTCGATCATCTCAAACTGATTGACTCACTGCTTGGCTCGCTGGAGGGGGACTCAACGGTCCTCACGATTCCTCCGCGAACCAGCGATGTCGGCGAGCAACCGGTCCTGCGCATCAATGCTCCGCTGGAACTGCGATCCGTCGATGCGACGGCGCTGCCCTACCCCGGCCTGCCGACCGACGTCCAGGCGCAGTTCATGTCGCTGCTCTGTCTGGCAAACGGCATCAGCGTGGTCACGGACAAGGTCTTCCCGGATCGGTTCCTGCACGCCGCTGAACTGGTCCGGCTGGGAGCGACGATCCGTCGCGAAGGTCCGAGCGCGATCATCAGCGGTGTGCGACAACTTAGCGGTGCGTGTGTCATGGCTTCGGACTTGCGAGCCAGTGCCGCACTGGTGCTGGCTGGTCTCGCCGCGGAAGGGGAGACCGTCGTCAAACGCATCTATCATCTCGACCGCGGCTATCAGTCGCTGGAAGGCAAGCTGAACTTTCTCGGTGCCGACATTTTGCGAATCGAAGACAAGCCGGAAAACATGCCGCGCAGCCTCAGCCTCTCCGAAACCACCGGCGAACCGCCCGACTCGTTCGGCGGGCCTCACTTCCTGAAAATGCCCGCGCGCGAGCCTACCAAATAACCGCCAACAGAGTCTTGAGCATTGGTTCGTGATGTTTGCTCAGGACGGCAATCGTTTGAAAACTTTTCACGGCGAATCGTTGGTGCCGTCTTTGATTCGCTTGTCCGATTTCCGTGCTCCGTGCTCCGTGCTCCGTGCTCCGTGCTCCGTGCTCCGGCTCTGCCATCCGTGCGATCCTCCTCTTTGAGATTGTCGCACGGACGGCAGTGCCGGAGCACGGAGATCGGAAGACGTTGGTCGTCGGCGAAGCCCGCTTCGATCTGCAATCGGTGAAAGTCTTGTTCTGCTGAGAAGACGCAGAGAGCGAAGGCAAAAACAATTAGGAGCGACGAAGGTCAGCACAGGCACCAGCCGGTGCGGTACTCGCGGCGGATGAGCCGATCGGCTTCGGGAGCGTTTGGGCAACTCAACTCGTCGGCGTTCCACTGAATCTTCTTGCCGAGCCGGTACGCGACGTTGCCGAGATGATTGGCCTCGGTCAGCCAGCCGGAGTACTCGAAGTTGCAGGTCGTCGGTGCTCCGGTCTTGCAGGCGATGAGCCACTCGTGGACTTGGCCGGGGGACTTCGGGATCGACGGCGCGGGGCGTTGATAGCCTTTGAACTCTTCCTCCGGCAACAAGACGTGCTTGCCGTAGTCGGCCAAGAGCATCCCCTTGTCGCCGACAAAGAGGATGCCGCTATCCCATTTCGGAATTCCTCCGCTGGTCCAGATCGCCGGCTTGTTGACCCCCTGATACCACGTCAGTTTGACGGCGGGCATGTCGCCGCGAGGGCCGTATTCGTAGGTCGCCTGCATTGAGGCCGGGGCGAGTTCCGCATGAGGTGGCGGACCGGAGGCTTCGATGGATAACGGCGATTTCAGTTTCAGCGCCCAGAAAGGCAAATCGTTCATGTGACTGCCGAGGTCCGACATCGTGCCGCTGCCAAAATCCCACCAGCGATACCACTTCGGCCCCGGAAAATAGACGCTGTGAAACGGCCGCGGCTTGGCGGGACCGAGCCACAAATCCCAATCCAATCCTTGCGGCACCGGTTGAACTTCGGCTGGCCGCTCTTCGACATGCACGATGTCCTTGTACTTCGCCGCGTCTTCCGCGCTCTGACGTCCCCAAGCTCGGCTGACCCACACATGAGCCTCACGCACCGGGCCGATCGCGCCGGCTTGAATCAGCTCGACCACGCGGCGGTAGTTCTCGCCCGAGTGAATTTGAATGCCCATCTGCGTGGCGACTTTGAACCTCGCCGCCGTCTCGCGAATCTGTCGCGCTTCCCAGATGTTGTGAGTCAACGGCTTCTCGCAATAGACATGTTTTTCGAGCAGCAATGCCGGGTAGGTTGCGAAGGCGTGCGTGTGCTCGCAGGTGCTGACGACGACGGCGTCGAAGTCTCGGTCCTGATCGAGCAACTTGCGAAAGTCCGCGAACTTCTTGGCCTGCGGATACTTCTCGCCGACTTTGCCCAGCGTCGGTGCAAACACATCGCAAATCGCGGTGACGTTCTCATCCGCGAGCGCCGGCAAATGTGCCCCGCCCCGTCCACCGACGCCGATGCAGGCGACGTTGAGTTTCTCGTTGACGTTCTTGGCCCGCAGAATCGCGGGAGCGGCAAACAGGGACGCACCGGCGGCGATTCCGGTCTTGAGAACCTGACGACGTGTGACCGAGCGATTCATCATGGGTTTCTCCAAAGTCGAAGGTTGTTGAACATAGCCCGGCCGATCGCCGTGAGCCGACAGCCGATCGCCGTGATGCCGTTTTTTTGAATTCGGAAAAAAGGATAACGGCTGTCGGCCAACGGCAATCGGCTGTCGGCCGAACAATTACGCCAGAATGTCGTACACGACTCGGCCATGCACATCGGTCAGACGGAAGTCGCGGCCGGAATAGTGGTAGGTCAGCTTCTCGTGGTCGAGGCCCATCAGATGCAGGATCGTGGCGTGCAGGTCGTGGACGTGGACTCGGTTTTCGACGGCGTGCATCCCGTGCTCATCGGTCGCGCCGTACATGAGACCTCCCTTCACACCGCCGCCAGCCAGAAACATTGAGAAGCCGGTGTTGTGATGATCGCGGCCCGGCTTGTTGTTCTTGGCCTCTTGAGCGTACGGAGTTCGGCCAAACTCACCGCCCCAGACGATCAACGTGTCGTCGAGCATTCCGCGCGACTTCAGATCGTTGATCAGCGCGGCTGTTGCGCGATCGCTGTCGGCGCAGAGGCGGCGATGTCCGTTGTCGTTGTCCGAGTGCGTGTCCCACGGCTGCTTGCCGTTCTTCGTGACGTAGTAAACCTGCACGAAGCGGACGTCGTGCTCCAACAACCGCCGAGCCAGCAGGCAACTCTGAGCGAAGACCGAATCGCCATAAGCCTCGCGGATGTGTTTCGGTTCGCGGCTGAGATCAAATGCCTCAGCCGCTTCCGTCTGCATTTGAAACGCGGTTTCGAACGCTCGGATGTGCGTGTCGAGCGCCGCGTCATACGGTCGCTTGTCGCGATGCAACTGGTTCAGCGCGCCGAGCAAATCCAACTGCCGCCGTTGTTCCTCGCGAGTCAGCTTCGGATGCCGGATGTTGGCGATCAGCTTGTCGATCGCGAGGTCATTCGTATCGACCGCCATCCCTTGATGCTCGCCGGGCAGAAACGCGCTGGACCACAACTGCGGCCCGACCACCGGCAAACCGGGACTGAGCGCGATGAAGGCCGGCAGGTTCTTGTTCTCCGTGCCAAGCCCGTAAGACGCCCACGAACCCAAGCTTGGTCGCACCGGTTGTTGATGGCCGGAGTGCATCAGCAGCAATCCCGGCTCGTGATTCGGCACATCGGTGTGCATCGAGCGGATCACGCACAAGTCATCGGCCACTCCACCAAGATTCGGAAACAGTTCGCTCATCACGACGCCGCTGTCGCCGCGCGGCCAGAACTGAAACGGCGACGGCATGAACCCGCCCGCTCGCTTGGCGTTTTCAATCTTTCCGTCGGGTGACTGACCTTCATGTTTTGCCAGTGCCGGTTTTGGATCGAACGTATCGACGTGCGACGGAGCTCCATTCATAAAGAGAACCAAAACCCGCTTGGCCTTCGGCGTGAAGTGCGGCCGCTTGGTGGTGCTGACGGCACCGGTCTCCGCTCGAGCGGAATCCAACAATCCGGCCAGTCCAAGCATTCCGAATCCGCCACCGGCTCGGCAAAGCATCTCGCGGCGGGAGGAGGTCATTGAACACGATTGGCAAAACAACATGATTCGAGTTTCTTTCTACCGTTTCTCCGCCGAAAGCGCTGGAACGGACGAGTTGGAGGACGCTGCGATATCACGACCGAGCAGCTTGTCTCGAAGAATCAACTCGCGCATCTCGGTGGCGATGAAGAACGATCCCGTCACGCAGATCAAATCGCTCGGCGACGTGATTCGCCGGGCGATCCGCCAAGCCTCGGTCGGTGTGATCGCGACATGACACGGCACGTCACTGACCGATTGAATCAATCGCCGCAAGGACTCGGCGGGAACAGAACGCGGGTTGTGGAGGTACTGCGTCAGGATGATGCTGTCGAATCGAGGCAGCAGTTGCCTCGCGAGGCCGAGCACGTCTTTGTCTTTGGTCGCGGCGAAGATCAGCACGCGGCGCGAGTTGCTTTGATCGGAGCATGAGGGACGGAATGACTCGTCGAGCGTTCGGCACAGTGCGGAAATCGATTCCCAATTGTGTCCGGCATCGACAATCACCGTCGGCCTCCGAGCAACCACTTCGATTCGCATCGGCCAGCGGACTTGGGCGAGACCTCGCTGAGCGATCTCTGGGGTAATGCTCCCGGCGAATGGCCCCAGTCGGTCCAGCGTCGCCAGCGCGACAGCCGCGTTGTGCGCTTGGTGCTCGCCCGCCAGAGGCAGCGGCATCGCTGGCCAGATTTGATGGCGAGTCGTGACCGACACCGTGCCGAACTCGCCCGATTCCGATCCCGACGACGCAGCGGTGTATTCGTAAGTGAACTCTCGGCCGAGTTGCCAAAGCTCGGATTCCTGTTGACGACAAGTCTCCTCAATTACGGTCTGAGCTTCTCTGCCGAGGACTCCGCTGATGACCGGAATTCGCGGTTTTACGATCCCCGCTTTTTCGGCGGCGATCAGAGACAACGTGCTCCCCAGCAACTGCGTGTGATCGCGGCTAATCGTCGTTAGCACGCAGGCGAGCGGAGAACAAACATTCGTGGAGTCCAGCCGCCCTCCCAAGCCAACTTCCAACACGAGAATCTCTGTTTTCTGAGACTCAAAGAACAACCAGGCCAGAGCGGTCGTCACCTCGAAAAACGTCGCGCTGAACGGCTGCGGATCGGACTCGCATTGCCGCACAGCGACCTGCACCCGACGCACGAGTTCCACGATTTGGGCAGGAGTCGGTCGCTGTCCAGCAACCTGCATTCGCTCTTCGAAAACTTCGACATGCGGCGAAGTGTATAACCCCACACGACGCCCGGACGCCGACAGAATCTCGGCCAGCATGATGGCCGTCGAGCCTTTCCCCTTGGTCCCGGCGATGTGGATACAGGGCAGCCGGATCTGCGGATTGCCCAGCAATTCCAGCAACCGCCGCATCCGCCCCAGCTTGAACTCCTGCTTGCTGAACGCCGGAGTCCGCTCAAAGTTCGTGCGGTCGAAGAGGAAGCCGATCGCCTGCTCGTAGGTTTCGGCCGGTTCGATCATGTGGTTGAAAGTCATGTTGCAAAAGTCCAGATATCCACACCGCTCATTCAGGCCCGTCGAGCTGCTCGCCCATTTGGTACAGCGGCAGGAAGCGGTAATAGACCTCCAGGCAAAGCGTGCTGACGGCGGTCGAGAAGATCCGTCCGCCATAGGCTCCCCAGGGGGCTTTCGGATCCCAGCTTCCGGCCATGTGGCCGCGAGTCCGTTGCTCGGCGATCAGCGTTTCTCGCAAGGCTTCGTTCCACTCGCGCCACGGAGCGCCGCCGTACTGATACATCGCCAGCGTGCCGTAGTACCAGAAATACAAATTGTGCGTCGAACCGCGCGGCAGCCGCTGCATGATGAAAGTCATCCCTTCGGTGCTCGCCGGGTCCGAGCGAGAGAGACGCAGCATCTGTTTGCAGAACAATGCCTCGGCGGTCATCGAGTCGGTTGGTGCCAGTGACTGGCCTCCCACCAAGCGATAGCCGGCCAAACCTTTGTTCGGGCCTTGGCTCCTTTCTTTCAGGAACTGCACCATCTTGGCCTTGGTACTGTCGGGGATCGTCAAGCGGGCGATCTCCGCGCTCTTCAGAGCCATCAGTTGCCAGCCGAAGATGCTCATGTCGCTGGACTGGCCTTTGACATACCTCCAGCCACCATCGGCATTCTGCGTCGCGACGATGTAGTTGACCGCGCGAGTCAGCGGCTCGCGCAGGCGCGCGTCGGATGACAGGTCACTCTGCATTCCGTAAGCCTCGGCCAGCGCGTAGGTCGCCATCGCGTGACAGTACATCTGCTCGAAGTGAGTGGCCTTGCCGCCGAGGTATCCATCGGCACGTTGCTGACGAATGAGCCAACTCAGCGTGCGGTCGATCTGGTCCGCATACTGTCCTTTTTCGTGGGTATAACCCGCTCCAAGAAACGCCAGCAGCGCGAGCGCCGTTACACCGGAGTCGGCTTGCTCGCCGGCGTTCAGGCGATCGACACCTTCGTCGTCGATCTTCACCAGTCCCGCGTGACCGGTGCAGCGGTCACCATCGGGGCAGAGCGAGTCGAAGCCATCCGCATCCCAGAAGCCTTCAGGATCTTGATGTGCGGCGAGCCAGCGGAGACTCAACTCGACCGCTTTCTCCGAGGCATCGGTCCCGCCGTACTTGCGTGCGGTCTCGCGACGCCGACCGATATCACGACCTTCGTAAATCGGCGGCACTGTCGTTCGCTTGCCCAACTTGGAAGCCTCGAAGTTCGGCTGCACGAGTCGCGGGACGAGTCCTTCATTCGGCAGTTCCGTGCGGACGCCGTCGCGGACTTGCAACGGCCCGACGGGGACCGCGTTCGGGTCTTGAGCTTTGCGTTCGGGAAGTAACGTCTCGCTGCCGCCCCCCGGTTGGCCGCGCGTCGAACGAGTCTTCAAGCGCGAGAATCCGGAAGAACTGCTTCCCTTGCCGGTTCCCTCGCCGCTGTTGGAATTGCTCGCGAGTAAGCCAGTCTCATCGGACGGCAACGCGGACGGAGCCGGACCTGTTCGCCGTGGCCCAGAACCCTGTGTGCCGGGAGCTGGCGACACATTCGTGGTTGATCCAGGCAGGATGGTGTCGGGCAAGTTCAACACACCCGGCGTCTCAAATCCCGGCGTGACTCGTTCGAGACCGCCGCTGTTGCCGGAGTTCGGTTGTCGTGCGACCGTCGCGCCGGGTGCTCCGGTTGGCTGACCCCGTTTGAGCGGCGCGAACGACGGCACTCGCGTTTCGGGACGTGACTCCGCCGTCGGGTCGTCGATCATCAACGGAGCGGCGGCTTCGAGTCGCGTCGGCCCCTTTTCTCCCGACAGCTTTAACTCCGGCCGCACGTCAGGTTGATCGGGCGAGGCCGGTTTATCCGTGATTTGGACATCCGGCGCGGTCAGCGGTTGCTGCGTTCGTGCCGGCCCTTCGGAGGGTTTCAACTCGACCGGCGCACGGTTGGTGCGAATCAGTTCCTGGTTGGGAGCCTCTGGCAATTTCTCCCAAATGCGCGTGTTCCCCGACTTGGCCAAGGCGACGGATTCCTCGGCATCCGAATTTTTCGTGGTCACCTCGATCCGTTGCTCGGGGACCGCTTCGATGTCAGGTTCATTCCCGGTGGCGGAAACCAACGACGTGGGGGGATTGACCGCGACCAACCCAAACATGCACGACAGATGAAACACGAGCGAAAACACGAGCGACTTCCAACCGCTCGACCGATCGCCCCACTTCGTCACGAGCATCGTCAGCAAATGCAGAGTGGCCAACGCCAGCCCGGTCGCCAGCGCGCTCCAGAGCGCCGTCTCGATGACTTCGATCGGCTGACGAAACAATGACGCCAGCCATTCCAGGAAATCGGCCGCAGCCAGGAGAGAGATCATTGAGCGGAACTCCACGAGAGGATTCCTGGAGAGAACGACAATTCACGAAGTTTTTCATCGGCAGAACGAGCGGGGGATGGTCACTTCTGTCGGACAACGCGTCAATCCGCGTCTGGGACGGTGAAGTGCCTTTGTCTCCGCTCTCACATCATTCTGCCCTCCCATCATTCTGCTCGCCGAAAATTCAGCAGAATGATGGAGCAGAATGATGTGAGATCGCTTGGCATCTTCTCAATCGAGTCTCGCCAATAAGGCAAGCTCGATGAGGTCACTGCTCTGAGGCTTAGCGTGTCGGCCGTTCCTTCGTCACGCGGCCTTCTGCCCACAGCATCAATGACCTCAGCCGCTGCTGGCCGCGAATGAAATACAGCGGGGGCAACGAGTCCAGGTGCTCGGCATAACGCTGCTGCTTCTGTGCGAGCCACTCCGCTTGCGGGGAGACGACACCGACCCGCACAAGTTCGTCGGCCAATTCGTCGGCCACTCGCTGATAGCCGGGGATCGTCGGATGAACGTGGTCCGCGAACCAATCGCTGCCGGGAATGCCGTCCCGACTCAGCCGGTCGAACAGAACGCGGATATCAACGACCGGCGTGTGCGTGTCGAGACCCACTTGCCGGACGCAATCGTTCATCGGCTCCTGAATCCGCAACGGGCAGACGTCCCACTCCTTGGCCAGCGTGTATGCGGCCCGCGCTTCGCTGAACTGGCCGAGCGAGTCGTAGCACTTGGCCAAGTCATAATGCAGTCCGGCGTGCTGATCGTCGATGACCAACGCCTCACGCAGCAACCGAATCGCTTCGCTCGGCCGTGAGGCATAGTGTTCGCGAGCCTGCGCCCAGAGGTCATCCCAACGCTGCCGTTCGCGATCCGTGAGTCCTGTTCGATGTTCCGCCTTGAAAGGTGGCGAGTCTCGCAGGTTGCACGCCGGATTCATCCAGATCAGCGGCACTCCCGCCTGCTGAGCGATCGAGGTCATCCGCCGCAGGTTGAATTCGTAGTGCGCGATCACGCCGCAACGCCACGCCTCGTCCCGGTGATAAAGCTCCAACCCGCCGCGATAGTCCAGCAACGCTTCCACCTCCGCCGTCATCACCGAGCGTTTGTCGGCCGACTCCTTTACTGATTCACTGTGAGTATTCGTCACCAGCGACCGCTCCGGCTGACCGAATAGAGATTTCAGCACGTTGTACAACCGCAACCGCGAGGCTTGCTCATGACACAGCCACAGCCACCGCGGCGTCCGCTTGAGATCGCCATAGGTCCGGTCCTCCAGAAATTCGTTGTGGCTGCAATGCACGATGACCAGGTCCGGCTGATACCGCAGCACCTCCTCCAGAATCGGGACCATCCGATAGCTGGCATAAGAAATCCCGCCGCAGTTGATCACATCCCAATGTCGAGTCGGCTCGGCCGCGTTGAGGCTGATCTCCAGCCAGGTCGTGAACGACGTCTCGATGGTCCACGGGTTTCCCTGCACGGTCGAGTCGCCAATGCAGAAGATGCGAAACTCATTCGGCTCTTTCTGCACCGCGAACGACTCTGGATAGAAATGCGTTCGCTTCGACTGAGCAATCTCGTACCGCCCGCTGGATTCGTTCAACGCGAACAGCGGGCGAACCGCGCTGAAGCCGACAAACGGGTCCGCGTGCCAATCCGGCCTCCCCAAGCCAAACGCCCGCAGTCCCAACTCAATTACGAAAAACGGAAGCAGCCCCAACAACATCGCCAGCCCGCGAAACAAGACCGCTCGCCGCCACTTCACCAACCGTCGCGGCATTCGTCGTCTCCTTTCATTCGCCGGGCCTCATGGAATTCGTTGAGCCGCAAGGCGCTAGCCGCGGGCCGAGGAAGTGAACCCGCGGCTAGCGCCCTGAGTCTCACAATCTCGATGGGCAACTGGCGGGAGGTTCGTCGGGATCGAGAAACATGCGCAGCCACAGCTCCAGACAGAGCAGTGCCCACAAGCGGTGAGCGTGATCGGTCTTGGCTTGGATGTGTTCGTCGAACAGCCGTTGCACGGCGGATGGCTCGAAGAAGCCGCGTGCGAGCGTGCGCGAATCGAACAGCACGTCGCGCAAGAACGGTTGCAGCTCGCCACGAAACCAGTTCGGGAGCGGAACGCCAAATCCCATTTTGCTTCGGCGTTGAATGGACGGCGGCAGCAAGTCGGGAAACGTATCGAGCAAAATTTGCTTGCCTTGCTTGCCGTTCAGCTTGAGTTCGATCGGCATCCGCGCGGCAAGCTCCATGACTTCTTGATCGAGGAACGGACTGCGGCATTCGAGGCTATAGGCCATGCTGGCGATGTCCACTTTCGTCAGAATGTCGCACGGCAAATACGTCAGCACATCGGCGCAGGTCGTCCGCGTGATGAAGTCGCGGCTTGGACACTCGGCATACGCTTGTAGCAAGAAATCACCCGCATCAAAGCCGCCGAGTTCGGCCGTGAACTCCGGCCGATACAGCTCGCGCCGCTGCGACTCCTCGAAGATGCCAACCCAGCGGAGATAGCGTTTCTCCGGCCGCTCACCAAGCGCGGCGAGGAACCGCTTGCCGCGCCGCAACAGCGAACGATGTCCTGCCCCCGATGGGAGCCGTTGCCAAAGTTTCGCTGTGATGAGCCGCTTCATCGGCCCCGGCAACTGATCGAATCGCGAAGCCAGTTTCACGGCCAGATAGCGTGTGTAGCCGCCAAACAATTCGTCGCCGCCGTCTCCCGACAATGCGACGGTGACGTGCCGCCGAGTCATCTCCGACAGGTACATCGTCGGGATCGCCGAGCTGTCGGCAAATGGCTCGTCGTAATGCCAAATCAGCTTCGGAAGAATTTCGAGAGCGTTCGGTTCGACCACCAATTCGTGATGCTCGGTGCCGAGATGCTTCGCCGCTTCGCGCGCATACGATCGCTCATCAAATTCTTTGATCGGGAAGCCGATCGAAAACGTGTGGACGGGACGCTCCGATTGTTCCTGCATCAAACCGGTGATGATCGTCGAATCGACGCCGCCGGAAAGAAACGCACCCAATGGCACATCGCTGCGCATCCGCAACCGAACGGCTTCGGTCAGCGTGTGGCGAAGCTCTTGCCGCCAACGATCGGCTGACCAAGTGGCAACGCTCGATTTGAGATTTGAGATTTGAGATTTGTCGTTCGAGACATCCGGTTCATACGGCGGTCGCCAATAACGACGGACTTGATGCTCACCGTTCTCGAAGACCGCGACATGCGCCGGTGGGAGTTTGTGATAGCCCTCCAGAATGCAGTCGGGATACGGCACATATTGGTAGCAGAGGTACGAGTCGATTGCCCGTCGGTTCAAGCGGCGCGGAGCACCCGGCACGAGCAACAGCGATTTGAGTTCGCTGGCAAACGTCAGTTGCCCTCGGTCGAGCCGATAGAACAGCGGCTTCTTGCCGGCACGATCGCGAGCAAGCAGCAGTCGCTTTCGCCGGTCATCCCAAATGGCAAAGGCAAACATGCCACGCAAGCGATCGACGCAATCGAGGCCGAGGTCTTCGTAAAGATGGACGATGCACTCGGTGTCGGTGTTCGTGCGAAAGCGATGGCCGCGAGCTTCGAGGTCGGTTCGCAACTCGCGGTAGTTGTAGATTTCCCCATTGAAGACGATCCAAACGCTTTCGTCTTCATTGGCGAGGGGTTGATGGCCGGTGCTCAGGTCGATGATCGAGAGACGACGAAAGCCGAGTGCGGCCGCGGGGAAAGTGGAATCACGGCTCTCGGCTTTCGGCTCTCGGCTCTCGGCCGAGAAGTACTTGCCGGAATCATCGGGGCCACGGTGGGTAATCGCGGAGATCATCCGTTCGAGTGTCGCGGGCGAGAGCGGAGCGGCATCGGCGGTCCAAGCTGCTCCCGCGATTCCGCACATGCTGAAAACTCCCCAATAGTAGCCGGCACACTCCGTGTGCCGTCAGCCGAGTCGTCGGCACACGGAGCGTGCCGGCTACTAAGGGGCTGTGCATGATTTGGTTCCGAGACTTTCTCTGCGGTCTTCCAATCTCTTGCGGTGTTACCGTTGCACCGCAAGAGATTGGAAGACCGCAGAGGCCGATCGCATCATTGAAGTCTCGGAGTTAGTTCTGGCACAGCCCCTAAGTGCCGCAGCGGTTCCACAGGGCGGAAGGTAACAGCGAAAAAAAGCGTGACAAATCAAAATTCCGAGGGTAAGGTCTCCGTCGCACTTCACTCGGCCCGCCAGCGGCCAGTTTCTCAGGCGTTCGCCTCATCTCGGAAAAAGGAGACCAGCTATGAAAGACAATTCCTGACTCTAACGGAATCTAGGTAGCGGTGTGAAAGCCGCGCATTGAGGCGGACAAGTAGAGATTGTGAAGCCAATGTTGATGAAACAGTTTCTTGTTAATTCGATGAGCCGGGCTGACAAAGTC
>JBJXEX010000504.1:0-30376 GCA_046156195.1 Planctomycetaceae bacterium | reverse complement strand
AGCCTCGGGCCTTTGTTTCTCGGACTTTGTTAGTGTTTGAAGCCCGAGGCTAGCGCCGGCGGCTCACTAACCGAACGGTATTGCGGTTAAACGATTCGGTAGCGCTCAGGGAACTTGAATCACGAGTAGCACATCCGTGCCGACGGCCGGCAAGAGCTTGGTGTTGGTCTCCAGCTTGATGAGCGGTTCATCTTTCATGGTGAGATTGGTTTGAAAGACGGTCTCGTCGGTCACTGGGAAGATGGCGATCAGTGTGCCGGTCGCATCGGCCCCATAAACCATGTCCGGCTTGTTGGGGTCCGGTTGTTTGCTGATCGAGCCGGTGAAGGTCCACTTCAGAGTGGGCATCGCCTTGCCCGTTTTGCGATCGACGAGGACTTTCTCGATCGGCAGCCGTTTCGACAGACCTCCCGCGCCGGGAAGTTCGAGAAAGATTTTGACTTCGGGACCGGCGGCTTCGGCACCCTCACCCTTGGCGGGCTTGCCCGGTTTGAGGCCCAGGCTTTCGAGGGCTTTGTGGATGTCGCTCGGCTTGGCCTCAAAGGTGACGACCGTCTCGTGAGCCTTCTGCCCTTTCGGTGCCGGCAGCGAGGCGATGACCTCAATCGGATATTCCTCTTGCAGATTCGGCAGCTTGCGCGGCGCGATCTTGCAGGCCAGAGTCACTGTCTTCTTCTCCTTGTCGATCTTGATCGCCTCGACCGGCTTGTCCTGAGCGGACAGCGGCACGGCCAACCACAAGATCGCGACCATCCCAATTTGTAATTTGCATTTTGCAATTTGCATTTTGCAATCTCCTTTCAATGTTGTCAGTCCGACCCCTCGTTACTTGTCTCCAATGCACACCACGGCGGTGCTGGCTTTGCCGCCGGCTTCCAACGCACACGTCGCCACAAACAATCGCCCGCCCGCGACGATCGGGCCTCCGTAAACCATGCCGGGTGCTTTCACGGTGGGATCGGTTCCCAATGAGAGCTTCCAGCGAAGTTGCCCGTCCGCCAAGTTGATGGCTCGCACGACTGCCTTGAGGTCCGCGACGTAGACCGTGTCTCCGGCAATCGCCGCGCTGGCAAAGAACGGAGTGCCGCCATCGAGCGTCCATTTCTCGTTGCCGCTGGCGACATCGACCGCTCGGACTTTGCCGTCCGTCGCCGTGAAAACCGCGAGCTGATCCTTGACCGCAATCGCCGAGACGATGCCCGCCGGAAATGGTCGCCGCCACTTCACCGCTCCGTCAGACAGAGAGATCGCCACGACTTCGCCCTGAGCGTTGGCTATCTCCTTCGGTTCGAGTCGCACGCTGCTGCACCCGACCAGCACGAGGTCTCCCACGACCGTCGGTCCCGCCCACGGATTGAAGGTCAGCGGCGTCTTCCACAGAACGCTCCCATCGCTGAGCTTTACGCAACAAAGTACACGTTCGCCGATCTGCTCGGCGTCGAGGAACGCGGTCGCGACGAGGACTCGATCACCGACCGCCGCCACGGGCGCATCGACATGCCACTTGCCCGCCCCCGTTTGCCACACGAGCTTCGGACGTGGCTTCGGCAGCGAGTCTTCGCTGGGGGCGATCGCGAAGTCGGGATCGGTCTTCTTCTCCTGCTCGTACTTGGCGAGCAACTCTTTCCACTTCTTATCGAGCGCCGCCTGTGCCGATGCGGCATCGACCTCCTTGCCGTCCAATTCGAGGCGGCTCGGATCGACACAGAGCAGCCCCGCATTGCCGCCGCCAATCAGAACTTTTTCACCGACGATGCTCGGCGAACCTTCCAGATGCACCAACTGGCCGGGTACTGGCAATTGCCACAGTGGCAAGCCTGAGTCCAATCGAACTCCGTGCAAAGTCGCTCCGTCGGTCTGGTGCATGCCGTCACCAAACACAACCACGTTACCCACCACCGCTGGAGCACACACGGTTGGCAGCTTGAGGTACGGCACCGACTTCGCCCACCGCACACGCTGTTTCGGTGCGGCCTCGGTGCTCAGTGCTTGAAACGTCGAGGTGTTGAACGCGGCCAGCGCCGACACGAGCACGCTGTCTCCCGCCGCCACCGGCGCGGCGATGTAGTGATCGCTCGACTTGTGGACCCACAGCACCTTGCCGGAACTCGGCCCCGGCTGACCATCGACACAACCGGTGCGTTCCAGGTTGCCACGGTTCGTCGGCCAATCAGCGGCAGTGGCAATGACGAATGACGAAAGACCCAATGACGAAAGAATGACAACGCTCAAATGACGAAGGATCCGTCCCAGCAGAAAGTGTGGCTCCGATCGCAGTGTTCGCTTTTCGTCATTCGACATTCGGATTTCCTTCGTCATTGGGTCATTCGTCATTCACTTCGCACTCACCTGCCCCACCGCCGTGGGAGCGAGTCGTCCCAACAGCACCGTCGATTCCTGCCCTTCATTGTTCAGCAACAGGTCGAGTGCTCCGTCCGTGTTGATGTCCGATACGGCCAAGCCGCGCGTGTTGTAGATCTGTTGCGAGAGGCCGACCTCATCGGTCGCGTCGATGAATTTTCCGCCGCCGCTGTTGCGGAAGTAGCGGTTCGATCCCTTCAAACAGCCGACCACCAAATCGACTCGGCCATCTTTGTTGAAATCAACCGCCGCCGCACTGACGGCATTCCCCATCGGTTGAGCCACCGCGCCGCACTGAGCCGTGATGTCCGCGAATCGACCGGCACGATACGCGAAGACTTTGCATGTCCCCGATTGCGGGACGAACAGGTCGAGCTGCCCGTCGCCATCGAGATCGGCAAAGACGGGTCGCACCTTGCCCGCTTGAAACTGAATCGCGGGGTCTTTGGTCTCTACGAAACCCTGAGCCGTGCTGAAGGCGAGCAAGCCGGTGCCGGCGCTGTAGAGGAAATCGGAGCGACCATCTCCGTTCCAATCGGCGACGACGAGCTGATCTCCCTTGTGTTGCCCACCGACTCCGTCCGGTCCCAGCTTGGCGGCGAGCGTCGTGTCCTCGAAGCCCGCACCCGTGTTGCGATACAGCCGCAGGCCGAGGAATCCGTTGGCCAACAAAATGTCCGGTCGCTTGTCGCCGTCGTAGTCGAGCCACGCCGCAGCCGTGACGTTGTAGTACGGCTCCTTCGGTAGAAGAGCCGTGTCGTCTTTGAAAGTGGCACCTTGATTGGTCAGCAGCTTCGGGCCAGTCGAGGTCGCCAACAGCAAGTCCGGTTTGCCATCAGCGTTGAAGTCGGCCCAGTCGGCCGCGCGTGCTCCGCCGGTATGCGGCAGCGGTAGTTCGCTGAGCGCCGGGCCGTCCATCTTCAGCAGCGTGACTCGGCCTTGTCCGTAGAAACAAAAGTCCGGCTTGCCGTTGCCATCGACATCCGCGACCGCGACCCCCTGTGCTTCCGGCCCGACCGAGGTAATTCCCGCGACATGCGTGAAGCCGGGCATCCCGGCGATCGAACGAAAGTCATCGCCACCCCAGCCGGCGAAATCTCGCTGAGGGTTGTAGTCCTGCAACTTGAGGCTCGCTTTCAGCCGTTGAATCTTGGCCGTGCGAAGCTGCAAGGTCATCTTGTCGCCATCGACCAGACAGGGGACAACGACCTCTTGATTGGCCAGCATCGACTGCACGATGCCGATCAACTTGTCCGCCGACCCGGCGTAGCTGCGGAGCAAGTACGGCTCGCCGTGGCTCATGTTCCACCATTCGCCGCCGGCGTAGGCTTGATACCAATAGTTGCCGATGCAGGTCTCGCTGGCTCCGCCGTTGTTGAAGAAGACGGCCGTCTTGCCCGGCTCGGCCCACTCCATAATCGTCTTCCATTCCCGTTCATGGAAACCGGCGCGGGCGATGTTGTGCTTCGCGATCTCACCAGGCAACGTCCCCTTCAGGTCTTGCACCTTGCGGAACAGAATCAGGTTCTTCTCCTTATCAACCTTCTCAACCCGCAACACCGAGATCGACGTGGCCTCCTGAACCACTCGGCCGAGCGAGTAGGCGATCTCGATGTAAGCCAGAGCCGATCGCACGCTGCAGAAGACGATCCCCAAAACCAAAGCCCAAATAACGCGTCGGGTCCATTGAGTTTGCATGTGATCCCTTCCCTTTTTGAATTTCATTTCTCTGACCAGATTCCTCTGATCTCCTCACGATTGGTCGTTGGGGAGATCAGAGGAATCTGGTCAGAGGAATGAAGAGGATTGCTTAGTCGCGTTTGGCCAGCGGCAAGCCAGCGAGTCGTTGCTCCGCCAGCTTGGACCATTCGGTGTTGGGATGATCTTTGCGGACTTTTTCCAGCAGGCGAGCGGCTTGTTCGGGTTGTTTCATTTCGAGAAAGATGCGTGAGGCTTCCAGCAGTGCGACGGCGCTCCATTCGGGGTAGTCGTAGGTAAACGGCACCACGAGCAGCGCGTTCGCCGCTTCGGGCAGACGCTTTTGTTCCAACCGGCAGAGAGCCAATTGGTACTGCGATTTGGCGGCGATCTCGGCGGCGGTCTCTTTGATGACCTCTTGGTAAGCGTTGACGGCGTTGTCGAACTGCTTTTGATTCTGCCAAGCCCAGCCGAGTCCGTAACGAGCCTCCTGTCGCCAGACACTCTGAGGGAAGCGTTGCAGCAGGACTTCGTGAGTCTGCCGGCTCTGATCCCAATTCGCGGCCAGCGCGAAGGCGTGTCCGAGTCGCAGCAGCACGCGGTCGCTGAGTCCGGCGACGTTTTGCAGCGGACCTTGATCGCGGAACGGCAGCCAGAGTTCGATCGCCTTCGGCCAGGCTTTGAGTTGCATCTGGCACTCGCCCGCGCGAGCACGAGCCTCTGGAGCCAATGGACTCTTCGCGTCAGCCGCCACGGCGGCGAACTGTGCGAAGGCATTCGCATGATCGTTCTTCGCGACGAGACAAACGCCGAGTCGCAGATGCAATCGCTCTTCAACGTCCGGCGCGGGTTCGAGATTCAGAGCCTCGTTCAGAAGCGCGATGGCCGGGTCGAACTCTTCGCGACGAGCGAGCATCTCGGCCAGTTCGAGTCGCGAGATGATCGCCAGTGGCGAGTCTCCCTTCGCGGCGATCACCGCTTTGTATTGATCGCGGCCGAGTTTCTCAGACGGCTGCAACGGGATCGCCGTGATCGGGAATTGAGGGACTCGCGCGTTGACGACGCCGACCAACCCGGCCGGTTGTTTGGCGGCCTCTTCCTTTTGTTTCTTGACCGCCTCGTCGATCAACTTCGCGCGAGCGGCATCGACCTCGACATCGCCGACCCACTGATAGCACCACGCCCCTTCGTAAAGCATCCGCTGATGAATCTCCGAGCCGACCGCTTTCGGGCCGAGTGCTCCGGCTTGAGCGACAAAGTACCCGCCGGTCTCCGCGAGTTGCTTGATGCACTCGGCCACTTGCTGGTTGGCGGCGGTGAGTTCTTCCGGCTTGGCGTCTTTCTTAACCAACATCTGTCGCGCGGCGACCAGCTTGGGAGCGAACTCTTCGCGGCGACATTGACCGGCTCGCCACACGGCGTCGGCCGCTTCGGGGCTTGCACCGTATTTCTGTTTCAAGCTTTCGAACTGCGTGCGAGCTTCGTTGAGCTTCGCGACATCCAACTTCGCCGGGTCTTTGTAGGCCAACTCTTTGATCGCCAGCGCGTGATGGTAGTGCAGCAGCGAGGCCCAAGCGGCTCGCGTCGGGTCGTTGGTCAACGCGGCTTCGTAGTTGCTCCGAGCTTCCTGCAATGCGGCGACCGCTTCGGTCGGTTTGTTTTGTGCTCGGAACAGCGCGGCTTGTCGCAGGTAGGCCAGCGGAGCGACTGAGGATTGCTTGAACGGATCGGCCTTGAAGCGATTGAGTTCATTGATCGCACCGTTGACGTCGTTCATCTCGACGAGGCAA
This sequence comes from Planctomycetaceae bacterium, assembly GCA_046156195.1. Lineage (GTDB taxonomy): Bacteria > Planctomycetota > Planctomycetia > Planctomycetales > Planctomycetaceae > SXKJ01. Next base: position 24,527 of record JBJXEX010000504.1, on the reverse strand, counting down.
TTCGCTCGTTCGAGCGAGGCGGTCGGAGCCGAGGGACTCGCCGCGTACTGCTGATTGATCCGTTCAAACGCTTGGCGAGCGGCGTTGAGTCGGTCGTTTCGCTCCTTGGGTTCGGCGATCTGCGCGGCGACTCGTTGATAGCAGTAGCCGAGTTTCAGGAGTGCATCGGGAGTTTGCGGCGCGGTCTTGGCCGGATCGTTCCCTTGCCCGCTGACGAAGTTTTCGAGCGACTTGATCGCCGAGGTCAGCACTTCGAGTTGTCGGCCCGCCGCGAGTGCGTCGCTGGTGTCGGTCGGCATCGTGCGGAGCAAGCAGTCGGCTAAGTAATACGGGACGACAGCCATCTCGCCCGATTGATCGGCTTGCGGGACGGCGCTCAGTGTCTTCAGAGTCGCCGCGTAGTCGCCGAGCCGATAGTGGCTCAGCCCCAAGCGTCCGCGAGAGAGCGAGGCGTATACGAACTCCGGATACTTTTCGAGAACAACCTGATACCGCTTGATTGCCTCGCCGAACCACTTGGGGATGTCTGGGTTCTTGCTGGCCGGGTTGTTCGGTTCGATCGCAGCGGCTCGGACGTAGGCGTTCTCTGCCGAGCGGAACAAGACCACCGGCAACAGCGTGCTCTTCGGATACGTCTGGGCGAACTGCGCACAGACTTGATCGGACTGATCGAACTGAGCCGCGAAGTGCAGCGCGGTCGCTCGACGTTGCAGGAATTGTTCGTTGCGATCGGGAGCAAGGTTGTCTTTGAACGCCGTCTCGTAGGTCGCCGCCGCTTGCGGGTATTGCTTGGCCAACTGTTGATAGTCGCCGAGATCGAGCAGCGCTTCCGCTCGACGCAGCTTCGCATCCGGGTCTTGAGCAACTTGCTGATTCGCCTTGTCGGCCGCTTGAGTCAGAGTGCCGATCGCCGTCGCGAGTGCCTGAGCAAACGGCTGCGGCTGCGTCGGATCGGCCGCTCCGAGTTGAGCACGTCCCAGCCAGAGCAACGCTCGATCATTCAATTGCGGATGTGCGGCGAGCGGCTGCAACAACGTGATCGCCGGCGCGAAGCCACGCAGCTCGACCTGACACATGCCGGCTCGGAGTTGAGCTTCCGGCAACAGCGGCGACTGCGGGTACTTTTGATTGAACTCGGTGAAGCGAGTCAGTGCCTCACCGGTTTTTTTCTGCTCGTACAGCAACACGCCCCAGTAAAAGTGGGCGCGGCTGACATAGTCCGGCGGCGATTTGATCAACGCTTCCAGCCGGGCTTTTTCCTCCGCCTGATTCGCGAAGGCGGCTTGGTTTTGCAGAGCCTTCTGCGCGTCGGCCTTCTGCTTGTCATAGCCTTTGATCACCGCGTCATAGAGAGCCGTCGCTTCGTCGCGCTCCTCGGCGATGTGATGCACGCGAGCCAACAGATATCGCGTGTGAACTCCAAAGACCGGATCGGCGAACGGCACAAGTTGACTCAGCGAACGGCCGGCGGTGATGAAATCTTTTTGCAGGAAGCTAGCGTGACCGTGCAAGTACAACATCTGCGGCCGGTACTTGCTCTTGGCCAGCGTCGCGTCGGCCAGCAGCGGAGTCAGCAGGTCGCTGGCCTCTTTGTTCTTCTCGATCCGCAGCAGCATCTCGGCCTGATCGCAGCACGCTCGATTGGCCCATTCCAGATCGACGGCCAACTCGTTGGCGGCGGGCGGCGGAGCGGTCTTGGCTCGTGCGAGGAACGCGGTGATCGCCTCGCTGAAGCGTTGATTGGCCTGAGTGAATTGGTCCTTCGCCGTGTTGCGATGTTGAGCCGCTTCGTTCGGCTTCGCGACCGCTTGAGCCAGCGCGTCATGCCCCTGACCGCGATACGCCAGTGCGAGGTAGTACAACGCCAGCGGCCGATCGACAAACTCCTGCACGCCGACGACTTGGTTGAGCGATTCGATCGCGGCCTTGAAGTCCTTCTGCGGTTGCTCCAGCAGACTCAACGCCAAGCCATACCGTGCCAGCGTGACGTCCTTTTGATTGCCGTGTGTCTTGAGGTACTCGCGATAGCGCTCGGTCGCGGCCGGGAATTGCTTCTCGTTAAACGCCTTGTTCGCGGCGTTGATGACTTGAGCCGCCAGCTCTTCCGGCTTGAGCGTCGTGTTCTGGGCCGAGCACGGTGTCTCGCGAAAAGCGACTCCGATCAGCGTGAGTCCCAGAAAGAAGATTCGACAACCGCGTGCGGACCAAGCCAATCGAGTGCAGAGCATCGTAAGTCTCCGAGGTCGAAAGTTCGTCAAGTTGAGCGATCGGCAGGCGGCATGAGGCACGACTCGTCACCGATCAATCACGGCTGATGTAGACGGCGGGCAGTATTGAAGGGGCGGAATCGTGGCGTCAATCAACAGCAAAAAAAGCCCGACGAATGAAGGGAGACTACGAATGTGCTCTGCCGTCAAAGCATTCGTCGTCTCCCTTCATTCGTCGGGTTCCTTTGCTCCTCGTCGTTGTCAGCCTATATCTCGTTCCTACGCTCCGCGCGGGAACGAGATTGAATCATGTCATCACGAAAGGGGAGACTCGTTATGCACCGGAGGAACTGGGTCATAGTCTGTTTGATGGCGGTGGTCGCCGCATTGCTGCTGACTCACGAGGCGGTCGCGTTCATTCAAAAGCTGTTCCCGTTGCAGGAGTTCATCGACGACAGCGACTTTCTCTTCACGGCCAAGGTCGAGCGTATCGATCCCGACAAGCCGTCGGCGGTGCTGGTGCTGGGCGAACATCTCAAAGGCAAAGCTCCGTTCAGTCGCATCCCGATCAATCTGACGGGGGACAAGCAGAAGCATACACCGCAACTGTTGAAGCGAATCGCCCCCGACTTGCCGTTGATCGTCGGAGTCAAAACGCAGGACGGCGGCAAGTTCATGATGCTGGCCTACACGAACGGGACGTGGTTCCAAGTGCTCGGCCAGACTGACGGCGATCAAACCCGCTGGGCCTTCACGCACTGCGAGATCTACTTGCGGCGCACGTTCAAAGGGACGACCGACGAGCTGAAGCAGACCGTCACCGACGTGCTCGCGGGTAAAGCGAAAGCTCCGCCGCCGAATCCGAAAGAACCGCCCGGCTTCGGCCCGGTGATCGACTCACCAGCGGATGCGAAGAAATAGAGGGCGAAAAGACCGCGAAGATGAAGATATATAGAGCCGCGACCGTGAGGGAGCGGTTGTAAGTCCTAGAAGCAATCGCTCCCTCACGGTCGCGGCTCCAAACCTCACAGACTTGGAGTGTGGGAACGAACAATGAACGGCTAGTTTTCCGAAACGCCGGGAATACACTGGCGACTGGAATTGGTTGCAGACAAGACGGTTCGTCGCCCTGCCTCATGATCTTGGAGAAATCGGAATGCCCTCGTCATCGCTACTGGCTTCTGCGCCCGAGGCCGCGCCGCTCCCTGCGGAATGTCTGCCCAATTACGACCTCATCGTCACCGAGGATGACACTCCCGTGGACAGCCTAATCTCCGAACGAGAAATGAAGTTGTTGACCGACCCACTGCATGCGTCGTGGTCCGGTCCGGGTGAGGGGCGGAGTTTTGTCTGCATGTCGAACGTCGGCTTGTTTTTTGCCCCGAAGAAACCTCCCCTGGTTCCCGATTTCCTTCTGAGTCTGGATGTCGCAATGCCGACAGACGCTTTGCCGAAGGAGCATCGCAGCTACTTCATTTGGAAGTATGGAAAGCCGCCTGACTTGGTCATTGAGATTGTCTCGAACAAGGAAGGGGGCGAGGCGGATGTGAAATGGAACAAGTATGCGCAACTCGGAATCACTTACTATGTCATTCACGATCCGTTCGATGAGCTGGAAGGGGGCGTGTTGCGTGCCTTCATGCTACGCGATGGAGTTTATGAACCAATGGATGCCCCCTTGTTTCCCGAGATCGGTCTCGGACTAACCCTTTGGCACGGACATTATGCCGGGATGCGTGCGGAATGGTTGCGCTGGTGCGATTGCTCCGGGCGACTGCTGTTGACGGGCGCTGAACGAGCCATTCAGGCCGAGCAGCGCCTCGACCAGGAACAACAACGGGCCGATCAGGAACAACAGCGGGCTCTCCAAGAGCAGCAGCGAGCCGATCAGGAGCAGCAGCGGGCTGATCTAGAACAGCAGCGGGCTGATCTAGAACAACAGCGGGCCGATCAAGAAAAACAACGGGCCGAGCGATTGGCCGCACAATTGAGAAGTTTGGGTATTGAACCGGCTGGATGACGTGTCCGTTGCCTCATTTGCGATCCCATCATTACTTCAGAATGGCACTCCCGTGGATACTCTGTTCTCAGAACGACAAAAAAAATTGTTGGCCGATCCACTGCACTCGTCTTGGGCTGGTCCGGGTGAGGGGCGGAGTTTTGTCTGCATGACGAATGTCTGCCTGTACTTCGCCGTGGCGCAGCCGCCTCTGATTCCCAGTTGTCTCTTGAGCCTGGACGTTGAGTTGCCGGAAGACGCTTTGCGAAAGGAGAACAGCAGCTACTTTCTCTGGAACTACGGTAAGGCTCCGGAAGTGGTTATTGAGATTGTCACCAATAAGACTGGGGGCGAAGCGGATGTCAAACTTGGCAAGTATGCGCAAGTCAGAATACCATACTATGTCATTTACGATCCTCTGAATGAGTTGGAAGGGGGCGTGCTGCGCTCCTTTGGGCTAAACGGTGGTGTCTATCAACCCGTCGATACGTCCTATCTGCCACTGATCGGTCTCGGTCTCACACTGTGGCACGGACATTATGCTGGGGTCAGTGCAGACTGGCTGCGCTGGTGTGACCGTTCTGGCCAACCGCTGTTGACGGGCGCGGAACGTGCGATTCAAGCCGAGCTGCGTCTGAACCAAGAGCAACAGCGGGCCGAACGCTTGGCCGCACAGTTGCTGAGTTTGGGCATCGAACCGGCGGTGTGACATTTGGGTCGCACTTGGCGTTGGGCATCCCGCTCAGATCGTGTTGAGGTCAGCGCAGCTCGAACACATGATGGCCCCAAGCGGGGAGGTCGAGGTACAGGCCGGGGTCAACTAACTCATTGTCGAGACGGTCATAGACAGCCTCGCTGAGCCAGTCGCGAAGGCGGATGCTTTTTCCGAGTCGTTGCACAAACGGGAGCCGGACGTGGCACTGACTTTGGTGCGGCGAATAATTCACCGTCACCAAACGATGTTGAGCGTTCGATCCGCTCCAGTGAAAGATGATGAAATTCTCGTCCGTCCAATTGCCGGCCCAGGCCGAGGTCGCTTCGAGCAGTTGCCAGTCGCCCTCCCGAAAGGCGGGGTCACACAGAACAGCCAGCACTCGCTGATAAAACTCGACCGCGCGAGCATCGACTTGCTCGACAGGCCAACGGTTGAGGTGCGGCGACAAACGCAGGCGACGGCCCTCGAATTGACCTTGATGAAAGAATCGCAATCCGGGCGAGAAGAAGGTCAGCACCGCGGCCGCTTCATGGACTGGTGGAGCAAATGTCGCGGCGGCGCGCGGTTCGTCGTGGTTTTCCAAGAATCGCGCCAGCTTGTCTTGGAAGTCGAGACCCGCTCGAAAGTGATCGCGCACCGCGCGGGGATGTTGCTCACGCAGTCGGTCGTACAGTCGCTTGTCATAGGTCGCATCGAAGCCCTGTTGTTGCAGCGTCCATTCCATGTCCCAATAGACTTCGGCCAGGAACAGGAAGTCGGGCGACTGCTCTTTGACGCGCGCGATCGCGTCCGGCCAAAACGGTGGCATGGCGATATGCCACGTCCGCTCGAAAACTTCCGGCAGGATCAGCATGGCCATGTCGCAGCGCACGCCGTCACACATCTCGCCGATCCGCAGTAACGTCTGCGTCATCGCTTCGCGCAGGCCAGCGTCGCCGTAGTTCAGTTGCAGCGTGTCGGGCCAGCCGGAGAAATACGGATCGCGACCGAACGCCAGCACGCGGTCTCCGGTTGGGGTAGCGACGCGCGTGAAATTCTGTGGCTCATTTGCGAGTTGTTCCTCGGTCCCACCAACGAAGTAACCGGGATGCTTGGTAATCCACGGATGGTCGGGAGCCATGTGATTGGGGACGAAATCCAACAGCAGCCGCAGTCCGCGTTGCCGCATCCGTTCACGCAGCCGAGCCAAGGCCGCATCGCCGCCAAGGGCTGTATGAACTTGGTAGCCGGTGATGGCAAAGCAGGAGCCTGGGATGTCTTCGTCGGTCAGGTCCGGCAGCGTGGCTTCGTACTCGTGCCGCCATTCGGGGTTCTCGCGTGAGATTCGCTGTCCGGCGGCTCCGGTTTGCCAGACTCCCAAAAGCCAAATCCAATCGAAGCCAGCTTTGGCGAGTTCATCCCATTCACGGTCGGGGATGTCGTCCAGCGTGACCGGTCGGCCGAGTTCGCGGGACAGATCGCGCAGCCAAGCGCGGGTGTTGATTTGATAGAGAATCGGCGATCGGGGCTTCATCAGGGTGTCCTTGCTGTGGTGTGGGAACTCGAAACGTGAATCTCGAAACAAAGATTGTGGCGCGACGCTCCGCGTTGCGACTCAAGACGTGGAGCGTCGTACCACATTAATCTCGTTAGCGTTTGTCGCGAGCCTCCACCGGTTGTTGCACGACGACGACCCAGCCCGTGTCATGCAGTTCACCGGAGGCGGTGCGCAGGATGACCGGCTCGAATGCGGCGATCCATTCCGTTCCCGGCTGGTCGTCGTCCGAGTCGGAAAAGTGATCTTTGAAGAAACCGGTGGTGGCGAGCTTCTGCTGTTGTTGAACGATGCGGGTCGTACGCAGGTGCTCCAGTTCCGTGACGAGTGACGCCGGAATCCGCTGCGGCGTTTTGGTCAGCGAGCCGGTACGGCTGCGCGAGTCGAACAGCACCGTCCCTTTCTCGCCGGCCTTCCCGCCGTCGTTCGCACTGGCTTTGGTATCAATCAATCGAAGGACACGGCCGCCGTCTCCCAAGCGAGTTTCGAGAACTCCGAACTGACCAATTTGCAGACTCATCGTGAGCACGCCGAGGACTTGCCGCCCATCCGCCGTGTCGGACCAGATCGGCACCGAAAGCACAGTCACCCAAGCCTGATCCTCGTTCTGGCTGCGGAACACGTTCGACCGATGCGGTTTCTTGAGTGGCGGGAACGACCCCGCTTGGTTGTCGTCAAAATCACGGCCTTGCCCGTGAAAGTAATCTCGGTAGGCGAAGGTTTGCCCGATCGTGTTCGACGTGGGATGTCGGCCACGGCAGAGTCCCTGTCGATCGAAGACCGACCAACCTCGCGCGGGAGCGGTTGATTCCAGTTGCGAGGTTCTGTTACTGAGCCAAAGTTGCAAGTGCAAATCGCCCCCGGCGGGAACGATCGGCTCGGAGTCAAACTTGCGAACTCGTTGAAGCAGGTCGGGAGAGACAGCCTCGCGTTCCATGATGAGCCAACGAGTTTGCAGATCCTGCCCCACCGCTTTGGCGACGAACACGGCGGCGAGCTGCAAGCTGTCCTGACGTGTGGCTTCGGCGGAGTTGCGTGCGACACGTTCGCTGTTGGCCGACCGATTCAGCAGCATGGCCGCAACTGTGACGACCAGCGACACCAAAACCAGCGCGGTCAGGATCGCCTGAGTCCACACGCGATGCTGCCGAGTCCAACGTCCCACTCGTTCGGAAAAGCTCTCTCGGTGGGCGGTCACCGAATCGCCGGCAAGCCAGCGTTCGAGATCTTCCGCCATCTCCATCGCCGTGATGTAGCGTTTCGCCGGGTCGATGGACATCGCCTTCTCACAGATGGCCGCCAGCGGACGCGGCACTCGTTTATCGATCCGGCGCGGAGGCTGAAACGATCCATACCGCGCCTTCGCGACCACTTCGTGGGCCGACTCGCCGGAATACGGCGCGCACCCCGTCAGCAATTTGTAGAGGGTCGCACCGAGCGAAAAGATATCGCTCGCCGGACGGACGACCGACCCATTGGCTTGTTCAGGACTCATGAACGCGGGCGTGCCGACCGGTCCCCCCGTGCTGCCGGACGAACTCCCGCCGGTCCCGGAACTGGGCATGAGGGTCTCTTCGCCGCTGGCCTTGGCGAAGTCATCGCGATTCACGGGCATCGCCAAGCCCCAATCGACGACGAGCGTCTCGCCATACTTTCCCAGCATAATGTTGTCGGGCTTGATATCCCGATGCACGATGCCTCGGTTGTGTGCATAGGCGATCGTCTTGCAAGAAGTCAGGAAGCGAATTAGCAGGCGATGCAATTCGCTGGTGCGGGCGGGCGAGAAAGGCGAGGTGTCGCGCGGCCCCTGCCCATCCGGCCGAGCCACTCGCGGCGCATGAAATTGAGCGATCGTCTCATCGAGCGTCACTCCCTGAATATAACGCATTGCATAACACGCGCGGCCATCGGGGTGCCGGCCGATGCCGTACACGGGGACCACTCCGGGGTGATCCAGCTTCGCCGTGACTTCGGCTTCGAGTTGAAATTGCTCCTGGATCTCCGCCCGCGAACGATGCCGCTTGCGGATGAACTTCAAGACCACGTCCCGTTGCAATTCCAAGTCGTCGGCGATGTAGACCTCGCCCAAGCCCCCTTGCGCGAGGAAACGCAACTTGTTGAAACGATGGCTGAACGTCAGCGTATCCTGAGCCGGTTCCGGTCGGGTCGGTTCCGTCTGAGTCGGCTCATCAAGAGTGGCGTCCGCCGAGTTTTCCTCGATCCCCTGCGTCAAGAATTCTGGACTGTGCTCGATCTCTTCGATTCGGCGTTCGACTTCGGAAGCCAACTCCGGGCAGTCGGCGCATAACTCGACGACGGTCGGGGACTCCCCGCTTTCCGTGCGTCGCCGCCATTCAGCGACCCGGTCGTCAACGGATTGGATATTTGCCATCACACCGCTCCCCGCCGCGGTAAGAACCTGTTCCAGAACTGCGAACGGTATATCCAGCAGTCTTCGGGTATTCCATCGGTGGCTCAGAAAATCTCGGACGCTCCACGCTTCCGAATCCTCCGCACAATCGGAAGGATCGGTTTCGCGCGGGGCGAGATTGCGAAGCTGGTTCAGGTGCGGTGAGACTTTGGGTGCGAGCGTCTCCTAGACTTGGCTTCCTTGAAACCAGACTTCCGTCACTCCCTTTTTCGGGACGCCTCATGTCGACTGTGATGACTCCTCCACAACCCACGCGAGCGGAACCGATCCCGGCACCAGCATCCGCACCGCTGGCCGATGCGTCGATGCTGGAGGACAAAGTCCCGGAGTCGCTGAAGGCGTCGGCCGTCTCGACCGGGTTGGTGCTCGCATTGGGCCTGCTGTTTGTGATGCTCAGCGTGCATCCGTTGTGGCACACCGATGTGTGGGGGCACTTGGCTTATGGTCGCTGGATCGTGGCGGAGAAAGCCGTACCGGCCGTCGAACCGCTGATGCCGCTGGCCAAGGGAGTGCCATTCATCGACACGGCTTGGCTGTCACAAGTGATTGGCTTCCAGGCGCTGAATCGGCTGGGTCTCACATCTCTGAGCTTCTTATATGCCTCGTCGATCACGGCGATGGCCGCGTTGCTGTTATGGCGTGGCTATCGAAGATCGCAGAATGCTTGGATTGCTCTGGCCGGTGTTGGATTATGGCTCGCAGCCTGTTGGCAGCATCTGAGCATCCTACGTCCGCAAATGGCGGGGATGTTATGTTTCACATTATTACTAACTCTGGCAACCTCTCGGCATCGCCGAGCGTGGCATTGGTTGGCGGTGCCGGCCTTGTTTGTCGCGTGGGCGAACTTGCATGGCTCGTTCCTCGTTGGGTTGTTGTTATTGGCGGGAATGGCAGCGGGCCGGTCGCTGGACCTGGCGGTTCGCTGCGGCGAGTTCCGCGCGGTTCGCCGCGATAGTCATGTCCGCCGTTATATAATGATGCTGGAGTTGGCGGCGGTTGCGGTGTTGCTCAATCCCTATGGCTTGCGGCTGTATGCCGAGGTCTTCACCGTCGCGAACAATCCGAATGTCGCGGAACTCACCGAGTGGGGGCCGTTGCAATTGCGCATGGTTCAGGGGCAAGTGACTGCCGTGGTCGCGCTGCTGCTGATCGTGCTGTATCGCCTAAGTCCTCGCCGAGTCACTTCGGCCGAGGTGTTGCTGTTGTTCGGTTTCGGAGCTGCGGCGTTGTGGTCCTCACGCATGTTGGTCTGGTGGGTTCCACTGGCCGTGACGTTTGGAATGCAGCACGCCAGCGCGATCTGGCACGCCACGTTCGCACCGCTGGAGCGGCAGATTCCCGCCGTTCGCAACGGTCGTTGGAGCGTCGTCACGGTCGGTGTGGTTTGGATTTGCTTCGCGTTTACTCCGTTTGGAATCCGCATGCTGCACGGCGACGATGCCAAGCAGAAGGTCGGAAAACTGGTCTCGCAACGGACGCCGATGGCTTTAACCGCTCATCTCAACAAACTGGCGGATCAAAACCGCTTACCGCGCGGACAGGTCTTCAACACCTATGAATGGGGCGATTACCTGCTGTGGGCCGGGCCGAAGAACTTCAAAGTCTTCCTCGCGTCGCATGTGCATCTCGTCCCACGCGAAGTTTGGAAGGATTATGTTTCGATTAGCGATGGTGCGGCGGGCTGGGAGGAAATGCTCGACCGATATGGAGTGAATCTGATTGCCGTCGATCAAATGACACACGGCGGATTGATTGGTCAATTGCGTGAGAACGAGAATTGGCGTCAGACGTATTCCGATAATGTTGGCGCGGTCTTCACACGCCGGAAAGCCATATAAGACGAACGGCGACAGTTAGATTCCGCGTAGCCGCACTCGCCAGAGTGCGGGGCACCCGCGTTCTGGCGAACGCGGCTACGGTCAGAACAGTCCAAGCGTTCTTCTAAGGTTGAACTTCTATGAAACTGCGTCGTGTTCCCGCGGTGTTGTTGCTCGTCTTGCAAGTGCCCCTCTTGGCGGCGTTCGCTTGGTCGTATTCGTCGCTCAGCCCGGAGTCGCAGCGGCAAGTGCGGCGATTGGCCGTGGCCAAATCGCAGAACATCGAACTCCCGTTGGAACGGGACCAGTCCTTGGTGATCGCGCCGCTCTACGACGACCCACAATTGGTGGGCGACGAGGAACTCGCGGCCGTGCTGAAGCAGATCGTGCCGCATTTCCCGGCTCAGAAGATGAAGCCGAATCACGTCGAACACGCGCTCCGAGCGTGGCACGTCGATGCCAAATTCCAAGACCCGGACGCGCTCTCGGGCGAAGAGATGCGCGACTTCTTGATCGATCATGGCCGCTTCTTGATGTCCTGGGCACCGCAAGCGGAAGGGGATCCGAATCCCGATCCGCTGTTGGAAGATCGCCCCGATGACGGCATCTATATCCGTTGGGGACGTGACTCGAACTCGGTGTCGGTGCATCACGACCACCTCTTGGCCTGTCTGACCGAGGCGGGCTTGCCGTTGTCTCAACCGGTCTTCACGCCGGGTCGCCGCGATCTGACGTTTCGGGATGTGCTGCGGCAAGCTCTGCGTGACTTTCGCTACGACGAACGGGAGACCGAATGGTCCGTGATGGCGTTCGGCCTGTGGCTCCCTCCCACGAAGTCGTGGCGGCTGAATGACGGACGCCAGATGTCGTTCGACATGTTGGCTCAACGACTGCTTCGCGGACATAAGAAAATGGGGACGTGCGGCGGGACGCATCGGCTGTACTCGTTGATGGTCCTGCTGCGGCTCGACGAGCAGTTCGACATTCTCTCCGACGACGTGCAAGTGGCCGTGTTCAAACACCTGGAGTCGGTGCGTGACATTCTTAAAGTCGGCCAGTTCGAGGATGGCCATTGGGCCTACAACTGGCCGGCGGGCGAGGACGCCGTCAAGAAACCGGACCTGACGATCCCGCTGTTTCGGCATGTGATCGCCACCGGGCATCATCTCGAATGGCTGTCGATCGCCCCCGAGTCGCTGCATCCGCCGCGCGAGCAGATTCGACAAGCCGCCGCGTGGGTGATTCAAAAAACGATCGCGATGAACGATGCCGAGATTCTGGACAACTACACGTTCTTCTCGCACGTCGGCAACGCGCTCTGCCTGTGGCGCAAGACCACGCCGTCCAAGTTTTGGATGGAATGGGAGAAGACGCATCCATTCGTGCCGAAACCAAAACCCGTGAGCGAAACCAAGCCGACGGTGAAAGCCACCCCCGGCAAACCGGGGGATTCGGCGGTGACGCACTGAGAGGCGGACTCGTTCCCACGCTGAGTACGGGAATGAGAAAACGGGAAATCACAGGCGAGCCGCCTGTGCTACGGTCTTGGCGGCAGGCTGTTCGGTCGGGCGAAGATCATGCGGCCGGTGCTGCTTTGCAACATGCTCGTCACGGTTGTCTCGATCTCTTTGCCGATCAGGTCGCGGGCTTGCTCGCAGACGACCATCGTGCCGTCGTCGAGATACCCGACTCCCTGCCCTTGCCCCTCGCCTTCGCGAATCACGCGGACTTTCAGGCCGTCTCCCGGCAGATATCTCGGGCGCAGCGAACTGGCGACGTCGTTGAGATTGATGACTTCGACTCCCTGCACGCCAGCCACGCGGTTGAGATTAAAGTCGCTGGTGACAATCCGGCCATTCAAGTCTTTTCCCAACTCCACCAGTCGCTGATCGACGGTCATCCCGCGATAGTCGATTTCCTTCTTCTTCGTGTCGTAAACCGAGACCTCCGCGTGCGGCATCTGCTGGAGCTTGGCCAGGACTTCCAGTCCTCGGCGACCACGAACTCGGCGGTTCTTATCCTGTGAGTCGGCGATGTCCTGCACTTCTTTCAGCACGAAGTCCGGGACGAACATCCGCGAGTCGAGGATTTTGGTTTCTACGACGTCGGCAATGCGGCCGTCGATCAACGCGCTGCTGTCGAGAATCAGCGGCCGAATCCCCTTCAGCTCGCGAGCGAACTCGACGTAGGGAATCACGAACCGAAAGTCGTCGCGAGTCTGAACCAACAGCGACGTGCTGAAGTAGGTGATCATCAGCGTCAGCACCAAAACGGTCCCGCCGCGATACGTCTCCATGCTTTTCATGGAGGCGAATACGGGATTGATCGCCTGCACCATCAGGTAGCTGAGCAACACTCCGATCAGCAAGCCGAAATAGACGGCGGAGATGACTTCCACTCGCTTCCGGGGAATGAAAACGTCCACGACCGTTCCGACTTGGGTGATGAGTAAGATCACCAGAAAGGCGACGATCTCGTGCCCTTCGACAATCTCTGGCGGCCTGTTGGACGGATGCACGAAGGCCGCGACAGCACTGGTACAGATCAGAAAATAGATGGCCCGAAGAGCGATCAGAAACATGGTCGAGTCACATTCGATGAGCGGAGGGAGGACGATTCAGCGTTGGTCAAGAGTCTGAAAAACCGTCGAGGGGACGATAATCGTGGCGCGGCGGAGTCGCAACCAAACTCAGCCGAAGTGGTCGGTGTGAACTTTTAGAGCCGCGACCGTCAGGGAGCGGTCCTAAATCCTGATCGCTCAACACTCCCTTACGGTCGCGGCTCTAAATCTTCACACGCTCTCCGCGTGGGAACGGGAAACTGTCGGCAAGTCCGCTCGCAACAGTTGATACAGCGCTGTGAGCGACTGTGGGATGACCTTTGCATCGGCGATGATGGGCATGAAGTTCACGTCCCCGCTCCAGCGCGGAACGATGTGCCAATGCAGATGTCCCGGCAGGCCCGCTCCGGCGACACGGCCCAGATTCAAGCCGATGTTGAAGCCTTCTGCCCCCATCACCAATCTCAGCAACTGGACCATGCGACGAACCTGCTGTTGCAGATCGAGCAACACGGCATCGGAAAGTTCATCCAGCGTTGCCAGGTGCTCGCGCGGAGCAATCAGCAAGTGGCCGTTGTTGTAGGGAAACCGATTGAGCACGATCAGCGAATGCTCGGAACGATCGACGACGAAATTCTCGGCGTCGTGGGTGTCGTCGCGATAACGGCAGAGAAAGCAGCCATCCGGCGGTGGCGCGACGGCATCCTTGTCCACCGCATTGGCGATGTAACTCAACCGCCAGGGAGCCCACAGGGTTTCATGCGACATCATCGGACTCCAGGAATCACCGAGGCTGCGGGATGTAAAGCAGTTGTTGCGATTTCAGCGTGGCCGAGGCGTCCAGCCCATTGGCCGCGCGAAGTTGTTCCACGCTGAGTCGGTATTTCTTGGCGATGCTGGCCAGAGTCTCGCCGGCTTGCACGCTGTGATAGTTCGCCGTGTTCGATTCGCTCGGCAGGTTGATCACGGACTCGGCAGGAACCTGCGGGATGTCGGACGTGTCGAGCGTTGGCCGCTCCAAGGAATTCGACGGCTGTGGAATCGCGACAGGCGGCGTCACAGGCGGCGAAACTGGCGGAGCGAGCGGAGTTGTCGAGCGACCGGGATCGACCACCGGTGAGCCACATCCCAGCAGCAGCATTGCGATCGACCAGGCGGTGATCTGTCGTCGAAGGGGGCGGAGCTTCATCCGTGAAACCTCATCTCTCAGGCAATCGGTTGGGACCATTCTGCGTAGCCGCACTCGCCAGAGTGCGGGCAGCCCGCTACGCGATACGGGCTGGCCGCGTGCTGGCGAACGCGGCTACGGCTCATCTAAAACGCGGGCTGAGCCGATTGGCCGGGCAATGTCGGAGGTTTTGTGATTCCATTCGTGACGATCACCGCCGCACCGTCTTCCGGCTGCGGCACGATCACGCCGCACGACATGACATATTGAATGGCTTGATCGAGCGTCATGCTGAGATCCAGCAGTTCGCTCTGTTTGACATTCATGGTGTAGCCGGCAAACGGCAGCGGAGCACTGGGGATCAAGACATTCACCAGCGGCTCACCGGCAACTTGGACGCATTCCGACATCCCTTCGCCCGTGACGAACGCCAACGACCAGATGCCGGCCCGCGGGTATTCGACCGCCACTACGCGGCGATACTTCGGATCTTTCTCCGCCAGGAAGAAGTCGGTGACGTGTTTGACCGCCGTGTAGATCGTTCCGACCAGCGGGACTCGCGTCATCAGCGAGCCAGCACGCATGACAAACCAAGCTCCCAAACGATGCGTGACGATCCGGCCGATCGCATAGACCAGCGCGATCGAAAGCACGATCCCAATGGCCGTGAAATGGAGCCACGGTTGAAAGTTGCGAGTGGCCGCCAACTCCATGTAAACGCCGGTCGCTGTCTTGGGCATCTTGAGCGGGCCAAGCCGGTCATAGACCTCGGCAAAGTCCACATAGGGCACCGCAACCGACTCGAATTGCACATACGCGACACGCTTCAATTGCTCGCGCACGAGGATCGTCTCGCGTTCGAGCGTTTCGGGAGTCGTCGCCTGTCTGAGCTGATCCAGCAGCACGAGCCGCTGGTCATTCGACACCAAGTATTGTCGCTCGCGGAACGGCAACGGCGGCAAGCGATCGGGCTTCACCAAATCCGCGACCGGACGGCTTTGTTGCTGAACCACCGCTTGAGCAATGCAGAATCGCACCGCATAGCTAATGGGCTGCACGACAAAGTCGTTGATGAGATGCACAATCGAAATCAGAATGACGAGCGTCAGGATCGGAGGCAGACTGATCGCCAAGCCGCGCAAGAAAACCCGAAACGCCGAAGGACTGTTCGGTGTGCGCGAGACAGGCAAGCCGCTGGGTTGTGACATGCTTTGAACCAACGGGCCAAGCGACGAACGCGAATCCTGAACGACAAAACTCGGCCGGAGTATAGTCAGCCTCGACGCTCATTCAAGGAGTTGCGTCGATATGCCCGACACTTCGACATTCTGGACCAACACGCCTCGACACGCTTTCGTTGACATCGGGATGAACTCCTTCGAGTCTTCGCGTGACGAGCTGCGTGAACCACGACAACACGGACAACGGGAGAAGTCTTGTGACCCAAGCGCCTGCGGAGATCACGATTGAAATGATGCGACAGTCGCTGACGGCGGCGGTTGTGTCGGATGCGTTGGATGGAATGGGGCACCGGCGGCACTCGCCGATGGTGGCGTTGAGGCCGCTGACGGTCTGCGACCGTGTGCTCGTCGGTAGGTGCCGGACGACGCTGTGGGCCGATATGGCTCACTCCGATCCCCGGCCCTACGAGTTGGAGTTGCAAGCGGTCGATGCCTGTCAGCCGGATGATGTCTTGATCTGCGCGGCAAACGGCTCGACGCGGTCGGGCGTGTGGGGCGAACTGCTGAGCACGGCGGCTCGGAATCGCGGATGTGTCGGAGCGATCGTGGACGGCATGGTGCGTGACGTTCGCCAGATGACGAAGATGGAATTCGCGGTCTGGGCGCTGGGGACCAATCTGCTCGACAGCCTGCATCGGCAGCGAGTGATCGACGTGGATGTGCCGGTCGAAATCGGAGGGATCGAGTTTCGTTCGGGCGACTTGGTGATCGCGGACGTGGATGGCGTGGTCGTTATCCCGCACGACCTGGAGACGGAAGCGATCCGTCGAGCCTGGGAAAAAGTGTACGCGGAGAATGTGACTCGCGATGCGATTCGCGGAGGGATGCTGGCGAGTGAGGCTTACCGGAAGTACGGTGTGCTGTGACCGAAGTTATTACTCTGCTCTCTCCACGCCTCTGCTTTGCAAAATGGTCCGGTGATTCTGATAGCAACGCAGAGGCGCGGAGAGCTTGGAGCGGCCGATGTCCACACCCCCAAAGGGTCTTCGAGTTTCGGTTTGGAAGATGCCATTCAGTCCAACATCATTCTGCCCACCCATCATTCTGCTGAAATTCGGACAGCAGAATGATGGGTGGGCAGAATGATATGAGGCCGGGAATCAACGCTCCAAGTCTTCTCGCGAAAACGAAATTTTGACCGTTTGCGGGGCAGCGAGGCAAAGATCCAAAATCAAGAAGTCATTGTTAATCGCCTCCGAAGAGTCGGAGGGAAGACACAGAGAGACGAAATCGTGGTGCAGTCAAACTGTTGGCGTGTGGGTTTTATCGGTGCGGGTCAGATGGCGACGGCGTTGGCTCGCGGGTTGATCGGGGCGGGATTCACTTCGTCTGATCTAGTGGTGGCCAGTGATGTGGTCCCGGCGGCGAGGCAGCATTTTGTGCAGCAAACCAACGCCAGCACGGTCGAGGCGAATGCGGAGGTTGTGGCCGCGTCGCAGATCGTGATTCTGGCGGTCAAGCCGCAGCAGATGAGCGGCGTATTGGCGGAGTTGAAGGGGAAGGTCACGTCGCAACATCTGGTGATCTCGATCGCGGCGGGAGTTCCGTTGAAGACGCTGATCGCCGGGTTGGGAGAGGAGGCTCGGTTGGTGCGCGTGATGCCGAACACTCCGTGCTTGGTGGGAGCCTCGGCGAGTGGTTTCGCGATTGGTGGTGCCGCGACGAGAGAGGACGCGGTGCTCGTCGAGCAATTGCTGTCGGCGGTGGGAGTGGCGGTCTCGGTCGATGAAAAGTTATTGGATGCGGTGACGGGCCTGTCGGGGAGCGGGCCGGCCTATGTCTATCAAATCATCGAAGCGTTGAGCGACGGCGGCGTGCGCGTCGGATTGCCGCGTGAGGTGGCGACGAAGCTGGCGGCTCAGACGGTGATGGGGGCGGCGAAGATGGTGCTCGAAACGAGACAGCATCCGGGAGTGCTCAAAGATGCCGTGACCTCACCTGGCGGAACCACGATCGCCGGCCTGCACGCTCTCGAACGAGGCGGCCTCCGAGCGGCTTTGATGAACGCGGTCGAGGCGGCGACGAATCGGTCGAAAGAACTGGGGCAGATTTAGCGTCTTGTCTTTTTGTGTTTTCATTCCTTTGACCAGATTCCTTTGAATGAGACCGCTCGCGGTGGAGGGCGTCAAAGGAATCTGGTCAAAGGAATAATTCGCCGTCGCGAGAATTCATAATGACTGACACGCCGCTTGTTACTGACGAAAGCTTGGTGTCCTCGCCGCTATCTCCCGCAGTCTCGCAGAGCCAGATCATCGGCAGCGGGCCGGTCAGCGGGTTTTTGCGTGCCGCGGATTTGCAGGACAAGATGCTTGGCGAGTTTCGGCTGTTGCGGCGCTTGGGTGGCGGCGGCATGGCGGAGGTGTGGTTGGCGGAGCAAACGTCGCTCAAGCGGCAAGTCGCGGTGAAGGTCATGAAGCCGGCGGTGCAGGCGGATGAAACTTGCCGCAAGCGATTCGAGCAAGAAGCGTTCGCGACTGCTGGGCTGAATCATCCGAACATCGCTCAGGTTTACGCGATCGGCGAGGCGAACGGTGTGCGATTCATTGCTCAGGAGTATGTCGCCGGCATGAACATGCGGGACTACATCCTGAAGAAAGGTCCGCCGCCGGTTCACATCGCGGTGCATTTGATGAAACAAGTTGCTGCCGCGCTGCAAGCGGCGGCCGAGAAGGGGATCGTGCATCGCGATATCAAGCCGGAGAACATCCTGCTGACTCGCAAAGGGGTCGCGAAGGTGGTCGATTTCGGTTTGGCGCAGCTCACGCAAGGAGGCGACCTGCGGCTGACTCAGGCGGGGATGACGATGGGGACTCCGCTCTACATGAGTCCCGAGCAAGTGCAGGGGCTGAAGGTCGATCAACGCAGCGATCTGTATTCGTTGGGCGCGACGTTCTTTCATTTGCTGGCTGGTCGGCCTCCGTTTCGGGGCGAGACGGCGCTCGCGGTCGCGTATCACCAAGTGCATTCGCCACCGCCGTTGCTGACGGACTCGCGACCGGACGCCTCGAACGCGCTGAGCCGGATCATTCAGCGGCTCTTGGCGAAGCCGCCTGACGAGCGATTCCCATCGGCTCAGGCGTTGTTGCAAGAGTTGCGGGGGATTGAGAAGCGCGGCGATCACGAAAGTGATTTCGCGATGTCGGACGAATCCGCGACCGAGGCGACCAAGACGATCAGCACTCGGACCGTCAATCGGTGGACCGCTTGGCGAGCGTGGTTGAATCCCGCAGCACATCCGTGGGCCGCGTTCGTGATCTGGGGACTGCTGTCGGCGGCGACCTTGGCCGTTGTCGGTCGTCAATCGGCGAGACAAACGCCCGCGATGATGAACTCGCCGGGCGGGAAGTTGGCTCACGTCGAACGTCAACCGAGCATCGCGCGGCAACTGGACCTCGCTCGGCAGACCGGCACGGATGACGCTTGGTGGGGAGTGCTGTTGTACTTCGAGGGGAACGAATCCGAGACGCATCTCGCGCGGCAGGAGTTGATCCCGCGATTGTTCCAACAACAACGCTTCGCCGAGGCAGAGCGGCTGTGTGGAGAAATCATCGAGGCCAACAACGCTCCGCACTCCGCCGTCATCACGGCATGGGCGGGACGTGCATTGGGTCTGTCTCTGCAAGGCCGCTTCGCGGATGCCGAACGAATCGAGGAGCGCTCTCTGCGTTCGCACGGCGACGAAATTCAGCAGCCGTTGGGCATGTGGCTGGATGAGTCGCTGCGCCGCCGGCGCGGTCCGCCTCCGATATCGCGCGGCTCCGAAACGCCCGATCGAAACCGGCGTCGCCTGTGAAATGTTTAACCGCGACGCCATCGGCGTGCGCGCATTGTGGCGCGACGCTCCGCGTCGCGATTCTCGACGCGGAGCGTCGAGCCACATTGGGTTGCGGCTTGAGTGGTTTCTTTGCACACGGCTAGAATCCGCCCCCTTCCAAGAGAGACCCTGCCAGCGTTCCTGTTCGTCGATGCCGCCAGTCACCGCTCTTTGAGGAGCCATTCACATCGTGGTCGTATTAGAAGTGCTCAAAGGAATGACGCCGGGGCAAGTGATTCAAGTGCAGTCCGACCGCACGGTTTTTGGACGGCATCCGCATTGTCAGGTGGTGCTCGAAAACGCGGCGATCAGTCGGTATCACGCGCAGATTCTGGAAGTCCACGGCGATTTCTTTCTCGAAGATTTACGCAGCCGCAATGGGACTCACGTCAACGAGACGCTGGTCGAGGGACGTCAGCAACTCCAGGACAAGGACACCATCCGCGTCTGCGATTTCACGTTTCGCTTTCAGCTCAATGCACCCAGCGACAGCAAGCTGCTGAAGCCGGGCGAAATCGTCAGCGACGCCGGAATGGCCGTCGGCCCCAATTCGCTGCTCGCCAACGAGGGCCGTCAGACGGCGGACTTGGCGGAACCCGAGGCCAACTCCGGAACGGTCTCTGTGGATGAGAACGAACTCTCTTCGATCATCAGCACGCTCGACGCAGGGAGTTCGTCGTCCGATTTGCGACTGAACGTCAAACCGGAGACCAAGCTCAAGGCGATCCTGGAGATCAGCAAGTCGCTCTCGCGCGCGTTGGACCTAGATCAGGTCTTGGACAAGACGTTGGAGGGCCTGTTCCGCATCTTCCAGCAGGCGGACGAAGGCTTCATCATGCTCCGCGATCAGGAGAAGAATAAGCTGATCGTCAAAGCCACCAAAACGCGGCGCAAGACCGAGCTGGCGGTCGACGACCAAGTTCATGTCAGCATGACGATCGTGCGGCAGGCATTGGATTCCAGTGAGGGGATCTTAAGCGCCAACGCACTGGAAGACGGCCGCTTCCGAGCCAGCGAGAGCCTCTCATCGTTGCGGATTCGTTCAATGATCTGTGCTCCGATGGTCTCCAAGGAGCTGGGACCGCTGGGAGTCATTCAGATCACGACCAATGATGTTGGTGCTCAACTTCGGAACGAAGACCTGGATTTGTTGATCAGCGTCGCGATGCAAGTCGGCTTGGCGGTCGAGAATTCGTACCTGCATCATCAGACGCTGAAGCAGCGCGATCTCGAACGCGATCTGGAGTTCGCGACTCAAGTGCAGCTCGGCTTTCTGCCGAAGTCGCGGCCCAAGCTGCCGGGCTATTCTTTCGCCGATTACTACGAACCGGCACAGCGTGTCGGCGGTGATTACTTCGACTATATCCAGTTGCCGGACGGTCGGTTGGCGGTCGCGTTGGCGGATGTCGCGGGCAAGGGCGTTCCCGCGGCACTCTTGATGGCGCGGCTGTATTCCTCGGTGCGATATGCCTTGCTGAGTCACTCCGACTTGGCATCCGCGATGACTGGTTTGAACGCCGAGATTTCGACCAGCGGTTTGGGCCATCGCTTCATCACCTGCGTGATGATGATCGTCGATCCGGTGACGCACCAATTAACGCTGGTCAATGCCGGACACTTGCCGCCGCTGCGGCGCACTGCGGCCGGACTCGTCGAGCCGATCGGATCGGCCGAGTCCGGCTTACCGCTGGGCATTTTGCCCGACCAGAAATTCCAGCAAACGGTGTTCGACTTGGCTCCCGGCGAGTCGTGGCTGGTGTTCACCGACGGCGTCACCGAAGCGATGCGGACGCCCCAGGAAATCTATGGCAACAAGCGGCTGATGGACTTTTTGCTCAAAGGCGTGTCCAAGATTGATGAACTCGTCAAAAACGTCGTTGACGATGTCGAAGCCTTTGTCGAGGGTCGGCCGCAGAGCGATGACATCTGCATGGTCGGTTTCCAGAGGTTGCCGTGAACCTCAACGTCCGCTCAATTCTTGGCAACGGCGGCCACATCGCGCAACGGTTGCCGACCTACGAATCCCGACCACAACAGTTGGAGATGGCGCAGGCGGTCGAACGCGCGATCCGTGAACAGTCGCACTTGATCGTCGAAGCGGGGACCGGCGTCGGCAAAAGTTTCGCCTATCTTGTGCCAGCGATCCTGGCGATCGCGGAAGCTCAGGAGCGCGCCGACGCTGACGCCGAAGCCGCGCGAAAAGCGGCTCGCGCCGAGGACGACGATTGGGAGCCTGGCTCGGTCCAGTTCAGCGCGGCCGCCGCCAAAAAGAAACGCCGCCGAGTCGTCATCTCCACGCACACGATCGCGCTGCAAGAACAAATCTTCTTGCGCGACATCCCGTTTCTGAAAGCCATCTTGCCGGTCGAGTTCTCGACGGTCCTGGTCAAAGGCCGCTCGAACTACATCAGCTTGCGGCGGCTGAAACTGGCTCTGGAACGGAGCGCAGTTCTGTTCGGCGATCCGCAAGAGGCCGAGCAACTCAAGCAACTGGCGGAATGGGCTCCGAAGACGACCGAAGGGAGCTTGCAAGACTTGTCGTTCCGCCCCGTCGGTAACGTGTGGGACGAGGTCGTCAGTGACAGCGAAAATTGCCTCGGCAAGAAATGTCCGACGTTTGAGCAGTGCCACTATTTCAACGCCCGCCGCCGCGTCTGGAACGCCGACTTGCTGGTTGTGAATCACGCGCTGTTCTTCTCGGACCTGGCCGTGCGCCGCGATGGCGGCAGCATCCTGCCCGACTATGACATCGCCGTGCTCGACGAGGCCCACACCGTCGAGTCCGTCGCCGGCGACCACATCGGCCTGTCAATTTCCAGCGGGCAGATCGGCTATCAGCTCAACAAACTGTGGAACGACAAACAAATGAAAGGGCTGCTCGCGCCGCGCGCGTTGCTGAAGTCGCAAATGGCCGTGCATGAATTGCGGCACACCTCCACCGAATTCTTCGCTGAACTGGAATTCTTCCAATCGAAATTCACCAGCAGCAACGGCCGGCTCCGCACGCCGCCGGACATCGTCAACAACGTCTCGCCGAAGCTGTTTGACCTCGCCAAGCAACTCAAGGACTACTCCGGCACGCTCTCGAAGGAAGCGGACAAACTCGAATTCACCGCCGCATCGACCCGTTGTGTACAGCTCGGCATCAGCCTGCAAAGCTGGGTCAGGCAAGAGGTCGAAGGCTCCGTCTACTGGACCGAACGGAGCGCCAACGAACGCTCCGGCGGACGATTCAAGAACACGAAGCTCGTCAGTTGTCCGATCGACGTCGGCCCGATCCTACGCGATGAACTCTTCGCCAAAGTGCCGACTGTGATCCTCACCAGCGCGACCCTTTCGACCGGACGCCAGAATTTCGATTACATCAAAGCCCGCATCGGACTGACGAAGTCGCTGGAGAAGAAACTCGGCAGCCCGTTCGACTACCGCCGCCAAGCCAAGCTGATCCTGCATGGACGCATGCCCGATCCCAACGAACAAGCCGCCGCGTTCGAGACCGAACTCTGCGAGAAGATCAAATTCCACGTCACCGCCACCGTCGGCCGAGCCTTCGTGCTCTTCACCAGCTACAAGCTGCTGCAAGCCTGCGCGAACCGGCTGACTCCCTGGTTCGCCTCGCAGAACTTCACGCTGCTGTGCCAAGGAGCCGGCATGCAACGGACGATGTTGCTCGATCACTTTCGATCCGATCCGCGAGCCGTGCTCTTCGGAGCCGACAGCTTCTGGCAAGGAGTCGATGTTCCCGGCGACGCTCTGCAAAACGTGATCATCACCAAGCTGCCGTTCGCCGTCCCCGATCAGCCACTGCAAGAAGCTCGCATGGAAGCGATCGAAGCGCGGGGCGGAAAGCCGTTCTTTGAGTACTCGCTCCCCGAAGCAATCATCAAATTGAAACAAGGCTTCGGCCGCCTGATCCGCACCGCCACCGACACCGGCCGAGTCGTCATCCTCGACCCCCGCATCCGCACGAAACGCTACGGCCAACAATTCATCGATAGCCTGCCGGAGTGCGAAGTCATCATCGATCCCGTTTGATGCCAATGACGAATGACGAAATACCCAATGACGAAAGAATGACGAAGCTCGAATGACGAAAGAACGACTCACACCATTCGTCATTGGGTATTTCGTCATTCGTCATTTTGAAACCAAAGGCTGCTTGACCATGACATCCCGTCCCACCCTGATCGTCGCCAGCCGCAACGCCAAGAAACGTCGCGAAATTGAAGAGCTGCTCGCTCCGCACCATATCGAAGTCCGTAGCGTCACCGACTTCCCGGATGTGCCGGAAGTCATCGAAGACGGCGAGACCTTCGCCGACAACGCGGCCAAGAAGGCGACGCAAACCGCTCGGCATCTTCACTGCTGGGTGCTCGGCGAAGACAGTGGCCTGATGGTCGATGCGTTGAACGGCGCGCCCGGCGTCTACTCGGCCCGCTTCAGCGGCGAGGGCGCAACCGATGAGAAGAACAACGCCAAGCTCATGGCCGAACTGGCCAACGTCCCGGACGAACTCCGCGGTGCGCGGTATCTGTGTCACGCGGCGATCTCCGATCCCACCGGCGCGATCCGCCTGACCGTCGAGGCGACTTGCCGAGGCCGCATCCTCCGCGAACCGCACGGCTCAAACGGTTTCGGCTACGACCCGTACTTCTTGATCCCCGAGTATCACCTCACGTTCGGCGAACTCAGTTCCACCGTGAAGCAACACCTCAGCCACCGCGCCCGCGCTTTTGAGCGGCTCATCATCCCGCTCGTGCGATTGCTTCAGGAATAAAACGGGGGCTGGTTGTTTAGTCGTTTAACCGCCACGCCATCGGCGTGCGCGCGAACGTATGCGAATCCATCACGTCGCGCCCACGCCGATGGCGTTGGGGTTAAACAATTAGACCGATTGCCGTCCGGCTCTCAGACCACCCCTTTCAAGGTCTTTGCTTTGGTTGTTTCTGGGTGATTTGTTGAGTTGATTTCTTGGCGAGGAGTTTGGCGGTGGAGACATGGTGATTTTTCTGGCCGCTGGTTTGTTGGGGGCGAGGTTTCT
>JBJXEX010000503.1:0-28539 GCA_046156195.1 Planctomycetaceae bacterium | reverse complement strand
TGGCATCCCTCCGGGATGCGGAGCTATTCGCGGCCCATACCGGTGGTATCGCTTCGCTCAACCACCGGCTAATTGCTGAAATCCCTTCGGGATACTTCGATGTTCCACCATTTCCTCGAGTGAAACTCCTTAACGGCGTTGCCCCTTGGGGCTAATTCCACGAGTTACTGCCGATGGAGAACTTACTATGACGAATAAAAAGACCGAACGGCTCCCTGAATCGCCGGCACCAACCGATGCCGCCTCGGTCGCGCGCGATAAGCGTAGCGCCCCGGCGTCGTTCCCGATTGTTGGTGTCGGTGCCTCGGCTGGCGGGTTAGAGGCGTTTACGCAGTTGCTCAAGGCGCTGCCGTTGGACACCGGCATGGGGTTCGTGCTGGTGCAGCATCTCGACCCGGAGCACGCGAGCGCGCTGACGCAGATTCTTTCGCGGGCCACTTCGCTGCCGGTGTGCGATGTCACGAACAACCAACCGGTGCAGCCCAACCATGTCTACATCATTCCGCCCGACACGAACCTGAGCATCGCCGGTGGCGTGTTGAAACTTCTGCCCCGACCGAAGTCGCGCACGCCGCATCGGCCCATCGACTCCTTCTTTGAGTCGCTGGCGCAGGACCAGCACGAGCGAGCGATCGGTGTGGTGCTGACCGGTACGGCCAGCGACGGCACGCTCGGACTGGAAGCGATCAAGGCCGAGGGAGGGATCACCTTCGCGCAGGACGATTCGGCCAAATACGACTCGATGCCGCGCAGCGCCGTGGCCGCGGGATGCGTGGACCTCGTGCTGTCGCCGGCAAACATTGCGAAGGAACTCGCGAGGATTGCCAAGCATTTGGGAAGTGGTGAGTGGCGAGTGGTGAGTGGCGAGAAGGAAGACTCCGACGGCGATTCTCTCACCACTCACCACTCACCACTCGCCACTCTCCTCTCGCTGCTCCGGAATCATTCCGGCGTCGATTTCTCGCTCTACAAGTCCAGCACGATTCAGCGGCGGATTACTCGGCGCATGGTGATCAGTAAGCAGTCCACGTTGGAGGACTACGCCAAGTTTCTGGACGGGAACGTCAAGGAACTCGATGCGCTGTGTTCCGACGTGCTCATCAGCGTGACCAGCTTCTTCCGCAATCCGGAAGCATTCGAGGCACTTCAGCGCGAGGTTCTGCCCAAGCTTTTGCAGCAACCGGGAGACGATCCCATCCGAGTCTGGGTGCCGGGTTGTTCCACCGGGCAAGAGGCGTATTCCATCGCCATCGCGTTCATGGAGTCGTCGGAGAAGTCGCCGCGCGGACGCAACCTGCAAGTGTTCGCCACCGACCTCAACGACAAGTTGTTGGAGAAGGCTCGGTTCGGTCTGTATCCCAAGAGCCTCTCGGATGACATCAGCCCCGAACGTCTGCGGCGGTTCTTCGTCGAAGAGCAGGGAGGCTATCGCGTCAGCAAGTCGTTGCGTGAGATGGTCGTTTTTGCGCGGCAGAATCTTTTCGTCGATCCCCCCTTCTCGCGGATGGACCTCATCAGTTGCCGCAACCTGCTGATCTATCTCGGACCGAGCCTTCAGAAGAAGTCGATCCCGACGTTTCATTACGCGCTCAAGCCGGGCGGGTTTCTGCTGCTGGGTGCCTCGGAATCCGTTGGCGGCTTCACCGAGCTGTTTGAGCCGGTGGACCGGAAATACAAAATCTATTCCAAGAAAGCGGCACCGACCCCGGCGTTTCACAGCAAGAGTGGCGAGTGGCGAGTGGCGAGTGGCGAGAAGAAAGCGAGTGGTGAGGGGCGAGTGGCGAGTGGTGAGACTGTTGCATCCTTCTCGCCACTCACCACTCGCCACTCACCACTCCCCATGACCGCTGAGCGCGAGGCCGACCGCATCACCGTCAACCAGTTCGCGCCGCCGGGAGTGCTCGTCAATGCCGACATGCAGGTGCTGCAATTTCGCGGTTCGACCGGCGCGTTCCTCGAACCGCCGATGGGCAAGGCGAGCTTCAACCTCCTGAAGATGGCGCGTGAGGGATTGATGCTGCCGCTCCGCGCCGCGATCGAAGAGGCGAAAAAGGAAACCAAAACCACGCGCCGAGAAAACATCCGCGTGAAGCACAACGGCGAAGACCGCGCGGTCAGCCTGGAGGTCATCCCGCTCAAGAACCTGCCCGAACCCTGCTTCTTGATCTTGTTTGAAGAAGAAAACGCTTCGGCAAACGCTTTGGCGAGCCGGAGGGCGTTAGCCCCCGGACTGAGCGACGACGCGGCAGAGTCCGGGGGCTTACGCCCGCCGGCTCGCCAAGAAGGCGAAGAATCCAACCGCATCGTCGAACTCGAATCCGATCTCTCCGAAACGCGCGAGTACCTCCAAGTCATCCAGGAACAGCACGAGGCGGCCAGCGAGGAACTCCAGGCGGCCAGCGAGGAAGTTCAGTCCGCCAACGAAGAGTTGCAGAGCATCAACGAGGAACTGGAGACCTCCAAGGAAGAACTCGAATCGTCCAACGAAGAGCTGACCACGCTCAACGAGGAGATGACTCATCGGAACTCTGAGTTGAGCGTCCTCAACAACGACCTGATCAATTCCCAGAACTCGACCAGGCTGGTCCTGCTGCTGCTCGGACGCGACCTGACGATCCGGCGTTTCAGCCCAGAGGCGGAGAAGCAGTTCGAGCTGCGGGCCACCGACGTGGGGCGGCCGATCAGCCACGTCCGGCACAACCTTGTCCTCGCGGAAGATCCGAAAACGCCGCTCGACCTGGAAGAAGTGTGTGTCGAAGTCATCACCACCGTGCGCGAGAAGGAGTGTGAGGTTCTGGACAAAGCCGGGCGCTGGCACTCGCTGCGCGTGCGCCCCTACACGACGCTCGACAAGCAGGTGGACGGCACGGTGCTGTTGCTGTTGGAAATCGACGCGATCAAGCAAAGCGAGCAAGCCGTCGCCGCCGCGCGCGATTACGCCGAAAACATTGTCGAGACCGTGCGCGATCCGCTGCTGGTGCTCGACAGCGACCTGCGGATTGTCAGCGCCAATCTCGCCTTCTACCGCGTGTTTCGTGTCGAGCCTGCCGAGACGATCGGCACGTTCATCTACGACTTGGGCAACCGCCAGTGGGACATCCCGCGCCTGCGCGAACTGCTCGAAGAGATTTTGCCGCAGAGTAAAACCGTCGAAGACTTCGAGGTCGAGCACAACTTCGAGCAACTGGGCCAACGCACCATGCTGCTCAACGCCCGGACGATTCTGAACCCACTCCAAAAGACCGATCGGATCTTGCTGGCCATCGAGGACATCACCGAGCGCAAACAGTTGGAAGCCAAGCTGCACGCCTCGGAAACTCTGTACCGCCGGCTCTTCGAGACCGCCAAAGACGGCGTTCTGATTCTCGACGCCAACAACGGACGAATCCTCGAAGCCAATCCGTACATGACCGAGTTGTCGGGCATTCCAACGGTCGAGTTCATCGGCCAGGAACTGTGGGAGATTGGCTTGTTTCGCGACCAACCCGCCAACGAAGCCGCCTTTCGTGAACTGCAACAGAACGGCTATGTCCGCTACGACCACCTGCCGCTCAAGTCCAAGAACGGGCAGCCGGTCGAGGTCGAGTTCGTCAGCAACATCTATCAGTGGGATCATCGCCGCGTCGCGCAGTGCAACATCCGAGACATCACCGTCCGCAGCCGCTTGGAAAAGCAAACGAAAAACCAAGCCGCCGAGTTGTCCGACCTGCACCGCCGCAAAGACGAGTTCCTGGCGATGCTCAGTCATGAGCTGCGCAGCCCGCTCGCCCCCATCGCCAACGCCGTGGAACTGCTCGGCCTCCAACGAGGCAGCGAGACGCTGATCCAGCAGCAAGCCCGCGGCATCATTCAACGTCAAATGGGACACCTGCAACATCTCGTCGATGATCTGCTCGAAGTCTCCCGCATCACCACCGGCCGAGTTCAACTTCGCAAAGTCCCCGTCACCGTCAGCACCATCGTGGAAGGCGCAGTCGAGACCGCTCGCCCGCTGATCGAACAACGCCGCCACGAACTCACCGTCTCGCTCCCCACAGAACCGATCTGGCTGCAAGCCGACACCGCCCGCATGGAACAAGTGCTGGTCAACCTGCTCACCAACGCCGCCAAATACACCGAAGAAGGGGGGCACGTCAGTCTGTCTGTTGAGCTGGATGACCCCGCCGTAGCCACGTTCGCCAGAACATGGGAGAGCGACGAAGAACCCCACGTTCTGGACAGCCAGTCGAAAACCACGGAGCCATGTAACCCGAAGCGTCAGCGAGGGTCAGAAACTCCGAGAAATCCGTCGTCGAACTCCCTCGCTGACGCTTCGGGTTACATTTTTCAACCGGCGTTGGCGAACGTGGCTACGAAACACGTCATCATCCGCATCCGCGACACCGGCGTCGGCATCTCGCCGGAACTCCTCCCGCACGTCTTCGACCTGTTCACTCAAGCCGAACGATCTTTAGACCGCTCACAAGGGGGACTCGGCATCGGCCTGGCCTTGGTGCAACGTCTCACCGAACTGCACGGAGGCACGGTCGAAGCTCACAGCACTCCCGGCCAAGGGAGCGAGTTCGTCGTGCGTCTCCCCGTGTTGAGTGACGAAGCCCAACTGAGCGGCGAGGCGCTAGCCGCCGGTTCCTCCCTCGCAACTCACTCCTCACCCCTCGCCCCAGTCTTAAAAGTCCTCGTCGTCGATGACAACGTCGACACCGTCCTGAGCTTCTCCATGCTGCTGAAGGCATCCGGCCACGAGGTGCGAACCGCTCACGACGGCCCAACCGCCGTGCAAGTGGCCCTCGATTACCAACCAGACGCGGTGCTGCTGGACATCGGCCTGCCGGGCCTCAACGGCTATCAAGTCGCGCAACGAATCCGGCAAGACCCCAATCTCAAAAACGTCGTGCTCGTCGCCCTCACCGGCTACGGCCAAGAAGCCGACCGCCAAACCGCCCTCGACGCTGGCTTCAATCATCACCTCGTCAAACCCGCCCGCTTGGAACAGCTACAGAAAATCTTGGCGACCGTTTCGGAGAGGGTGACCTGATACGTAGCCGTCATCGCTCCGCGTGACGAGCCGAACGCAAGGATGATGAAAAGTTTTGTCTTGATGGAGGTCTCTTGATGCCAAAACACCGGAGTGTTTTGTTTTGCGCTTTTGCCCCAACGGGGCAAGACTCGATAGCCCAGGGCGCAGCCCTGGGATACGGAATGACGACCATCGGTAAGCCCCAACGGGGCGTGACTCCACGGAGATTCCACAGGAGTTTCGCCCCGTTGGGCAACGCCGTTAAGGATTTTGATCGAGCAACGTGCAAAGCCTTGCGGCGCAGCAGTTTTTGAGTGACCGGTCATTAACCCGGAGGGTTTGCAGCCATTAGCCGGTGGTTGAGCGATGCGATACCACCGGAATGCCGAAGGAAAACGTCCCCGCATCCCGGAGGGATGCCAGCCAAACGCGCGCTGGCATCCCTCCGGGATGCGGAGCTATTCGCGGCCCATACTTCGCTCAACCACCGGCTAATTGCTGAAATCCCTTCGGGATACTTCGATGTTCCGCCATTTCCTCGAATGAAAATCCTTAACGGCGTTGCCCAGCGGGGTCGCAGCCCGAATGGCTGGCATCCCGCTGGGAGGCAATGACTCGAACGACAAAACCGGGGGTATCGCTGCGCTCAACCCCCGGCTAATGGCTGAAAACCCTCCGGGTTGAACACTCAACCCCTGACCTCAAAGGAAACAACCCATGCCAACCACCACCACTCCTCTCCGAGTCCTCATCGTCGACGACAACCGCGACGGTGCCGACGCCTTGGGCTTGCTCGTCGAAGCACTCGGCAACCAAGTGCATGTGACCTACGGCGGAACGCAGGCACTCGACGTGGCGACCGCATTTCGCCCCGACCTGCTGTTCGTCGATCTGGTCATGCCGGGCATGGATGGCTGCGATCTCGTGAAACGCTTCCGCCAGATGTCCGGCTTCGCACACACCACGGTCGTGGCCATCACCGGTCTGAAAGATGACGAATACAAAGACTTGGCCAAACAGGCCGGCTGCGATGCCGTCCTCGTCAAACCGGCGGCTCTGGCGGAAATCAAAACGGTCATCGCCAGTGTTGCTCCCCAGACCATGACCGCGGTCCCCTCGCCAAGACCAATCAAGCCGCGTGTGAGTTTGGGAGCCGAGCGACGTTTACCGATGGTCGATGCTCGCCGAATCAGGAACGAGCGACTCTCCAAAACTCTGACTCAACCCGAATGCGAGGCCGCCATCAGCGATGGCATCATTCGCTTTCAAGAGGAGTATCTCGGATGGCGGACGGAGCAGGTGCTGGTTCACTTCATTAAAGACCTGCTAGTCGTCCGCATTCACGGTGCCCTGACTCTCGCCGAACGCCAACTGGTCAAAGCGTCGTCACCCGACAAAGGCCGAGATCTCATCAAGCAAGCCCGCAAGCAACTGCTGGAGTTAGCGCGCCCCATGTTGGAATCGCTGATCCACGAAGCGACCGGCGTGAAAGTCTCCAGCATGCACCACGACATCAGCACCGCCACCGGCGAAGAGGTGATCATCTTCTCTCTGGTGGAGTCCCCTCGGTTTGAGTGATCACAGAACCGCCACGCCATCGGCCACCGCACTTGGCCCAGCCGAGCCACAACCAAAAATCCTCAACCGGATTCTGTTGAGGAAGTCGAAAGACAATTTTGACAGAAAACTTTTGGACAGGAAAATTCGACTCTTCATCAAGCCGAGAACAACTATCAGCCTCGCCTCAATTGAGGGTCGAACTCGTCGCACTCTTGCGGTGTTTCATCCGCGTTCATTCCTTTGACCCCATTCCTTTGATTCCTTCCGACATGTGATTGGCCTGGTAGTCAGAGGAATCCTGGCAGTCAGAGGAATGGGGTCAAAGGAATGAAAACAACCTACGGTCGAGGGATTTGAAACAGTCGCACCTGGCCGTCGGCGGTGATGAGTGCGAATTGATCCAGGTGCGGGGCGGGGAGGAGGGCGATTGGTCGGGCGGTCTTTTCGGGGCCACGCGCACGGAAACGTAGCTCGCTGCGATCGACGTTGAAGACATCGCAGGTGGTGGCATCCGCGACGACCAAGTGGCCTCGGCGAGTGAAGGTGGCGACGGGGTGGCTGTAGTCGTCCGACAGGCGCGATGAGCGGACCTCGTGCCCATCGTCCCACAGGATCTCGGCCCCCGAAACAAAGGTCAGTGCTAGTCGAGTCACCCGCTCGAACGTCATCCCGGTCAGCGACTGAATCGGGCCGCGATCCGAGGCCCAACCTCCGTCGTAGTGCGGCATCAGCAGCGTGCTGCCGTCGGCGACGAACTTGCGGCCGCTTGAGTCCACGAACAAGGGATGCAGACCCGCGTTGCGTGGCTCGTGAGCCGCGAAATTCATCTGTTGAGTGTGCAGCAGCAGACCGGACGGCTCGCTGTGACACTCAATCACGAAGCAACTCGGAGTCTCGCGCAGCACCCACACGATGCCCGGCTGTCGGCAGAGACCCACGGTGTCGTCTGCCAGCCAGTTCGGAAGCGGCTGGTCAGCGTCCCGATGTTCCTTCGCGGACCAGTTCGTGATGACTCTCGCCTTCCCGCCGGAGTTCATCACGACCACGGGACCGTCCGCTTGCGAAGCGGCGGAGAACAGCAGCGATTCGTCGAGGGCCTCGCCGGTATTCGGAAGTGGGATGGTGGCTGGCGGCAGTTTGTGTGACCAATCACCGCGGGTGACGACCTGTGCTCCGCCGAGCAATCCGACCGCGAACCAGTGTTGTTCGTTGCTGGTGGCGGCTTGCCAGAGGATGTGGTTGGGATGGTTGGGCAGCGTCCATTTTTCGATGAGTCGCAAGAGTTGCTTGGAGTTGGGCGTGGGCTTGGGAAGCGAAGACTTCGGGTTGTCGGGAGGTTTCGCGAGCGTTGCGAATCGCTGGGTGTCGCGTGCCAGCAGGCGATCTTCGGGAGCCAGCGCGGTGATCGCCTGGAGCATCCGTTGCCGATCCGCCGTTTTGTGATCGTCCCAATCCCGAACGGTCAGGATGCGGGCCGAGTCGCCCGCCAAGTGACGCACGCCGGAGTCCGGGTACGACTGCACGAGATTCGACAACTGCTGGACCAACAACGTCGAACTCACCAACGCACCGGCGGACGATTCGTGATCGCGCCAGTGAGCGATGCGGCGGCTGGTTTCGGAATGACGTCCGAGGCGAGCCAGTAATCGGAATGACTCGGCCAGACAGGCTTCGGTTTGGATCGCGCGAGTCCAACCGCGATCGAGTTGGGCGAGCGCACGATCCGGCTCTTGCAGTTTGGAGTCGGTGATCTTGGCCGCCGCGAGAAAGTCGTTCGACAGCATCAATTGCTGAGTGGCGAATCCCCAGGCCCGCCGCGCCTCGGCCGTCTGTTCGAGTTGCAAGTAGAGGTCGCCCGCTTTCTCGAACTGTTTCAACTCCTCATAGATCACGATCGCCTCGTTGAGCAGTCCGCCTTGCTCCAAGCAGCGTGCGGCTTCGTGCGGTTGTCCGAGTTTGTCGCGATACAAGACGGCCGCTTCGCGCCAATGTTTGCCGGCCACGAGCGTGTTGGCCGCCGCCGCATACTCTCGGAGCAAATGTCCGAAGATGTAGGCCGCGCGGCGATACCGCCCCAATTGCATTTCACGATTGGCCAGCTCGCGATACCGAGCGGTCAATTGTGCCTGCATCTCGGCGGACATGTCCCATTGATCTCCCGGCCCGCTTCCCATCCGGTTCAAGTCGAAGTTGACCGGCCGCTCTGGAAGCTGATCGGACGGGGGCGCGATCCCACGCTGTTCGTCGCCGCCGAACGGCAAGGCGAACTTCAACCCCTCGTCGGGATCATTCTCCAGCATGTCCATCAGCCGCTGAAGTGCCTTCTGTCGAGTCGGTTCCAAAGACTTCCGCATCCGTTCGAACAGGCGCTGAGCCATCTGCTCCAACGCCAAGCTCCAGCCAGAGCGTGCTGGCGGTGCCCCGCCGCTTCGAGCCGTCTCGTTAGCGGATGACGACGTTGCTCCTCCCCCGCCTGACAACGCTCGCAGTGCTTTGCTGATGCCGGAGACAACCGCGCCCCCCGCAGCGGCGAGACCCAGCAGCATCTTTCCACCGAGCTTTGCCAGCGGATTGTCAGCAGGCTCGTCGCGGGTTCGTGGCAGCTCCGACCAATCGTCACCGCGCGAGCCGATGTCACCGCGTCCCTCTTCGAGCAGCGAGGCCATCGTCGGTAACGATCGCGGCCAGACCGCCGTCAACCGCGAGGGAAACTCAAGGCCCGATCGCGCCTGATTCCAATCCGCCGCTCGCCGAACCGGAGCTTGCAGCAGATCGGCCACACGCAGACTCTGCGATTGCTCAAACGTGATGAACCCCGCCGTGGGGTGCCAGACACAGACAACATGTGAGTTTTTCGAGCCGCGACCGTCAGAGAGCAATGAACGATCAGGACCGAGGACCGCTCCCTCACGGTCGCGGCTCAAATCTTCATCGCCGCTGGGCAACAGCTCGCGCCAATTCGAGGGATCGAGCTGCGGAAGAAACGTCGCCTCGATCGGCACGAACAAGCGGCCCTCAATGCAGCCGTAGGGAATGCTCGCGCCTGCGTGAGAAGGGTTGTCCGCCTGGCGATCTTCCTCGTTCTGGCCAGCCGGTCGGAACATGTAACCCGAAGCGTTAGCGAGGGAGTTTGGATCGTGTGGGAACATGTAACCCGAAGCGTCAGCGAGGGAGTTTGGATCGTGATTCTCCGAAGTTTCCGACCCTCGCTGACGCTTCGGGTTACATGTTTCCGACCCTCGCTGACGCTTCGGGTTACATGTTTCCGTGACCAACACGCCGCACGGCTGACGATCGGCCGAGCTTCGCGGCACGATCCACAATCGCAGCGAGGCCAGCGGTACGTTCCACTGAGTCACTTCGCTCAGCCATTCGCGGGGAGTCTCTCCGGGAACAAACCACGCCAGCGTTTCGCGCTGGCGACTCAGCGAGAATCGCATTTCGACCGGGACGTTAAGCATGACGATTTCCTTGTCCGCACTGATCCGCATTTTCGTTTTGAAGTGTTCGGTTTTCGCCTACCACGGATCAAATCCAGCAGCTCTGCTTGTCGAGTTTTGCGGATGAGACGCAAACCTCTCAGTCATTAGAGCCTCTTCAAGAACGGCAGGATGATGCGACCCCAGAACTCGGTCGAAGACACCGGAGTCGCGTGTCCGACAAAATAGCGGCGTCCGAACAGGTGGCCGTCGGCCGACCATCCGGCCGCTTTGCCTTCGACGAGGACCAACGTGAATTCCGGCAGCGACCGATCGGAACTCTGACAATGCAGCATCCCGCGCGAGTCCAGAAAACAGCGCGAGCCATCCGTGAACGTGGCCACCGACAACGAATACCGCGCGTCACCCGGAGATTTCAGCGGGGCAAATTCCAGGGCTTGGCTGAACTTGAGATTCTTGGAATTCCTCCAGCAGATTTCGGAACCACTGTCGTTGATCAGCTCCAGGACTTTGCCTCGCGAACTCTTGAGCCGCAGTTGTCCCTCTTGCCAGGCGATGCTGTCGAACAACGAGCGAACATTGATCGACCGCAGTCGCTCGGCCGCTTCAGGCTCCAACAGCTTCCGCCAGTCATTGTCGATCCCCACCGAGCTGACCTTCTTATCGGAGAAACTGACGAGCAGTCCGAGTCGCGTGCCGTTCGGGGAACGTGACGAATTCGGTGCCGCCAGCAGCACGCGCCGTGCGTCGGCGGACGAGCCGATCACGACTCTCGTCGCACCGGGGGTGTAACTGGTTTTGATCAGCGTTTGAGTGCCGTCCAAGGTTCGCAACGAACCGTCACGCAGGTACGCGAGCGGGCCATCGTGGTATGACGACTCCAGCACCGTCAGCACTTCGGAGCTGTCGATGACAGAGCCACACAAGTCTTGCTCGACAACTTGATGCCCAGTGTGCGAGAGACTCCGCCAACGATCGTTTCGCTTGAAGAATCGTCCGACGAGGGTGCCATCATTCCAATGCACACGCTCTTTTGACAAAGCGGTCCCGCTCGCCGGATCAATCAATTCGACGAAGCCGCTCTCAAGGAGAAACAACCGATCGCGATGCCACACGACCGACGGGATGGGATACCGCCGCTTCTCACAGATCTGTTGCTGAGTCGCCCTGTTGTTCGAGTCGATCGTGATCAGGAACAGCGGGCCGCAGTCGTTGCCAATCACCGCCCGCGTCGTTCCGTGGCGATCAGGCTCGCCGTACCAATGCAGGTATCCCTTGGGAATTTGATCGGACAGCAACTCGCCCCCCAGTCCCCGTTTGTCCCAGCGCAGCAAGCAGCCGTTGCCGGTGATCGCGAAAGTGGCGTGATGCGGCGCGGGCCAAAACATGTTGACCAGCGGTCCCTGTGCCAGTCGCAGCGGGAACGGCTGCATCCGCAGAATCGCGGGATGATTGGGATCGACCTGTTTGTCGATCAGCGGCACGCTCGGCCGTCGTGGTTCGAGAAGTTGCTCCAACGGCAACGTCGCCTCGCGCAGCCGCTTCGTGCCGCGCGCGGAGTGGACTTGTAAGCAAAACTCACCCGCGCGATTCACCGTCGCCAGATACAACGTCAGTCGCGGCAACTCGGCGAGTGCGCGTTGAAACTCGCGATCGGCGAGCACGTCTTCGGTTGTGATCAGCACGGCATCCAGATCTGTCGCACGCGAGCCGCGTGCGCCACAGGACGCCTCAAGCATCGCCGGCAGTGCGTGCCCGGGATGACGGCTCATTTCCAAGGACGCCAACAACTCCAGCAGTCCCGCGCGAGTTGTCAGGTCAACCGGTTCGACTTTGTCCGCATCGGACAATCGCCAAGTGCGACATTGCGTGCGCTGATCGGCGGTCGCCGCGAAGGCCAGTGCGACGGCGGCCGCGAAGACGCGCGGCACGCCCCACATCCGCAGGCCCGTATCGACCAACACCTCCTGGCACCGTTCCGGTGGTTTCGGCGGACGTTCGCGTCGCAGAAACAGTGCTTCGTTGTTCGCCAGCCGAGCCATCAATGTCAGGTCGTCGTGAGCCAATTCGCTGAGCAACAGCTTGTCCCAGTCACCGCGATTCGTGATGTCCGACACGCCCCCGATCGGCATCTCGTCGGGATCGCTGACCGCTCGCGGCAATTGCGTCACCACCATCAACTGCTGAGCCAACCGCGCAAGGCCAGACAACTCCGCATCGTCACGCAAGGTCGCCAGCAAGTCCCGCACGCTCGGCAACGAGGGGAGATCGATCTTGGTCAGCAAGACCGTTTGATCCAGGCCCGTGCGACGCCGATTCCTCAACGCTTCCGGGGTGACGCGGAGCAATCCGTTCCGCAACGCCTTCAGCTCGAAAAACAGGTGTTGCCGCGTCCGCGTCTCATCCTGGCGCGTGCCGACGATCTGCTGCGACAACCCGTGCGACAGGCCCGCCACGATCTTCACCGCAACCTCGCGCGTCGTGCGCGAACTGCATTCCTCGAAGACCAGTTCGGCCAGAGTGACCTTCGCGTCCAACGAGCCGCGCAGCTCGGCCGGCAACCGCGTGATCTGAAAGAGGCAGTCGAATTCAAACTCATCCTCCATCACGGTCGAAATCAGAGTCCGCTGGAGCGTCTCGTATTGCGATTGCAATTCGGACATTGCTTGCAGCCCCGCTTCGCCGTCGCGACACGCCGCCAGCAACCACAGCACCGCTCCAAACGGCGGCAGACCATGCGGAGCCAGTCGCCCCAGCACCGCCTCGATCTCAAAACGAAACGCGATCGTCGGCCCGTCATTCCAGGCAATCAGTTCACCACCCTCGCGCCAACTCCAGGGTGACTCGCGAGGCGGTGCCAGATAGTTGCGAACGGCGGTTTCCTCAGAGGTCAGCATAATTGAGTCTCTGTCCTGCAAACGGTGACAGGTTTGTTTTGGTTGCGGCATCGCCGCCTCAAGCTCTGGGCGATGAGACAAGACTCCTTCGGAGTAACGAAAACTCATTCATCGTCGCGCGGGTCACTGCTGACCTCCTGGCAGGCTCGCACATTTGACCGAGTCGCCGCCACGAACTGTTCGCCGCGCACGGTCTCGCAAACATCGTTCGCATCGACGCCCGCACTCTGGCGAGTGTGGCTACAGTTGTTCGGCCACCATAACGCGACATCGTTCGGGCCGAGGCCGAATAGATCCCGGACCACCACGACATCCACTGCCGGAGTCCACGCCCAACCGGCGAGCACGGCAACCCCGTCACACTCGACGAATCGTTCGCCCAACAACGGAGGGAGCGGCTGACCACGAATCAACGCGCGATCGTCCGACGCCAAGGCGAATCGCCAACGATCGAGCCGGACTTGCGGAGCCGTCACGGCATACTCGGTCCACGCGGTCCTCGTCGTGAGCAACACATTCGGCTCGGTCACGTCGAGCGACGGCAGCAACTCCAATCCGACGCGCGGCACAGACTCCGACAACTCGCCCGGCCAAACCGACGCCGGACGCTGCGGTTGGAAGAGCTGTCGCAGCGGCTGCCAATTGGCTTGAGGCAAGCGTGACGTGGGGACGCGCGCCGCACGCTCACGAAGTTGCTCGCCGTCCGGTTCGATCCAAAAGAAGTCGGCCACAGCGATGCCACGCAGAGTCAGATCGCTCGCTTCATCGAGCGTATCGCCGCGCACCCACACGCTGTCGGCAACTTCGCAAACACGAAGTCCCGGCAAGTGAAACAGCCGGCTCAACAACCCGCCCTGCGCTGTCGGCAATCGAATCGTCCAAGGAGTTGTCATAGGGTTCCTACCGCTCGGGGATCGCTCAGGGGTCTGGCATTTCGGAATTTCGGAATTGGCCCCGGCCAATTCCGAATTTCCGAAGTGCCTGACCCCGGCCTGGTCGGGCTCAACGTAGCCGTCATCGCTACGTTGATGTTGGCCATAACTTCGCGAGCTTGTCTTGCAGGAACGCTCGCGCCTGCGAATCGGCCACCCACTGGCAGCGGCCGGATAACAGGCCCAAGCGGTCTCGCAAATAAGATTTCTCGTGAGCGGACAAGTCGGGCTGAGCAAGTTGCTCGGCGATGCGGTCGAAATCGCGGGCGAGACTTTCAGGATCGGGCCGCTCGTCCGACATGGCTCGCGGATGATCGGCGGACGAGTCGGGACCGGACTTGCTCAGCCGTTCGTTGACGATCGTGGCCAGCACTTCGCGTTGCTCTTCGGTGTCCCAGATGTAGCGGAAGACCCACAGGTCCGACGGGATCGCTTGCAGTCGTCCGCAGAGCAGTGCGCTGGCCGCCATCAACCGTTGCAGCTTGACCGCGCGGCGATCGGAGACCGTGATCCCGGCATGTCGCAGTCGCTGCACCAGCTCGACGGCGGCCGTGCGGACGTCGCTCAAGTCCACTCGGCAGAGCAACGCCTGCACGCGGCGAATGTCCTCGACGTGCAGCAGCGGCAGCGGAGGATTCGACGTCGATACCGTTCCCCGTTGACGAGCGGTTTCCAATTGCCAACCGGCCGTCAGCACATCGGCGAGCCGCTCACTGGGGACGTTGTCGCAGCGGACTCGCAACAAGAAGCGATCGAAGAGTGCTCCCAGTGCGTCGTCTTCCGGCAGGCGGTTACTGGCACCGACCACCATCAGCGTGGGCAACGACCGAGTCTCGCGGCCACGCCGAAAGATGCGCTCGTTGAGCACCATCAACAGGCTGTTGAGAATCGCACTGTTCGCATTGAGCAACTCATCGAGAAACACGAACGACGCCTCCGGCAACATCCCCTCGGTGTTCGTGACCAGTTCACCCTCGCGTAGTTTGCGAATGTCGAACGGGCCGAAGAGTTCGTTCGGTTCGGTGAAGCGAGTCAGCAAGTAATCGAACACTCGGCCGTCGATCCGCCGCGACAGCTCTTGCACGATGGCGCTCTTCGCCGTCCCCGGTGGGCCGAGAATGAACAGGTTCTCGCCTCCGACCAACGCCACTCCCAGCAGATCGACGATCTCGTCCTTACCGACAAACGCTCCTTTCAACGGAGCGAGCACTTCCGTGGTCAGCCGCTTGGCCAAATCCAAAGTCGTTTGAGTCTCGACATCAATCATGCTTTGCAGCCTTCCACCATCTCAGGAGCCAATTCTGGAAACGCACCAATCGCCTCACGCACCGCGTCACGCACGCGCGAATCATTCAATCGCGACACGTCCCGCCGCGAAATGATCCGATCGACATACACCAATCGCAGACAGTCATCGCCCATCAAACCGGAGACCTCGACATCCCCAACCGCCGTGATCCCCACTGACGACAACGGCCACGCCGCTGCCCAGTGACGCAGCCAAGTGACTAACGGATCATCCGCCGCAATGCCACCCGTGAGCCTCAACAGATCGGGCAAGAATCGCCAGGTGAGATCCACGCTATAAGCCAAGCTTGCCGGTGCTGCTGGGATCGGACAGATCGGATCCAACTCCGCCTCAATGGCCTGCACGCTGACATCGCGAAACACCAGACACTGACACGCGCGATAAAACTTCTGCGCGCCCCACACGGCCACCTCGACGGCGAAGACGGGTGCTGTACTCGGCAATGCTGTTCGATAGCGCCGCTCAAACTCTGTCAGCGTCCGTGTCGCCTCCGCCAGTTCGCTCTCACCGATCTCCGCCAAGTTCGGCACAAGCACACGCTCGCCGTTGAGTAAGGCGATCAGGAATTGTGAGAAATCGTCGTCGGGCATCAGAACCTCTGAGCCAAGCGGAGATGGCAAGCGGCAGGACTTTATCGACTGGAGCCGCGTTCGCCAGAAGGCGGGCGGCCCACAGCTCGCGCACTGGCGAGCGCGGCGACGCGCCTTGCTCCGTTCTGTTCAAGCCCCATAATCCCGCCCGTCGAACGGGACCAAACGGGTCGGATCGACGATCAAATCCTCTGAATCGAAAGGCGAATGGAGATGCGCACGCAAACGCAAATGTGGTTGTTGTCGGCGGCGGTGATGCTGGGACTGTCGGGCTTGGCCGGCTGCGGTGGAGAACAAGGGGGGGACTATCGCCCCTTCAATAAGGAGAAGGACAAGGCTCCCGACGCTGAGCACGGACACGCTCACAGCCACGATCACGGCGAAGCGCACGGCCCCCACCACGGTGATCTGATCGAACTGGGGGACGAAGAGTTTCACGCCGAGGCAGTCTTCGACGAAGACGCGAACAAGATCACGCTCTACCTGCTGGGACCGGACGCGAAAACGGCCGTCGCCATCAAGGCCAAAGAGCTGTCCTTAGAGATGCCCGGCAAGGAGGCTCCGGTCGCGCACGGTCTCTCCGCCGCGCCGCTGGACGGTGAGGCCGAAGGGAAGTCCTCACGCTTCGAGATCACCAGCCCGGAGTTGTTCGAGGCGTTTCATCATGACCCGAAGATCGCCGGCAAGTTCAAGGTCACTTTGGGCGGCAAGGAATTCACCGCCGCGATCAAGCACGAGCATGACCACGGTCACGACGAAGCGAAGCCGAAGAAGTAATTCGCAAGAACGTAGGAGGCACATTCCATGTGCCTGCTACTGCTTTTGAGTGTTCGAGGGCTGTTCGGCGATCACGGCGGGACGGCGTTTGCGGATGACGGTCTCCATACTGAATTGCGAAGAGCTGACTTTGTTGGGAGTCAGGATCGCTTTGGGTTGGATCTCGGTGGTCGCGCGGTTCGAGTCTTCTTGCCGGCCACTGTTGACGAGCGTCTTGGGCCACTGTCCGTTGGGGGCAGTGGCTCTCCAACCGTTGGGGATCGCCGAGGTCTCGCTGGTGGTTCGTTGAGCGACTCGCGCCGCGATCTGCATCCGCTCACGATAGATCTGCAAGCCATCCACCGCGTGATACAGCGGGCCACACTCGGCATTCACCTGCCGGTTGTCGATCAGGTCTTGAGCGAGGCAGCGAATCCCGTTTTGAACCCACGGTTCGGACAAGCGGGACTGCGGCAGAGCCACCATCAGCCATTCGATCATGTGGCCGGAGCTGGTGATTCGAGTGTTGAAGTCGTTGCTGGCTCCACGTCCTTTGAAGAAGTAGATCGAGAAACTGCCGTCGGGATTTTGCAGTGCCTTGGCCTCGGCGATGAAGCGTTGGATCTTCTGATCGGCTTCCATCCAGGTGCCGCGCAACGGTTGCCTGGTTTGCAAGTAGGCGTTGCGAGCATAGGCGGTCGCAAACAGGCTGTGAGTTCCGCCGCACGGGCCGTCATAGATGGTGTTTCGCAACTCCAGCCGGACCAACTCTTCCATGCTCCATTGCTCGCCGTACTTATTGACCCATTGAGCCGACGGTTCGAGGTAATGAGCCAGTGCCCACAGCGTCCAGGTTTGCTCGACGTTGTGGTCGCGAGTGACGTCCATCTTGGCGTTGTTGATGATGTCCTGAACGGTGACGACTTCGCCGGCCGCGGTTTTGAATCCGTGAGTGACCGGCAAGCGGCACATGGTCAGATAGGCCATGAACTGAGTGGGATGCCCCTCGAACCAGTAAGCCTGAATGAAGGGGTGTGCTCGGCCACCGAACTGAGTCTTCTGAAACAGCGACTCACCTCGGAAGGTGACGCCGCTGGAAGCCCACTCCAACGCATTGACCTTGCGGCCGTCCTGCGTCTTGAGTTGGAAATCCTGCCGATAGGCAAGCAGTCCGTGAATGACTTGCCAGGGGGTGTGCAGGTCGGCGGTGAGATAGCGTCGGCTGGAAATCTCGACGGCGTCGGTGGCCAGTTTCACCAACGGGTCGATGGGTGCCACGACAGCGGGTGCCGGCGTCGGCGTCGGAGCCTGAGTCGGGGCCGGTTGCGGCGCGGGAGTGGCCATCGGGCTGGACGCGTTCGAGCGATCGGCAGCCTTCGCCGTTTGCGGATTGACCTCGATCGGTGTCTCGAACTGCGCGTCGATGTCCATCGGAGTCTGCGGCTTGGGCGCAAGCGACTCGCCGGTGGGGGGCATCACGGTGGTGGTCGGAAGTGACGTCTCCGGGACGGGCGACAGCGCCTCGGACTCCGCCGACAATTCCTCTTCGACCACGACGTCGGGACTGACGGCGGCTCGACGAGCACTGTCCGTTCGCGGCTGAGCGGGGTCGTCCGAATGCGCCGGATTCAGCGCCGTCCAGGTCGAGATGGCCAGCAGCAGTCCGACTTGAGCCCAAGATCGAAGCGGTTTCATCGTGGTGGCGACTCCTGATGAAGATGACGGGGAGGCAAACCTTCCCGATCGCGGTGACTCCGCAGTCCCGGCGCGACCGAATTGAACGAGACAATCCGACCCCAGTTAGGTCGGTCAAACGGAGTGGCCATCTTGGCGCGGAGAGCGCGGTTACGCTTCAGAAGGCGAATGTTCTCTGGAGTCCCCCTGACTGATTCCGCGATCAGACACAATCGGCAGAGGCGGTCGCGCTGGCAGAGTCCGCCAAATCCTCGCAACGTGAGCGGAATCCGCTCCGCTCAGCAAAGCTGCATCAATTTCCCGTAGGACGGACAATCCTGTCCTACATTTGATTGCGGCGAAGCCGCGATGTTTAACCCCAACGCCAACGGCGTGGGCGCGACGTGGAACCACCACTGACGTTCGCGCGCACGCCGATGGCGTGGCGGTTAAACCAGGGTTCGAACTTACGGCCGGCCTTGGCCAATCAGCAGACAAGCGGCCCAACTCGCCGGTGGTTGCCGCCGCTGAATTTGCTTCAGCTTGACTCGTTGCAGCGCCGCCATCGCGTCGGGCGGATCGCTCTCCTGGAGTTCGCGGAAGAAGTCGCTCATGAATTCCGGGGTCGTCGCATCGTTGAGGCTCCACAATCTACAGACGACCGCGCCGCTGCCAGCGATCAAGAAGGATCGCGCCAGTCCGTGCAGTCCTTCGCCCTCGAAGTGTTGTCCGTCGCCGGTGTGGCAGGCGCTCAGCACGACGAGGTCCGCGTTGAGTCGCAACTGCGCAATCTCATTGAGCTGCAAGTACCCCTCTGCGGAGGCGCGTTGCCGGTGACTCAGGACGAGGCTGGGAGTCTGCCCCTCCGAATTCTCCAGCAGCCCATGAGTGGCGAAGTGAACGTATCGCGCGGCGGCTAATGCTCCGTTGTCCGACAGAGATTGCAGGTGCGCCTTGTCGGCGTCCTCGCGGAGCAACAGGGCGTGGCCGGGAGCCTGCAAGATCCGTCCGATCTCGCGAACTTCGTCGCCGCTATGGATCAAGCGCGGCAGAGTCTTGGCATCCGATTCGGGATAAACGGGATCTCCCACCGCGACCAACGGTGAGGTCGGCCGCGGGCGAGTCCTTTGCCATTCGCGCAAGTGTCGCAAGCTACCCAGCGACGGGGCATAACGGACTTGGTGCCGTTCGATCAGGAAGAGAGGACGATCCGTGTTGGTGTCGAAGTCGGCCACCAGCGCTTCAAACGGGACTCGCACCAGCGATCCGCTGGGGATGACGACGAGTTTCCGTCCCGCGATGCGGTCGGCGATCGGAGCGATCAAGACGTCATACCCTTCGCGCAACACCGAGTCTTCGCTGACCGGCGCGCTGAGCATTCCGAGGTCGGTCACAGCCGCGACCAGTTCGGACAACACGGACGCGGAGGGGAGTTTCACTGTCGTCACGGTCTGTTCGGGATCGGTGGCATGAGGGTCAACGAGCACCAGATAGGAAGCCGCTTGTCCGACGACGTACAGCAGCGCGACCTCATCGGGCTTCAGACAGTCTCGCGCTTCTTCCAAGGAAACCGGTCTCGGAAACTGAAGCTCAAAATAGCGCGGCGACTGCTGGCGGACCTCGGCTTCCCACTCACGTTGTGCGGCCGAGGTGCGACTCTTCTCTCCCATGATTTGGGCGATGCGATCGAAGTCGCGCTTGTTCGCTGGCTGTGCTTGTTGCTCGGCCAATTGCTGATCCAGCGATCGCAGTCGGCCGCTCAGACGATCCTGCCGTTCGCGCAAGACGGGCGACAAACCGCTCAGCGTCCCGGCTTGGCTGCGAGTCCAACTCCGCAGAAAGTTCCGAGCCACGCTGATGTCGGCCACTTTCAGAATCATCTCGCGCGAGTACTCAGCCCGTTTGCCCTGGGTGGGCCAGCGCCGCAGCACTTCCATTTGGACGCCGATCTGCAACGGAAAGATGTCGCCGAGGTCCGTCCCCGACGTAAGTCGCGAGGCTTCCGTTTCCAGTGCGCCGATCCGCCATTGTTCCAGAGCGACCGCCGCCGCCGTGTAAGAAAAGCTGGCTTGCGACCAAGGCTTGTACTCGGTCGATTGCAGAGCCAAATGCTGCAACGCCATGCCTCGCTGCAAC
Organism: Planctomycetaceae bacterium; assembly: GCA_046156195.1. Taxonomy (GTDB): domain Bacteria; phylum Planctomycetota; class Planctomycetia; order Planctomycetales; family Planctomycetaceae; genus SXKJ01. Next base: position 8,228 of record JBJXEX010000503.1, on the reverse strand, counting down.
AGGACTTGAACCGTCAGACGTGACGGCAACAGATTGAACGGGTCGAAGCCGTAGAGCGCTTCGGGAGATTCTTCGCCCGGAGCTTTCGACTTGGGTTGCAGCCGCAACTCTTCCAGAGCCTCGTCAAACAACTCGACCGCCTTCGTCCATTGCCGCAGGCCGTAGTGACACATCGCCAGATTGTTCAACGTCGAGACCTTGTTGAGCGCGGTCGCTTGGGGCAATCCTCGCAACAGGTCCAGAGCGTCTTGATGAAACTCCGCCGCCTTCTGGTAATCGCCGCGATCGTAAAAGAACGAACCGAGTCCATTGCCGCTGTCGATCACAGCCAACTCGTCCGGCGGCATCGCCTGTGAGCGAATCTTCAGCGCCGTCTCGTGAGCTTGGATCGCGGCCAGTTCGCTCCCAACTTTAGCCAAGGCAAGAGCCAGGCTCTTCCAGGCTCGCGCGACTTGCAGGTGTTGAGGCCCGAATTTCTGCTGCCACAGATCGCGCGCGTTCGTGAACGAGGCCACCGCGGCGGAGAACTGACCCAACTGGTACTGAGCCGCGCCGACCTCGTGGACAGCATCAGCCAACTCATCGACGGACGACTGGGCCTCGCGGAGGATTCGCAGTCGCTGTGACGCGGCGGCCAGCATCCGCGGATAGTCGTTCTGCTCGCGAGCAAGATCGGCCAAGCGTCCCCAGACTTCGGCGACTCGCGCGTGATTGGGACCGAACAGCAATTCGGCGATGCGTTTCGCCTCGTCGAAGTTGCGACGTGCCTCGCGGTAGTCGCGGATGCGCTGCAACAGCGTCCCCAATTGCTGATGAGCGTCCACGACATCCTCATGACGATCGCCGTAAAGATCTCGCCGCGCATTGACCGAGGCCAGCACCAAGTCCAATCCCGCGTGACGCTCGCCCATCTCGAACAGTAGACCTCCCAGACTGAATTTGACCGTCGCGATCAGATCGAGTGGCGGCGGTTTCAGTTTCTGAAACTGGTCCAACGCCTGTTCGTAGTGCTGCCGCGCCTCGGATCGTTGTCCCAACGATTGCCGCAGCCAGCCGAGATCGTTCGTGGCTTTGGCGATCGCGAGTTGTCGCGCGGCTTCGTTCTCGATCTGACGCACCTCGCTCAGCGCGGTTTCGTAATGCGTGATCGCCGCCTTCGAGTTCCCCAGACGTAACTCAATGCTGCCGATTTCGCGATGCGTGCGCGCCACCTTCTCGAACAGCGGAGCTTCGCTGCGGTCGTAAGCCGCGAGCGCCAGTTGCAAGGTCTTCAAAGCCTCTTGATCCCGTCCAAGTCGTTGCAGACTCCCGGACATCGCCCGCTGGATGTCGCCGATCTCCTCGGTATCCGCTGCCGAGTTATGCACCAATTGCAGAGCTTGCCGTTGCCGCTGGAGCGCCTCTTGCGAATCGCCTTGCTCGGACAGCACGACGGCCCAAGACAGAAGTGTGACTCGCTGCCAACCCGGCGCGGGCAATCGCTCGAACCGCGTGGCCGCGTCTTCATACGCCTTAAGCGCCGCCGGCGCATTCCCCTCGGCGGCCAGCGATGCGGCTCGCGCTCGCGCGGCGAACGCCAGCAGCCGCGATTCTTTGCGAGTTTGTGCGACCGCCTCAAGCAGCACCGACTGATCCATCGTGAAACTGGTGGCGATCAATGTTTCGCACAAGTCGCGGGTCAGCAATTCCTGATGATCGATCAGCAGCGCGTCGAGCTTCTTCTGATCCTTGATGCCGAGCCGAGACGGGCCGCTTTTCGTCCGCGGCAAGAACGTGATGGCTCCGCCATTCACCCCCAGCTCGACCAGTTGTTTTAACTGAGTCATGCCCCGCTCGCTCGGCCGAGAAATTCGACCCGGATCAACCAGATCGTCCCCGCCGCACATCAGCACCACGATCAAAGGCAACCACATGAGCGAACCTCCTGTTATCGAATCGGCCTCATCCGGCTTGCGCGGATCGTGAAGACGATGAAGAGCTATACCTCCGGCTTGCGGTTAAACGACTCACTCGAGACCGCGCGAGGTTTAGTCGCGAGCATCACTACTCAACAAACTAATTTTTTCACGCTTGTCCTAACGCTGCGTGTCCTAACGGCGGGAGAATTCGCATTACTCCATATTATGAAATCAACAGAAACCTTGCCCGGATGGTGAATCAGATTCTTTGGTCTTCGCCACCATTCTGTGTGAGCTATCTCGGCGAGATCTTCCTTCCACTCTCTAAAACTCATTGCCGCACTCCAGAAACAATTTCCAAAAGTCTCGCTTGATTTTAATTCGATTCGCAATCAGAGTCCGCCGCGTTGGCCATTCTAGCTTCCGAGGCAACTGCCAAAGTGGAAGCGAAATGCTGCGACTTTGAATGAGCCGCTTTCTGAACGCCGAAAATGGATTTGGAGTTTCTGATGAAAAAGCCAACAGTTGCGCAGTGGTGGAACCGCTCGAAAAGAAATCACTCCACCAAACGCCGCGGGCACGCCCCGGCGGAAATGCTCGAACAAAGGATCGTTCCTGTCACGACGACATTCGCGAGTGGCACGCTCACGATCACAGCCACTTCGGCGGCGGAAATGATTACCGTCACTGCGAGCGCGGGGAATGTGGTGGTCAACGGTATGGCCACGGCCACACCGGCAGCGAATGTTGATTCCTTGATCGTTCAAGGTGGCACCGGCGCGAACCGCATCAATCTGTCGGGTGTGACCGAAGCCGCCTTCCTTGAACTCGACTTGGTCTCGATCGTCGGCGGCGCAGGCAACGACACGATCATCGGATCAGGGATCGGCGACACGATTGTCTGGAACAATGGCGATGGCTCGGATTCGATTGACGGCGGCGCGGGACAGGATCGGTTAGCGGTCAACGGTTCAACAACGGGCGGGGATTCTTTCACCGTCATGGCGAGTGGCAGCCGGTTGTCCGTCCGTCGGACCAGCTTGACTGGGTTCACGTTGAACGTGGGCACCGTCGAAGACTTGGTGATCTCCACGGGCGGCGGCGATGACACGATCCGCATCGGCAATACCGCCAACAGCGGACTGGATAGTGTGACGGTGCTCGGCGGTAGCGGAGTCGATACCACGAATCTCACGGGTGTGAATCTCGAAGCGCTCCGGGTACTCACGGTTGATGGCGAAGACGGCAACGATGTGGTCGTCGTGAGTGCTGGGTCCGATGCCAATAACGGAATGGCCGACCAATTCGTGCTCAGCTTGGTGGATACTGCGGACGGCCCGGAAACCGAGTTCTTCGTGAACGGCATCACGCTGTTCGCGGGAGCGGATGAGTCGGCAGTGCTGCAAATCGAAGGCTCCCGTGACGCGGATATTTTAACGGTCAACCATGATGAGCTGCTTGGTTCGCCGGTCCCCTTTAACGGCGTGCAGTTCAATGCCGGGAGTGGCACAGCGATCGACCAGTTGGTGATTGCTGGGGCAGTTGAGACCGCGATCTATGGTTTTGACAGCACTCGAAACGGCTCGGCTCAAGTCGATCTTCGCACCATCCGGTTCTCGGCACTGGAAGCGATCTCTGACACCAGTTCCGCGACCGCGCGCACGGTCTTCTTTGCGAATGGCAGTGATCAGATTAACTTGGCCGACGACACGATGGCTTTGGATGACCGCATTTTGAAATTGACCTCGCTTGCGGGTGGTCCGGCTTTGACGTTCGTTCACGCCGTGGGTGGTTCACTGACAATCGACGGCGGAGGCGGAAATGACACCGTCAATGTTCGCGCGCTCGACGATCTCTTCAGCGGTGACTTGCTGTTGGATGGATTCTCTGGCAACGACACATTCATTATTGCGAATCAATCGAATGTGGTCGGTTTCAACCTGAGTGTGGACGGGGGCGAGGGACGTGACACGATCGACGCAACACTTGTCACGCAAGGCGTCGTGTTGTTCGGCGGAACTGGCGACGACACGATTCGCGCCGGCACTGGCAATGATCAATTGTTTGGGCAGGAAGGGGCCGATCTTCTGGTTGGCGGCGAAGGCAACGACGCGGTCGATGGCGGAGATGGGAACGATGTGCTTGCCGAGACCAAGGACGCGGACTTCGCGCTGACACCCGGAACTCTCGCTGGAATTGGCTCGGACACCATCGCGGCGCTCGAACGGGTGGAGTTGACTGGTGGCGATAGCAGTAACGTGATCGACGCTTCGGCTTCGGCCGTCTCGGTTGTGTTGCGAGGTGGCGGCGGGTTGGACGAACTTATTGGTTCGCCATTTAACGACACCATCTTTGGTGGCGCAGGCAACGACACGATCTCTGGTCTCGGTGGTGTTGATAGCCTGAATGGTGAAGCGGATAACGATTCGCTGACTGGTGGCATCGGGAACGATCAACTCGTCGGTGGCGTCGGCAACGATGACTTCGAGTGGGTCAACGGCGACGGCAGCGACGCGATCAGCGGTGGCCAAGGTGAGGACGCGCTGCAGGTCTTCGGCAGTGACGCAGACGGAGATGTCTTCCGCCTCATTTCCAACGGCTCCGGGACACGTTTGACTCGCACCAACTTGGTGGCGTTCACGATCAATTTCAACAACGTCGAGTCTGTGTCCGTGGAAGCGGACGGCAGAGATGGCGGAGCGGCCGAAGGTGGTGGAGCGGACTCGCTCACCGTCGCTTTGAGTGGTGGAACCGAGCGGCCTAGCGACATCAACTTTGGTGGCGGCGAAGGCAACGACACTCTCGACGCGGCGGCAACCAACATCCCGGTGTTTGCCTTCGGCGACGCGGGCGACGATTCGCTCATCGGTGGCCGTGGAGCCGACACGCTGCAAGGCGGCGACGGCGATGATGTGTTGACCGGAAATTCCGGAGCGGATGTGCTCAACGGCAACGCTGGCGAAGATATCATCAGCGGCGGTGCCGGCAACGATCTAATGAATGGTGGCGACGACGACGACATGCTCGATGGCGGTGCCGACAACGATGCGATTGCAGGGTTCGGTGGCGATGATGTGGTGACCGGCGGCACCGGTATCGACACGCTCGCTGGCGGATCGGGCGACGGAGCCGACGTGAATGAAAATGATGAATTCCCCGGCGCTGTCGAAGGCGAGGTCGACGAGGAATTCCTCTTTACCAATCTGGCTAATTGGATCAACGACGCGTAAGTCAGCCGCAGATAGCTCGCCAGCGTGAGTTTTTTGTCAGGCTGGCACCAATTCGACAAGTCTTCGGTTCGCCGTCGACCAGCGGCGGTTTCTAACTCACTCATTTCTAGGAGGTCGCAGATTATGCTACGAAGTCGCTTCATCAATCTGAGTTTGTTGTCAGCGGTCATGTTGACCGCGCTCGTCGCGGGTGTGTCTCCTGCCGCCGATCACCGTGATTCCCCAAACTTGACACTCACCCCGTTCAATTCCAATCCAGAGCTCCGTGCTCTCGACCTAAACGACGTTTACGTCTTTCGGTCACCGTCGAATCCGAACAACACCGTCATGATGGTGACCGTGAATCCGTTGCTGGCTCCAGGTGAGACGGCGTTCTTCAGTTCGTTGGGTTCTTACGAACTGGTTATCAACAACGGCAGTGATACGTCGCTGTTGCGTCCAGAGATCACGTTTAGTTTCAAGTTCACGGCTCCGCGAGCCGGCCGACAGGAGGTTCGCGTCACACGAAGGAACCATATTACGAATCGTTCGGAACTGATCGCGCGCGGCCAAACTGGCTCGAACATTGCGATCCGTGGTGGCGGACAAGCGCGAGCGGATGTGTTTGATGACCCATTCTTCTTCGACTTCAACGGCTTCCGGCGCTTCGATGCCGATGGCGCAGGGGGAAATCCAGCTCGCGGACTCAATGATGGTCTGCAGTTCGACTTCTTTGGTGACGTGGACGGCCTCGCGAGTGGAACCAGCGGTTTCAACACCGGCATTGCTATGGTCGAAGTGCCGTCAGCGAGTCTCACCGGTGGGGGCAGCAATGTGATCACGGTCTGGAGTCGCACATTGAACGCGGCTGGCGTGCAAATTGACCGCACCGCGATTCCAACCGTCAACACAGTCTTGATTCGACCAAACCCGTTCATCGGCCCGTTCCCTGGTACGACCAATCCGGACGCGCCTGTTGCGCCGAATTTTAAGGAGCAGTTTAATTTGACTCTGCCAGTCAATGATCGAGCGGTTTGGGGTGCAGAAGCGCGCCGGTCACTCGGTTTGTTCGGAACCCCAGAGGCGAACGTCGCTGGCCTAGCGGATGCCCTGCTCCCCGATGTGCTGACATTTAATGTCAACAGTAGTGCTGGTTTTATTGGTGATCTGAACGGTCGCCAATTGCAGGAGGATGTGATCGACTTTGAACTCGGCTTGGTGACGAATGGCGGCGTGACCACAGATGGTGTTCCGGCGAACAACAAGCCGTTTCGCAATCGGTTCCCGTATGCCGCAACCCCGAATTGATTTTCGGGATCGGTATTGTCGCACCCGTCCGATGTCTGAAGTTTCGCTTTGTGACTTGAGTCGCGGACGGCTGTGATCAGAGTGACTTATTGAAGAAAGATTCCTGGAGCGTTTGAGTTTAGGTTTGACGATTTGGCGAGCGGGGCAGTGCCAGCCCCTCGGTACGGCGATGGACGCCCCGGGGTATGACGCAGCCCCGCTCGTCTTTTGCATTGAGTGTCTCTGAAATTTCTTTCCTGGATACTGCGTGGGCACGAGTTACTTTATTCGAGGAGTCAACACTGTGAATGCTTCAGGATCTCGACGACTTTGGTGGTGTGGCTTGGTGTTGCTCGTGGGCGGTGTGATGGGACCGTGGTTTGTCGCACAATCATTGTGTGCGCAGGATGAGAAGGAGGCGATCTACGCCAACGAGATGCCAGACTACGAGCGTCCCATTGAGTTCTTTTTGAGGCGTGTGAAGGGCCAGCCCAAAGACCCGACTTATCTGGTCCAGTTGGCTCAGCGGTACGCGCGAAAGGCCCGCGAGACCGGTGCCGAAGAATGCTACGCTCTCGCCGAGGAGTCGCTGAAGAAGGCACTGGAGATCAATCCGAAGGATCCGGCCGCGCGCCTGTCAATGTCCGGTGTGCTTTGCTTTCGGCACCAATTCGCGGCAGGTTTGAAGCTTGCGGAAGAGGTGTATGCCGAACAGCCTGATGAGCTGGACGCGCTGGGTTCGATCCATGACGCACAAATGGGACTGGGAGATGACGTGGCGGCGGGGAAATCGCTGGAGGAACTTACCAAGCGAATCAAGGGATCGGTGACTGGACTCTGGATTCGCCAAGCACACTTCGCGGAGTTGCATGGCCGAGACGACGAGGCATTGAAACTGGTCAAGCAGTGCATCCCGGTAACTCTGGAAGGCCGCGGCGATCACCGCACTCCCGGAATGGTGTGGTATCAACTGCGGCTCGGTCATCAGTTGCTGGAGATGGGCCAAGTCGAACCAGCCGTCGCGGAATTCGAGGATGCAGTCAAACGTCTGCCCGGTTATTTCCTGGCGATGTCTGGACTCGCCGAGGCCCGCGCGGCTCAGGGACGACTGGACGAAGCGCTGAAGCTCTACGCCAAAACGATTGCTCTTTGCCCCGACCCGCTCTTTCACATGGCGGTGGGAGATATTTACACGAAGCTGGGCCAGGCCGACCAAGCCAAAGCGGCCTACGCCACCGCCGAAAAAACCATCCTCGAATCGGGAGCGACGCCCGCCGAATACTCCCGCGAACTCTCGTTGTTTTATTCGGAACGCGGACTGCAACCCAAGAAGGCTGTCGAACTGGCTCGAATCGATCTGACCTTCCGCCGCGACATTTTTGGCCACGACGCGCTCGCTTGGGCGCTGTACCGGGACGGTCAATTCGAGGAAGCGGCGAAAGCCAGCCAGCAAGCTCTGCGAACGGGATCGCGGAGTGCCAAGCTGCATTATCACGCTGGCATGATTCAGCACCGCTTGGGCAACGTCGATGCGGCTCGAAAATATCTGACCCATGCGACGACTCACCAGCCTGCGTTCTCGGTGCTGGATGCCGACCTCGCGCGGCAGACGCTCAAGGAATTGTCCAAGTAGCAAAGATGTTTAGCCCCAACTCCATCGGCGTGGGCGTGAGGGCCAGTCGACTCGTGAGCTGATGGCATTGCGGTCATACCGCTCGCGGCCCTGAATCAGTCGTTTAACCGCAATACCGTTCGGTTAGTGTCGCCGTGAGCCTTCGGCGCTAGCCTCGGGCCTTTGTTTCTCGGACTTTGTTAGTGTTGGAAGCCCGAGGCT
>JBJXEX010000502.1:0-17271 GCA_046156195.1 Planctomycetaceae bacterium | reverse complement strand
CAGAACGCGGGCTTGGACACCCCGCGTTCTGGCGAACGCGGCTACGAAGGTGCGCTGTCGTGCTAGATGAAATTCTTCATCATCATCACCGCCGCCGGGCCGACCAGCACCACGAAGATGCCGGGGAAGATGAAGAGCACCAGCGGGAAGAGCATTTGCACCGCGGTCTTTTGAGCTCGTTCTTCCGCGTATTGACGTCGTTTCAGACGCATCGTATCGGACTGCTGGCGGAGGGCTGGACCGATCGACGAACCGAAGCGTTCGGCGTTGATCAGTGTCGCCACCAAGGCGCGCATGTCGTCCACGCCACAGCGCAGGCCCATTTCACGCAGGCACTCGCGGCGGACCTTGCCCATTTGAAGCTGCATGTTGCAGCGGTCGAACTCCTCGCAGATTTCCTCAGCCCCTTCACGCAGTTCTTCGGAGACACGTCTCATCCCGGAATCCAGACCCAACCCCGCTTCAATACACACGACGAGCAGGTCGAGCGCGTCGGGAAGTTGCAGAAAGATTTTTTCCTTCCGCCCCGCAGCCTGCATGCGAAGCACGACTTCCGGCAGGAACATCCCCGCAGCCGCTCCGCCAACCAGCGCGGTCAGGCCGTTGAACGTGAGACCATACATCGTCATGCCGACGCTGCCGCCGATCACCAAGAAAAAACCCATCGAGATGACTTTGATCGTCAGGAACAGCGACGCGGCGTTCGGATTGTTATAGCCCGCGCTGGCCAGCCGCAGTTTCAGTTGATTGCGTTCGAGTTCGCTCTTGGGCGCGACCGCCTGGGACAGTGACGGAGCCGCCTTCTCCAGCGCGGAGGCCATGGCCCCCTTTTCTTTGCCGAGCCGTTCCTTGTCGCGCAAAGTCGGGTCGCGCAGCTCGTCCAGCCGCTCCATCGCCCGCGACTTCCGATTGCTCAGGACCGACATCAGCCATAACACCAAGCAGGTGATGAAGCCAAAGATCGCCCAGGGAAGAATCTGCATAATGTCCATGATTGACTCCTAATTTTTGATTTTCGATTTTTGATTTTCGATTGAAAATGCCTGACACTTCTCGCTGACCCCGGCAGCTTGACCCACGGCCACCCGGTAAGGGGCTGTGCATGATTTGGTTCCGAGACTTTCTCTGCGGTCTTCCAATCTCTCGCGGTGCAACGGTAACCCCGCAAGAGATTGGAAGACCGCAGAGGCCGATCCCATCATTGAATTCTCGGAGTTAGTTCTGGCACAGCCCCTAACGGGTGGGGATCGGTCGGCTTCAGCGTGCAGTGTCGAATTGCGGTTCAATCGAAAATCAAAAATCGAAAAGCGAAAATCATTACACCTTGATATTTACGATCTTTTTAATGACGACCGCGCCCAGAAGCTGCATGAAGATCGCCGCTCCGACCATCTTGCGGCCCTCTTCGGTCGTGAACAGCAACATGACGTAGTCGGGATTCAGCGAGTACACGGCCACGAACAAGCCCAGCGGCAACGCCATCAGCACGATGCCGCTCAACCGGCCTTCCGCAGTCAGAGCCGCGACTGTCCCCAGAATCTTGAACCGCTCGCGGATGACGTAGGCAATTTTGTCGAGGATCTCCGCCAAGTCGCCGCCCGACTGTTTTTGAATCGCGACCGCCGTCACGAAGAATTTCAGGTCCAGGTTCGGCATCCGCCGTAACATGCTGCGCAGAGCCTTTTCAATCGGCACGCCCAGGTTTTGCTCTTCGTAGGCCATGCCGAACTCCTTGGAAATCGGAGCCGGCATTTCTTCGACGATGACATTCATGGCCGACGCCAAGCTATGTCCGGCGCGCAGCGCGCGAGCGATCAACGACATCGCGTCGGGTAGTTGAGCCATAAATGCTTTGAATCGCGACGCTCGTTTCCACCAGGCCCACAGCAGCGGCAAGAAACCCGCGACCAAGCCACACACCGGATACAACGGAGCGGGCCAGCGAACCACCCAGGCCGCACCCGCACCGGCACCCATGCAGCTCAGAATCAGCCACAGAAACTTGTCGGGGGTGATTTTGCAGTCCCCTTGCTCCAAGTAAGTCCCCAGCCCGGTGAACTTGCGGCTGATCTGACTGACCAAGCTATTCGCGCTGAAGGCGGTCTCTTTCAGCAGATCGCCCCCTTTGATCAGCGTCTCCTCTTCCGCCGCATCACGGCGGCGGCCAGTGAGGACTTCCAGACGCTCCTCTTCGGACGACTTACCCAAGTCTCGCGTGACGAGATACAGCCCCGCGACCAACGTCGCCACAAAGACAAACGCGGCGATCGAAATCAACCACACCGACATGACTCAAACCCTTTCGATTTTTGATTTTTGATTTTTGATTTTCGATTGCGACGATCCGCCACGGCGGGCGTTTCCATCGAAAATCAAAAATCGAAAATCGAAAATTACTTCCCACCCAGTCGCCGTTGCGCGAACAAGTTCGCGGGCAACCGAATGCCGGATTGCTCCAGCCGTGACATGAACGTCGGCCGCACGCCAGTGGCCTCGAAGTGGCCAAAGGCTTTCCCTTCCTCGGAGATGCCGTCTTGGACGAACTTGAAGATCTCCTGCATGACGATGGCATCCTGTTCCATACCGCAGACCTCGGTGATCGAGGTGACTCGTCGCGGCCCCCCTTGCAGGCGATTGACCTGAATGATCATGTTGACGGCCGCCGCGAACTGATAACGCAGAGCTTTGATGGGCAGGTCGATGCCGCCCATCGCGATCAAGGTTTCCAAACGGCTGACGGCATCGCGAGGCGTATTGGCGTGGATCGTGGTCATCGAGCCTTCGTGGCCGGTGTTCATGGCTTGCAGCATGTCGAGCGATTCGGGACCACGGCATTCGCCAATGATGATCCGGTCGGGCCGCATACGCAGAGCGTTCTTGACCAAGTCGGTCGCGGTGACCAACCCCTTCCCTTCGATATTGGCCGGACGAGTTTCCAGGCGCAGCACATGATCCTGCTGCAACTGCAATTCGGCAGCGTCTTCAATGGTGATGATGCGTTGGTCCGATCCGATGAAGCTGGACAGCGTGTTGAGCAGCGTCGTCTTCCCGGAACCGGTGCCGCCGCTGATGATCACGTTCAATCGCGATTTGATCGCCCCTTCCAAGAGCATGACCATTTCCGGCGTGAACGCTCCGAACCTCAGCAGGTCTTCGAGCGTCAGCGGCTTGGACCCGAAACGGCGAATCGTCAGCGACGGCCCATCGAGCGCCAGTGGCGGGATGATCGCGTTCAATCGCGAACCGTCCGGCAGGCGGGCATCGACCATCGGCGAAGTCTCGTCCACACGGCGGCCCACCTTCGACACGATTCGATCAATGATTTGCAGCAAGTGATCGTTGTTGCGAAACGTCACCTTATGCCGCATGACGCGGCCTTCCTTTTCGACGAACACATTCTTTGGCCCGTTGATCATGATGTCGGCGATCCCTTGCTCCTTCAGCAGAATCTCCAACGGCCCGAAGCCAAACGTCTCGTCAAGCACCTCTTCGATCAACCGTTCGCGTTCCGAACGGTTCAACAACGGATTTTCAGTGTCGCAGAGATGTTCGACGACCAGCCGAATCTCGCGGCGCAGCGTGTCTCCTTGCAGATCTCCCAGGCGTGTCAGGTCGAGCTTCTCGACCAGCTTGCCGTGGATCGTCCGCCGCAGTTCCTCAAAATCTTGAGCGGGAGACTCCGCTCCTCGACCACCACCACGCGGACCAGACATATTCGGGGCAGGCATGAAACACTCCGATCGATCGTTGTTGCGTGTTGCCCGGCGCGCCTCGGTGGCGTTCGGTTGGCACGACCTCACTCGAAACGTAGCTCAAGTTTTGCGATGTGGCCGTTCGGCAATGCAGATTCGTTGAGAAAAGGAGACATCCCTGAGTCCCGACCACCACACGCTCTTGGTCCCATCAGCCGGAAAATCTCTTCTGCTCCGTGCTCCGGCCCTGCCATCCGTGCGGCAATCTCAATGAGGCGCATCGCTCGGATGGCAGAGCCGGAGCACGGAGATCATCTCCAACCGGAATCGCTGCGGCACACCGTTCGCCAATGCCCTGTTGAATCGCTACGCCATCGGCGTGCGCGCGACGTGAAGCCAACCGCGAATTCGCGCACGCCGTTCACGTCGGGGTGAAGCAACACGGCGACGCCACAACCACTGTGGCTCGACGCTCCGCGTCGAGAATACCAATGTGGCTCGACGCTCCGCGTCGAGAATCGCGACGCGGAGCGTCGCGCCACAAAGTGCGCAACACATCCACCACGAAGCCTACTCCATGCCCGATGCCATCGTTCTCGATCAGCTTGTCGTTCGCTTCGGCCGGTTCGTCGCCGTGGACCATCTGAGCTTGTCGGTTCGCGAAGGGGAGTTATTCGGATTCCTCGGCCCCAACGGAGCCGGGAAGACCACGACCATCCGCGTGCTGATCGGCGGCCTCGCTCCGTCGGGCGGGCGAGTCGAAGTCGCGGGATTGCGGATGCCTCAACAGTTTGATCGGATCAAGTCGCTCTTCGGTTATGTCCCCGACACCGAGAACCACATCGAAGAATTCTCCGGCCGCGAGAACCTCGAACTCTTCGCCCGGCTGTACGACATCTCGCTGTCCGAAGTCAGCCGCGTGCTGGCCAAACTGGAACTCTCCGAAGCAGCCGACCTCCCCGTGCGAGCGTACTCAAAAGGGATGCGCCGCAAGCTGCTGATCGCGCGCGAGATTCTGCATCGACCACGCATCCTGTATCTCGACGAGCCGACCGCGAACCTCGACGCACATTCGACCGACCTCGTCCGACGCATGTTGCGAGAACTCGTCGCTGACGGCACGACGGTCTTCATCACGACGCATGACATGCACGAGGTCGAAGAAATCTGCGACCGCGTGGCCATCCTCTGCCGCGGCCGGTTGGTCGAATGCGACACCCCCACCAACTTCGTCACGCGACACGCCGAACGCCAAGTCGCCGTGCAATACGAGCGGGCCGGTGAAGTCCTCCGCGAGCGGCTCGATCTGGATGCTCAGCCGGAGCGCGACCGGTTGGCTCATATCGTTCGTCACGAGTCCTGTGTCCGACTGCACTCGCAAGAGTTTCAGTTCGCGGACGTGTTCCTCAAACTGACCGGGCAGGCTTATACATGATCCCTCGACCGCGAATGCTGGCGATTCTGGTAGGCCGTGACGCTCGACGACTGCGCAAGAATCCGTCGGCGCTGTTGCTGCTGGGACTGCTGACCGCGATCTCGTTCCTGTTGGCGATCAGTCGTCCCGGTCCAAGGCCGCAAATGCACTGCTGGGTCGTGTACTCCGCCTCGTCGCCGTGGACCGAACTGCTGCGACAACGAGCGGCCGACAACCGCAGCATCCGAGTCGTCGCGATGGACGAAGTGAAATCGCTGAGCAATCAGCGAATCTACCCGCCGCACGACTGCGCGATCGAAATCGACGAGTTGTTTGAAGAGGTGACTCAAGGCCCGAAGATCACCGTCCGTTGCCTGTATCCCGGCAATGATCCAAACGTGATCGCGCCGTACTTGCAGTGGTTCTGGCCGATCACCGCCGAGCACTTCGGTTCAATGGCACCGTTCGATGTGACCAGTCAGCCGATCACCGGAACGTCACGCGCGGCCGTCATGGAACGGCTCAGGCAAAGTTCAATCTCCGAACTCATGACCGAGGAACTCGTCGCGACCATCTTGCTGATCATCGTGCTGTTCGTGACGTGCTGCCATTTACAGGTCTCGTTCGCCAGCCAGGATCGCGAACGCGGGACGCTGACCGCTCTCGTCCTGACTCCGGCTTCGACAACGGAACTGCTGCTGTCGCGATACCTGTTCCATTTGGCGTTGGGATGGACTGCGTGCGTGGCGATCGTCGGCATTCTCCGTCCCGAAGCGATCGCTCACCCGTCGCTGTGGGTGACGATCGCCCTGGCAAGCACAGGCTTGGTGAGTGTCGGCACCATCATGGCCGCGCTGGCTCGCACGCAGAGCGCGGCCGGAGTCCTCTCGCTGTGTTACATGCTGTTCGGCGGAGTCGTTTTTTATCTGGCGACGAAGTTCTCGGCATTCGGATCGCTCAAGGACGCGTCATTCGAGAGCCACAGTCTGCCGCTGTTGTTCCTGAGTCTGAAACAAAACCTGCCGCTGGAGAAAGCCCCTGGTCTGACGACCCTCGCCGGATTGGTCGGTGCCTGGACGGTCGCGGCGAGTTGGTTGTTTCGACGGCGCGGCTGGCGGTAGGCTTCAGCCGGAACGCGCTGTGGTGTCAAAAAGGATTTTCGGTGCAGAGACGCGACAGCGGACACAGAGGAAGTACGCAAGTCGTCGCGAATTGGAATGGTCGGCGAGTCACTGTGGGCGTCGTCAATCCAGACGAGGATGGTTAAAGTCCCGCCGATCTTCAGTCTTCGGAGAACCAACCGTGATTCATGTCATTGCCACCATCGACCTGCACCCCGGTACGCGCGAGGCCTTCTTGCGCGAGTTCCGTCAGATCGTCGCCCCCGTCCGAGCGGAAGCTGGCTGCCTCGAGTACAGTCCGACCGTGGATGCCGTGAGCGGCCTTCCCATCCAACTGAAGCACCGTGCGGATGTCATCACCGTCGTTGAGCGTTGGGAGAGCCTCGATCACTTGCAGGCCCATCTCGCCGCGCCACACATGATCGCGTACCGGCCGAAGGTCAAACCCTATGTCCGTTCGGTCACGTTGCAGATCCTCGAACCGATTTGACCGCCGCGCTCTCGGTGCGGGTCTCCCGACCCCGCCGTTTTGGGTTTGGGTCTCCCGACCTCGCCCATTCGTCTCATCATTTATTTCCAAGGAGAAGTTCTCGTGGTGAAGGTTGCTATCAATGGTTTCGGCCGCATCGGGCGGCTGGTGTTTCGAGCAATGGTCGAGCAAGGCATCGTCGGCAAAGAGGTCCAAGTGGTCGCTGTTGGCGATATCGTCCCGGCCGACAACCTGGCGTACCTGGTGAAGTACGATTCGACCCAAGGCCGCTTCGCCGGCACGGTCAGCAGCAAGAAGTCCGCACCGGACAAAGGCGAAGATGACGTGCTGGTCGTCAACGGCCAGGAGATCGCCGTCGTCAGCGCGAAGTCCCCCGCCGAGCTACCCTGGAAGCAGTTGGGCGTGGACATCGTCATCGAATCGACCGGCCTGTTCACCGAAGCGGAGAAGGCCAAAGGCCACATCGCCGCCGGAGCCAAAAAGGTCATCATCACCGCCCCCGCCAAGGGGGAGGATTTCATGGTCGTGATGGGCGTGAACTGCGACAAGTACGACCCGGCCAAGCACAACATCATCTCCAACGCGAGCTGCACGACGAACTGCCTCGCGCCGATCGTGCATGTGCTGCTCAAGGAAGGCTTCGGCATCGAAGAAGGTCTGATGACGACCGTGCATTCCTACACGGCGACTCAAAAGACCGTCGATGGCCCCAGCAAGAAAGATTGGAAGGGAGGCCGCACGGCCGCTCTGAACATCATCCCCAGCGGCACCGGAGCCGCGGTCGCCGTCGGGAAGGTCATCCCGGAAGTGAAGGGCAAGCTGACCGGCATGGCGTTCCGCGTGCCGACTCCGACCGTCAGCGTCGTCGACCTGACGGTGAAGACCGTCAAGGAAACCAGCTACGCCGAAATCTCCGCCGCCATGAAGAAGGCCAGCGAGACGTATCTCAAAGGGATCCTCGAATACACCGAGGACGAAGTGGTCAGCAGCGACTTCATCCACTGCAAGTCGTCGTCGATCTACGACAAGGGTTCGGGAATCGAGCTCAACAATCGCTTCTTCAAGCTCATCAGTTGGTACGACAACGAATGGGGCTACAGCAACCGCGTCGGCGACTTGCTCAAGCTGATCATCAGCAAAGGGCTGTAAAGCGACCCAATCGATTGCGAAAAAGCCGAAGACCGTGACATGGGCCATCGCCGTGTCACGGTCTTTTTCGATTCTTGAGCTTTGGATTCACTCGGCCCATCGGCCATGATGATCTCGTACTTGCTTCTTGCTGGAGACGAATCATGTCACTGGGAATCACAAAGCTGGCGGTCAAGAACTATCGCTCGCTAGCACAATTGGAATTGAATCTCGGACCAATCAATGTGTTCTTCGGTCCCAATGGTTCCGGTAAGACCACAATCCTCGACACGATTTGGTTTTTCCGCGACTGCGCCATTCGCGGAGTCGGGTTGGCGACATCCGAGCGAGATCACGGCATCGGCATACTTTGGGATCAAGCCGACGAACGGGAACAGATCGAACTCTGCCTGACAATTTCCGAATTGAGTTACGAGCTAAAGTTTGGTCTGTCAGCCGGAAGGATTGAACCATTTGCCGCGGAATTGCTGAAGACGGTCAATGGGGATCGGGTGTTGATTCAACGTCGTCTGGGGACTTGCAAGGCGCAACATTTTCACGCGAACATAAACCAGACAGTGGAAGCCAATCTCCGTGAGCCGGACAAGTTGAGCCTGGGCCTGTATCTCGACTTCAATCAACAGATGGACTCCGCGGCCGCGTCGCTCGATCGCTTGTTGCATTCAGTCCGTTTCTTTCATTCTCGATCCTTTTACTTGCACAAGCTCAAGACTCAGGGCTCGGAAGGTGGTCCAGAGATTCGACTACGCGATCGCGTTGAGAATGCTTGGTCGGTGCTCCGAAATCTCCACGACCGTAAGAGCGTCGATACTCGCTATGACACGATCATGGACTATATGACACAGGCGTTTCCCAGCTTCGACGGCCTGCTGTTGGAGCAGACGGGTTTGAATTCTGTCTACGCCAGCTTCCGCGAGCGAATGCGGCGAAAGGAGATCCGAGCCTCTGGCGTTTCCGATGGTCATTTGCAGTTACTGTTGTTGCTGACGGCCTTGTTCTCCGAAGGACCGGGACGCGAAGCCGTGATCTTGTTTGACGAGCCAGAAATATCCCTTCATCCCTGGGCACTCACGATCTTTGCAAAAGCGGTCCAGGACGCCGCTGAGAATTGGCGAAAGCAAGTCTTGATCGCCACGCATTCGCCGGTGTTGCTCAGCCAATTTGAGATCGGCGATGTCTTGGCGTCTCAGGTTGTTGACGGACGAACTCAGGTAACTCGCCTTTCCGAAATGGAAGAGGTTCGCGACCTACTTGAGCAATATGCGGCAGGCTCGCTCTACATGTCCGAAGCGATCGCCGCTCAAAGCGGTTCGATGGGAGGCGAGCAATGACTGGCAGCGCCTCTGAATGGCGTTTTATGCGAATCGGACTCTTGGTGACGGGCAAAGGCGAGGAAAAATTCCTGCCGCAGTTCTTTCGAGTCCTGACTACCGAGGGAGACTGCGTCTTTGAGGTGATTCGCCGTGTACGACAGTTGTCTCCGATCGATTCGCCCAAACGAATTCAAAAGATGGTCGGACGCGGTCAAACGCTGCCAAGTCGAGACGAAGAAATCGGGTTGGTGGCTCGCGAATATCTCCGCAAGCCGGATCGTTTTCTAATACTTGTCGATGACCTCGAAGGCGACCGGTCACCAAGAGTCGCAGACGTGTTTCGCCGCTATCGAAACGCACTCGACTCGTTTCTTGGCGAAAACAAATCACGAGCCGCCGTGCATTTTCTGGTCAATATGCTCGAAGCGTATTTCTTCGCTGACGCCGCGACTGCCAACCGAATCCTGGGCACGGATTTGGCAAACTTCGACGGTGATGTCGAACTGATTCGCCATCCCAAAAACGACCTCAAACGAATCTTCACGGGATATCGAGAGATTGATCACGGCGTGCGAATCGTTCGCGAACTCGACCTGGATCTCGTGCTTTCAAATCCACAAACCTGTGCGTCACTACGAACAATGATTGCGTGGTGTGTGAAAGCGCTGGACCGATCGTTCGACGAACGATTTCGATTATCTGATGGGATCTACTTCAACATTACGCAACCCCAAATCGACGCCCTGTGAAACTTTCAGCTTGAAGAATGGCTTAGGATTGCATCGAATCCAGAACGGTTTGATTGAGAGCGGTTAATCGTGTTCGGCATGCATTGATGGACGTGGACTCGGCGAAAACGGTGCAAATGGGCCATCCGTTGAAGATTCGTGTGCCGTGTGCGGGGATGTCGGCGATGAGCGGTGATTCTGGCGTGTGACCGTCTGCCTCGAAGAGTGATTCGAGATGCGGAGCGGTCAGGTCGCTGGTCGCGTAGACGATTTGTTTGCCGATGATGCGGTGAGTTGCGGGCCGCTTGCGGATGATCTCAGTACGGTGGCCACAGGCGGTTGCATGTTCGGCCAGCAGCGCGCGGCCGAATGCTCGTTCGAGGACTTCGACCGAGGCGGTGTAGCGCGGGTTGAGTTCGACCAGCCACGCGATGTCGTCGGCAAGAATAAAGTCGATGCCGAACAGGCCGCGCAGGTGGGCTTCACCCGTCAGCGTGTCGCCGAGTCGTTCCAGCAGTTCGCGAGTTAGGTCGCTCACGGCGATCGGGCCGATGGAACCGGCGTAACCAAACTCGGTCGGTGCGCCGGCCGATGGGCCGATGAGTTGCTCGCAGACGCCGATCAGTTCGACTTCGTTCGGCCACGCGAGGAAGAGCACAGACATCGGTGTGCCCGGTCGATGCTCTTGAAAGTGGAATCGCTCAGAAGTCGGCAGAGTCTGACCAGACCAAACGGCGATTCGTGTTCCGCCTCCGCCACACATCGGCTTGAGCAGCCAGCGGCCATCAGTCGGTGGTGGATCCGTCGTGCGGCAATGCTTCAAGGCGGGCAAGTCGTGAGCGTTCAGCGTTCGCTCCAACCAGAACGGATCGCGGACTCTTCGCAAGACCTCGCGCGGGTTGCCCAGCAACGGATGCCGCTCGCTGACAGACGCGATGAACTTCGGATCGTTCTCGATCGAGCCGGTGTAAATCCACGGCATGGGAGGCAATCCCTTGATGGCCTCCAGAGTGCGGTGCAGGTCATTGTCCACGGCGATGACCGAGGCGATGCGTCGCAAGTCTTCGTCACCAAAACGGTCGGCGCAGACGGGATCGAAGCTGGCTCGCACGGCACTGGCGGCGGCGGCGCGAGTGCTCGCACCGACGATCAGCAGGCGGTGTGGATTGTGAGTCTGCATGGGTTGGTGACGCTCAATCTGTCCGGCCGAAAGCCGATCGCCGAAAGCCGATCGCCGTTATCCCCTTTTTCATTTCGACGATCAAAAAAAAGGATAACGGCCATCGGCTTTCGGCACTCGCCTTGTGAGCCGAACGCGCTAGCGTCGGGCGATTCGCTGGCAAACCTCACCCACCGAGGCCCGTGGCTAACGCCATCGGCTCACAAACCGCATTCCCCTCGCGGACTCGGCCAGTTAGTTGATTCTTCGAGGCAATCGGCATACATCTCCCGCCTCTCGCGATGGCCGTGAGGGACGCGGAAGCCGGAAGGAAAGCGTCTGCCGTCTCACGTCGCAAGGATTTTCCGTTTGGGGTGCGCGCCGCGAGTGGTGCTGGAACCCCGCAAACTCAAGGAATTGCAACCATGTCGATGTACGTTGGCGAAGCGCTGTGCGGTGAAGGTAACGAAGTGGCTCACATCGATTTGTTGATCGGTGACAAGGACGGCCCGGTGGGTGTCGCGTTCGCGAATGCTCTGTCGCGCCAAAGTGCTGGCCACAGCAATCTGCTGGCCGTGCTGACCGCGAATCTCGCCGTTAAGCCGTCAACCGTGATGATCACCAAGGTCACGATCAAGGGAGCCAAGCAAGCCGTTCACATGTTCGGCCCGGCTCAGTACGCCGTCGCCAAGGCCGTCGCCGACAGCGTCGAAAAGGGTGTCATTCCCAAGGACCAGGCCGAGAAGCTGGTCATCGTCTGCGGCGTGTTCATTCACTGGCTGGCCAACGATGACAAGAAAATCTTCCAATACAACTACGACGCCACGCTGCTGGCGATCGCTCGCGCGATGAAGAATGAGCCGAGCGCCGACGAAATGCTCGCCAAGAAAGACACCGCCAAGCACCCGTTCTTCGCGGGCTAGTCTTGGCTGAGTGACGATTTGATTCGCGACCCGGTTTCAATGTGAAGCCGGGTCGCTGCGTTTCTGAACTGACGAATGACGAAACGAAACTCGGTTGTCGCGATGCGTCAATCATTCGCCATTCGTGCTTCGACATTCCTTCGTCATTGGGTGTTTCGTGATTCGTCATTCTCCACATCCCAACTTCGCAGAACTTCGATGCGCAAAATTCTGATTCAACTCGACACCGACCCGCAGCCCTCCGTCTTTGACCGAGTCGTCGCGATCGACTCCGGAGTTGATGAGTTATTTTCCTACGGCGACGTCACGCCAGAGAACGTCGTCGGTCTCGTTCATGGAGCGATCTTCACGCGCGGTGTGCCGGACCTGAAGAACACCGCCATCTTCATCGGAGGCAGCAACGTCGCCGCAGGCGAGCAGCTACTCGCGAAGGTGCAGAAGACATTTTTCGGGCCGATGCGAGTCTCGACGATGATGGACTCCAACGGCTCGAACACAACGGCCGCTGCCGCTGTGCTGGCATGCCGCAAGCATGTGCCGCTCACCGGAGCGAATGTTTTGATCCTCGCCGGCACCGGTCCCGTCGGACATCGAGCGGCTCAAATTCTCACGGCTGAGGGAGCCGAAGTCCGAGTCGGCTCGCGCACGCGAGACAAGGCCGAGCAAACCTGTTTCGCGATTGCCAAAGTCATCTCCGCCGCGCGAGTGACGCCGGTCGCAACCGGCACGAGTGCCGAACTTGCTGAGGCGTGTGACGGCGTCTCGCTGATCATTGCTGCCGGAGCGGCCGGTATCGAACTGCTCTCCGCAGAACTCCGAGCGAGTTTGAAGTCGCTAAAAGTCGCCGTCGATTTGAACGCCGTCCCACCACTGGGCATTGGCGGCGTTGAGGTCATGGACAAGGCGAAGGACCGCGACGGCCAACTCTGTTACGGAGCCATCGGCGTCGGCGGCACGAAAATGAAAATCCATCGAGCGGCCGTCGCTCGCTTGTTCGAGTCCAACGATCAAGTGCTCGACACGGCCGCGATCTACGCCATCGGCCAATCGCTCTGACGCATGTGGTTCACGCGGCTCGCGTGAATCGACGGAATGAGACCGACGCACGCGAGCCGCGTGCGCCACATCAAGGGCAACGGCTGGCAATCGTCCTTCGAGCCTCGGTAGCATGAGACCGCATTGCAAGGAGCAGAGCCATGACCGCAGTTGCTGTCGCCACCGATGAAAAGCTCATGACCGCCGACGAGTTCGGAGCGTTGCCCATGTCGCGTCGGCCGATGGAGCTTGTGCGCGGGAGGATCGTTGACATGAACGTGCCTGGGCCAAGACACGGGCAAATATGCGGGAACACCGTTTGGATTTTCCAGGACTTCGTCAAGAGCCACGATATCGGTCATGTGCTTTGCAACGACTCCGGGATCATCACCGAACATGATCCCGATACCGTGCGCGGCATGGACGTGAGTTATTACAGCTACTCACGATTGCCGAAGGGTCCGCTGCCGGCCAAGTATTTCGATGTGGTGCCGGAGTTGATCGTTGAAGTTCGATCGCCCGACGATCGCTGGAGCCGCATACTCAAGAAGGTTTCAGAATACTTGGAAGCGGGCGTCACGGCGGTTTGTGTGCTCGATCCCAAGACGGAAACGGCTCGCCTCTATTCCGCCGATGAAACCGAGCGAACCCTTCAGGCCGACGAACTGCTGACATTCCCCACCATTCTTCCAGGCTTCGCGGTGCCTGTGCGGCGGTTCTTTGAATGACTGAATCCTCTCCGCGACTCTGCGACTCTGCCTCTCCGCGTTCAACCGCTTCCGCGCGAGTCCGGCCGGAATTGCTGGCTCCGGCCGGTGACATTGAGTGTGCTCGCGCCGCCATCGAGAACGGGGCGGATGCCGTTTACTTCGGGCTCGACACCGGCTTCAACGCGCGGGCTCGCGCGACGAACATCGGCGAAGAGCAACTTCCCGAATTGATGCGGCTGCTCCACGAACGCGGCGTGAAGGGTTATCTGACTCTCAACACGCTGGTCTTCACCAACGAGTTGCCGGAAGTCGAACGAGTCATCCGCGTCGCGGCTGAAACCGGTGTCGATGCGGTGCTCGTGCAAGACCTCGGTGCGGCGCGGTTGATTCGCGCGATCTGTCCCGACTTGCCGATTCATGCTTCAACGCAAATGACGCTGACCAGCGCCGAAGGAATTCAGATCGCGAAGGAGCTGGGCGTTGAGCGAGTCGTGCTCGCACGCGAACTCTCGCTGGAGCAGATCAGCAAGATCTCCTCGCAGACCGACATGCCGCTGGAGACGTTCGTGCATGGGGCGCTCTGCGTCGCGTACTCCGGACAGTGTTTGACGAGCGAGTCGTTCGGCGGACGGAGTGCGAATCGCGGGCAGTGTGCTCAAGCCTGCCGATTGCCTTACGAGCTGGTGTGTGACGGCGAGGACGTGGACCTCGGCGATCAGAAATACTTGCTCAGTCCACAGGACTTGGCCGCGTATGAACTGACGCCGGAGTTGATCGACGCGGGAGTGATCTCGTTCAAGATCGAGGGGCGGCTGAAGACGGCCGAGTACGTCGCGAACATGACTCGGCATTATCGCCGCGCGATCGACGCCGCCTTCGCGAAGCAGCCGATCGAGTTCTCGAAGCAAGACGTCGAAGAGATGCAGTTGTCGTTCTCGCGCGGCTTCTCGCCTGGTTGGTTGCAAGGCGACGATCACAAGATGCTCGTCCCGGCGATCTCATCGTCGAAGCGCGGCGTCTTTCTCGGCACGGTGCAATCGGCGGCTCGCGGTCGAGTCACGGTTCAACTGGCGTGCGGGATCGCGGCGGGTGATGGACTCGTCTTTGACGGCAATCGCGCGGACAACGACGAGCAAGGGGGCCGCGTCTATGAAGTCTGGCAGCGCGATCAGAAACTCAATCATCCAGTTTCAACGGGACTCGTTGAGCTGGCGTTCCAGCGCGGAGCGATTGATTTCGAGCGGCTCTGGCCAGGACAGCAATTGTGGAAGACGGACGACCCAAAGCTGACGGCTCGGCTGCGGAAATCGTTCACAAGTGCCGACCCATTGCGGCGAGTCCCGCTCGATCTGCGAGTCGAAGCACACGTCGGTCAGCCGTTGCGAATTGTCGGACGCTCGACGAACGGAGCGGCCTGTGATGTCTCATCGCCAACACCACTGGAAGCGGCGCGGAAGCATCCGGTGACTGAAGATTTTTTGTCATCACAACTCGGCCGGTTGGGGCAGACGGTTTACGAACTGCACAACCTCGACGCGACGATCGACGGCTCACCAATGATTCCGCTGAGTGTGCTGAGCGAACTGCGGCACGAGATGATCCGGCAGTTGGAATCATCGGCCGCTCGCGTGCCGACGCGACGCATCGCCAGCGAGTCGGCACTGGCCGCTCTGGCGAGCGGCAAGGCGCTAGCCGCCGGTCATTCGCCTGAAAACGTCGATCCCGATTCTTCGGTGGCTAGCGTCTTTCCGCTCAACGTGACCACCGGGGGGCTGACGCCGCCCCGCTCGCCTGCTTCTGACGTGTGCCGCCTAACCTTGCTCTGCCGCACGCTCGATCAATTGCGAACTGTGCTCGGCCACGACGAACGACTGATCGCCGTCGATTTTCAGGACATCCGCGAGTACCGCGAGGCTGTGACGATCGCTCACGAAGCCGGGGCCGAAATCTGGTTGGCAACACCGCGCATCCAGAAGCCGGAGGAGACCGGTTTGTTCCGCGCGCTGTTGAAGCACGGGGCCGATGGGATTCTCGTACGGAATCTCGGCGGCTTGTGGTTCTTCGCGAACGAGGGTGTGCCGTTCGTCGCCGACTTCTCGCTGAACGTGACGAACGAACTGACCGCTCAGTTCGTGATCGAACACGGCGCGCAGCGAGTCACCGCCTCTTACGATCTCAATCGCGATCAATTGCTCGATCTGGTCGCCGCGTGTCCGCCGGACTGGTTGGAAGTTGTCATTCACCAACACATGCCGATGTTCCACATGGAGCATTGTGTCTTCTGCGCGGTCCTCTCGCCCGGCACGAATCCAACAAACTGTGGGCGGCCTTGTGATCGGCATGAGGTGCATCTGCGAGACCGCTTGAACGTCGAGCACCGCCTGACCGCCGACGTCGGTTGCCGCAACACACTGTTCAACGCGATCCCGCAAAGCGCAGCCGAGGCCGTCCCCGAATTGCTCGCACGCGGCGTGAGCAACTTCCGAGTCGAACTGCTGGACGAATCGCCGGACGAGATTCGACTGATTCTCAATTCGTACCGCGAACTGTTGTCGGGCACGGTCGCCGGCCGTGATGTTTGGAAGAGACTCAACGCGGCGAACCGAGTCGGCGTGACACGCGGGACACTGGAAGAGCGGCGCAACCCGCTGGCGATTCTGTGAGCCGATGGCGCTAGCCACGGGCTTCGGTGGGTGATATTTGACGTCTATCGCCCGACGCTAGCGCGTTCGGCTCACCCTTTCTTCTTTCGCCGCGTCGCTGTTTGCTTGGCCGGCTTCACCGGCGTCCGATTTCGCGAGCCTGCCGGCTTCGCCTTCCGAACATGTTTCCGAAAGAACGCGATCGCGTCCTCTTTTGAAATGGAACTGTCGGCCACACCTAGCGTGAGTTCTTCCGCTTCGGATTTCGTGGCGATCAGTTCGTGTCCATTCAACAACAAAAACGCGATTGCCGAAGCCAACGCGACTCGTTTGTTGCCATCCACAAAAGGATGGTTCTTGCAGAGATGAAACAAGTACGCCGCGGCCATCGTCGGCAAACCCTCGTGCAGGAACTGCCCACCGAACGTGGCGAACGGCATCGCCGCCGCAGATTCGAGCAGTCCGCGATCGCGCAGGCCGTCACTACCTCCGTATTCCGCGATCATGCGGGCGTGGACAGTCTCGACATCATTGGCATTGAGAAACGCGATTCCACTCATTTCGCTAACCTCGCCAAGACATCACCCCACTCATCAACGACCCGATTCAGACACGCTTGCAGCTTTTCTGGATCGACATGCTTAGCAGAGACTGGCGTCACAACCAACGAACCATTGGTCACGGTCAGATTCACTTGGCCACCTTCTTTCAGGCCAAGCAGTTCGAGCAGCGGTTTATCGAGTAACAGGGCATTGCTGTTGCCCACTTTGCGAATCGTCTTGACCATGATTGGCCTCCGGGAAATTGTTGAGCCGATGTTATGCCGGCATCCAAGCGGTCGGCAAGAGTGTGGCGCACGCGGCTCGCGTGCGTCGGTTCATTCGCACGCGAGCCG
>JBJXEX010000499.1:0-10565 GCA_046156195.1 Planctomycetaceae bacterium | reverse complement strand
AGGGATGCCAGCCAAGCGCGTGCTGGCATCCCTCCGGGATGCAAAGCCATTCGCGTCAAATACCGGTGGTGTCGCTGCGCTCAACCACCGGCTAATTGCTGCAATCCCTCCGGGATACTTCCATGTTGCGCCGTTTCCTCGAATGAAAATCCTTAACGGCGTTGCCCTTCAGGGCTTGAAGAATTCGTCTTCACATCCCCAGGGCGTCGCTCCCGTTGGTCGCTTGCCCTGGGCTATCGAGTTGCCGTCCCTTCGGGCCTAGCCACAAACGCGCACCTTCAAAACTCATGCTTCGGCTTACTTCTCGGCGGCTTCGTACAATCGAGCCAGTTCAATCAGCAATGGCTCGTTTTCTCGCAGATACTCGTCTTCCGCAAGATGAGACTTGCGTTGTCGCAGCGCGGCCAGCTCGATTTCAATTTCATCGCGACGTGCGCGATGAGCCGCCGAGAGTTGCTCTTCACGAGCACTACGCACCAAGTGCATTTGAGCGGCCCGTGTGCCATCAACCGCAGCCCCGCTCTTTGCTGATTTCGTCGCGCGGACGCCTTGAAACCAATCCGCCGGCGTGCCGAGCTTGTCGCCGTTGTCGTCGAGCAGCGCGTGCTCGGTCATCAAGCGGCCTTCGCTGGCGTAGAACTCGGTCACGCGCGACGAGGCCAGCAAGAACGCTTCCAGCAGCGACGTCTGCTCGTCCTTGTCGAGATCGGCTTTCGGATCATTGATCGCGGCGGAGAGATAATCACCGAACCGCGCGAAGTTGTATTCGTGGCCGCTCTTCGTCGCTGCGATGACGACTCGGTTCGGACCAGAGAGTTCGTTCAAGAACGGCCCACTGCTGCTCGTGCAATTGATGATCGCGATCGGTCGTTCCACCGGCTTGAGCCACTCAGCCAGTTCACCGGCCGAGACATCCGGCCCTCGCAGATTGAACCGCGCGATCTTGCCATCAAACGTCCCGTGCCCGATCAGAATCAGCCAGAGTGGTTGGCTATTGATCTTTGAGTTCTCGCCGAGCTTTCTCTTCAATTGCTCGCGATCCGCCTCAGAACCGAGCACATCCAATCCGACCGCAGCAAAGTTGGCACCGCCTCGTTTTGATACTGACTCCCATCGGTTGGCCCAGACACGGAATTGCTTCCCAAACTCCTCGGTGCCGTCCGCTCCAACAACGACGAGAACCGTCGAGTGAGACGCTTCCTCGCGAACATCACCGAACAGAGCAACCATGAGCAAGAGAAGTGTCATCGTTTCGCTCCCTCCGATACTCGACATGACAGCGATTGAAAGAGAATGCCAGGCGATTCGTCCTCAAGGAACGTATCGAGAAGATCGCGATAGCGACTTCGATCCGAGGGGCATTTGCGGTGAAACCAATCAATCTCTTGCCAGAATTGATCTTCGTGGAATCCATCGAAATCTCGTGCGACGTAGATAGCGAGATTGTGAAACGCGCGCGCACGGTATGCGGCGGTGCGTACTGCCCGAATCTGAGCGATTAACTCCCACGGCTTCAGCCATGAAAACCCGCCCTCGACACAAGCCAAATCCCATTTCATATGCAGGACCGCCACCGACAAGAGTGCGCGGTATGCTCGCGCTCGCCGCTCCAATGTTTGCGAACTCTGATCAAAGATCGTGTTCATGATGACTCACTTGGTAACGACTACGGCATCCCTCGCCAACGTCTCAAACCCCATTCGCCGATCAGACAGCTAATCGCCAGCAAGAAGACCGACGATTGATGCCACAGTGGGTACGTCCACGTTTCAGTGACTGGAATTTTTCGGTTCGGCAAGCTGCTTACGAATTGATCGAGGCCGTCGGCTGAGATCACTTCGCCGCCGGTCTGCTTCGCGAGCTGATCCAGCAGCGGGCGATTGACCGCCAGCGTGCGGAACTCTTCGGTTTGCGGTTCGACCGTCCAACCGATTTCGCGCTGGCCGACTTCGCTACTATCGGCGGCCGTGACTGTGATCGTTGCTCGATAGACGCCCGGAGCACGCGGCGCGAACAGTGCTTCGTATTGGCCGGGTGAACGATCGCTGCTCTCGGCAACGAGTTCAATCTTGTGGCCATCGGGAGTCTGCACATGCAGAGCGACGTTCGCGTTGTCGAGCGGTTCAAACTGCGCGTCTCTTGCTCGCACGAGTACTTGAACGGCCGGCGTCGATCCGGTTGAACTGCGGCGCGATTCCACTTCGACGCGGCCAGGCACGTCGCTGACCAGCCAGCGCACCGTTTGCCGCCAGGACTTTTCGAGATCGCTTTCCGAGTGATCGGTTCGCTTCAGATTCCAACGCCACAGATCGCCGACCAGCAGCGCGGCCGTGCGGCCTCGGCCGAACGGTTGCACGACCAGCGCGGGAGACTCTTTGCCTTCCGCACTTGTCACCTGCGCGAGCACCGACGCTCCCGGCTTGATCGCCTGCACGCCGTTGAGACTTTTGAATTCGGGCATCGACGTCAGTCGCTTCGATTCGTCGGACTCGTTGGTTCGCAGGCGGACCCACGGTTGCAGCCAGCCTTCGCGGCTCAGCAGCAGCCGATAGCCTTCGCCAGCGGTGTGCAGGTCGCCGCGATCCAGATAGACCGGCAGCATGTCGCCGACGGCCGTTCGCTGGTAACCCCCTTCGCCGAACGACTGGTTGCCGCCGAGCATCAACAACCCGCCGCCGCGCCGACTGACGAACTGTTGCAACAGCGACAGTTGATCCTGCGTGAAGAACGCCGCTTCGATGTCGTCCAAGACGATCGCGTGATACTGAAACAGATCGTCGGAGTTCTTGGGGAAGCCGCCGCGCAGCTCATCGGCGTCTTTCGTGCCGAGCCGAATCAGGACCGGCTGATCGTAGTTCTCAGCCTGCTCATCTTTGTTGCCGAAGCCCTTGAACAATGGATTCGTCCGCTCGCCACGATTGAGGAACGCGAACTTCGGCTCCTTCTTCGCGATCCGCACCATTCCGACCAGTTTGACTTCGTCGTCCTCGTCGAGAGCACGCCGCAAGAATTTGAATTCCCAATTCGGCCGGCCGCCGACATACAGCACTCGAAATGGCCCGCCGCCACGATCGACCGTGACGATGCGGCGATTGTTCGCGAGCGTTGCTTCTTGGGATTCGTTCGCCTTTTCCTCGCCATTCAAAAATGCCTGCACGGTGAAGAAGCTGATCCCCGACTTCTCCGGCTTCAGCAGGAATCTCTGCACGGTCGGTTCGCCGTCGAGTAAGCGCTCGACCTTCCGGCGTTCGACTTCTTCCCCCGCTTCATTGAGCACTCGCAGGCCGACCTCTTTGTTCGCGACCGAGCGGCCTTCGAGCGTTGCGGTGATCGTGACCGGTGCCGCCTCAAAATTTGTCTGACTGACCGCCACCTGCGAGACCGACAGATCCACCAATCCGTGATCGGTCCCGATCGCCACCGGATACACCGGCGGCAGCTTTTGTTTGTCATCCATCGCAACATCCGACAGGTCGGTTCCGTTGCCGTCTGTCAGCAACAAGATCCCTGCCACCGGTTGCCCTCGATAACGATCCGTCAGCGCGATCAGAGTGCCATTGATCGCCGACGATTCGCCATCCAGCGTCAGCTCGGCAAACGTCTTCGCCGGCCGCACATTCGTGTCGAACACGTACCGCCGCACATCGAAGTCCTGCGCCAGCCGAGTCAACCAAGACGACTCTTCGGCCAATCCTTCCTTCATCGCCTGTCCGCGCGACTGTCGCTCGCCGCTGTCCGACAACTGCAAGCTGCGGCTGTTGTCGGCGACGACGAGAAACAGATTGCTCCCCGGTCGTGGTCGAGTCCCCGTGAAGAGCGGCTCCACCAAACAGACCGCCAGCGCGACGATCCCGATTCCCTTGAGCACCGCCGCGAGACCACGGACCCACGACCGCGATCCGCCTCGGCGATACGACCAAACCACGACCACCAGCGCGACGACCAATAGCAACACCACCCCGCCGAGCCAGTGACGCGCTCCCAAGGTCACTTCGGCGAGAATCATCGTTGAACTCCACTTTCAAATTGTCCGGCCGATGGCCGAATGCCGATGGCCGTTATTCCAAACTTTTTAGCATTCAGGAAAAGGATCACGGCTTTCGGCTATCGGCCCACGGCTTTCGGCCGGACACGCGGACTTACTTGCCGCTGCCGAGGCGTTCGTAGTATCGGCGGGTCTTTTCGGAATACTTGGGGGGCACCGGATCGCGGTCGAGCGGCACGATCGCTTGCTTCGAGTTGCGGCGTAGCAGCTCGTCGGACACGCGTTTCGACAACTCGACGAGCGGTTCGGCGACGTTGACTCGAACGAGTCCCCAGTTGGGTTCCTTTGAGTGACGCTTGAACTCGGCACGGACGGCGCGAGCTTGATCGCGGATGCGCGCGGCTTCGGCTCGCAGTTCGGGATCGTCCACCATTTCCTCGACATCGCGCAGACGGTCGGACCATTTCAGAAAATCTTCGCCAGTGATCGGCGCGGACTCGCGGTTCGCACCTCCTTCAAACTGTTGAGGCCCACCCGCTTGGTTGTTGTCTGACAACCGTGGAGCGCCTCGCTGGCCACGTTGATCCGGTTGTGGTTGTCCCGGCTGACGTTGACCCTCTTGAGGCTGACCGCGTTGGCCGGGTTGCTGACCGGGTTGAGGTTGTTCGCCCTGAGCTTGTCCGGGCTGCGGCTGTCCGGGCGGTTGACCTTCTTGAGGTGGTTGCTCACCGGGTCGCTGTCCATTGGGTTGTTGACCATTCGGCCGCCGTCCTGGTTGACGTTCACCATTTTGAGTTTCACCCGGACGCGGCTCACCCGGCTGTTGTTCGTTGCCTTTCTCCCCTTCTCCCTCCCTCCCCCTCTCCCCCTCTCCCCCTCTCCCTTCGGTAACTGCGAACCCTCGGCCGGCGCGTTACGAGCGATCTCCCGATTCAACTCCTGCGACAGATTCTTCAACTCTTCGCGAGCACGGCGGAGCGCCTCGGTCTCATCGCCGAGCACCGCTTCGGCCGCTTTCTCGACCCCTTCTTTCAACTGAGTAATCCCGCGTCCGGCGATCTTTTCCACTTGTTGAGCGTCCTGCATCAGCCCGCGTTGTAGCGAGCGGCCGGCCGCATCCAGCGCGCGATCGACGTTTTGGTTTTGCAGGTTGCGAGTTGTGTCATACAGCCGCTCGGTCAGTAGCGGTTCTGTTTGCTCCGCCTCTTCGATCGTCTGCTTCATCCGTTCGGTGAGGTTCGTCAGCTTCTCCTTCTGTTCGGTCAAACCTTTGACGACCTCTTCGGCGCGGTTGTCTTCCCGCAGCGACTTCTTGGTCTTGTTGTCTCCCTTTGCGGCTTCGGGCTGAGTGACTTCCGTGAGTTTCTCCGACAGCTTCTTCTGTTCTTGATCAAGCTCGCGAGCCGACTGGCGCATCTCGCGCATTTCCTCGTTGAAACGGTTGGAGGCTCGGCGGCGGAACTCGTTGCGGAGTTCCTCGAAGTCCTTCTCCGCGCGAGTTCCCGATGCGGCGGCTTGCGTGACCTGTTCCTTCTCCAGTGCTTCAGACGCGCGGCGGACTTGATCGCGTGTCTGCTCAAGCTGCTGCCGCTCTTCGGACATTCGTTCTTGGTTCTCGGCGGTCTCCATGCGCGACTGCAACTCGTCTGTGTCGCGGAGCACCTGCTTCTGCTCGTCCTGCAATCGCTTGAGTTGCTGCTTGACCTCCTCGCGACGCTCGGCGGTTTGAGCCTCCTGCAATGCCGTCTGTAAATCCTTGAGCCGTTCGTTGAGGTCGTGCTGTCGCTGAGCCAACTCTTTCAGGCGGTTGAGCACCTGCCGATTCTCGCGGTCCTCGGCCGACTCCTGCTGCTGTTGCTGAGCCTGTCGCTGAGTCTCGTAGCGGTTCTCCTCCTTCTTCAAATCGAGCTGCTGCATCTGCTGCCGCTGTTGCTGCGAGCGAGCTTCCGCCTGGCTTTGCTGGCTGCTCGATTGCTGCTGCTGTTGTTGTTGCTGACGGACGACTTCATGTTCGCGAGCACGCAGTTTGAGCAACGCCTGATAGGCCGATTGCTCGGCCGCAAGCGCGAGTTGAAGGGGTTGGCGATGTTCGCCCTCGCTGACGCTTCGGGTTACATCGGCGGGCTTCGCCGCGTCGTGAGCTGTCATCAACTGCTTCACGGCTTCCAGCATCGCGGCGATCACCGCATCGACGTGCGCCTGCGATTGCTCGTCGCTGACTTTTTCAGCCAGGGCCTTTGACTTCTCCAGCAAGGCGTTTTGCGCCGTCACAAGTTGCGCGACGTCTTCGCCGAATGGCTCGGTCACTTTTGAGCCGGTCTCGCGGCGAATCAGCTTCCACGTCGCGTTGATGATCGCCTTCTGGTCCAGAGCCAACTGTTGTGCTTGCTGTCCGGCTGGGCTGTTTTGCTGCTGCTGTTGCTGCTGACCACCCGGCGGCGGCTGGCCCTGCCGGAAAATTTCCTCGAAGTGCCGGACCTCGGCGAAGTACATGTCGCTCGACGTACGCCGCAGGTTGCCGTCGGGACCGAAGTCCTCGGCCCAGAAGTGATAGGACAGCAGTTGATCCGGCTCGGCCTTGAGTTCCTCGAACTTGATCGCGTTGGCGATCTCATGCTTTTGTTTCGCGGCGGCGTTCTCGCCGAGGATCACATCGACCAGCGGTTGTCCCGCGATCGCGAAGCTGACGCCCATTCGCTTCAAGCCGAAGTCATCCCACGCGGTCGCCTTCAGGTCCAGCTCTTCCAGCGGCGAGACCTCCAAGTCCTTCGCAGGCTGCACGAGCTTCAGCGTCGGCGGCTTGTTTGGCACGACGTTGATGGAGATTTCCGATTGCTCGACGTTCTTGCGTCCAGCTTCGTCGATCAGTTCGAGTTTCAAGCGTTGCGATTTGTTGGCGGTGAGCATGGCTTGATAGACATTTCCCACCACCGACTGGCGAGCGGGGTGGCGTAAGCCTCCCGGTTGTTCGGGTGCGACGTTCTCCACCAGGGGGCTGACGCCGCCCCGCTCGCCTGCGGACGAAATGAGAACAATTGGCTCGCCACCTTTCGCAGTGAGCGTCGCCGACTTCACCGGCTTGTTGAGGTTGCAGATCAGCGTGACCTGCGTCCCTTCGACGACCGACACCGTGCGCACGTCTTGCACGAACCGTTCTTCGAGACTCGTATAGCTCGGATAGACCAATCGTGCGTCGGCTCGTTCCAGACGTGGGTACTCGAAGACCGTGACATGAAACGTCTTCGTCGTCTGCCCACCGAGTTCGATGTGATAGTCGAGCGCTGTCGTTACCGTCGCGATGCGTCCGCCGAACACCGGATCGTCGAGGCTGCGCGACATCGCCACATTGCTCGCGTCGCCGGTCGCCGGTTGCAGCACGAGCTTCGCGTCGGCTGGCACTTCGCCTGTCACGCGAGCCAACACGAGCAGGCTGGTCCCACGTTCGATCTCCGTGTCTCCCGGTTCGACGGCCACTGAAAAGACATCCGCCACGGCGGCCGCCGGAGAGTCCTGCTTCGACTTCGCAATCTGATCCGATCGACCCGCACTCAACGGCATGTTGGTCAGTGTCAAAACAAATAGAGCCAACGTCACGCACTGAGCTGCCACGGCCCACGCGAGCCGCCGAGTCGGCACGACCTGCGGCCACGCATGACCGGCCGCGTGAACGAGCGCCTGTCGAATCACGCTCTCCTGCAAGAATCCGAAGCGACCATCGGGGAGTGCCGGCTGTTGCTCGACAGCCGCCAGCAAGCAACTGCGAAGATCGGGAAACTCGTTCTCGATTTGCCGAGCCACCCATTCGTGACCAGGAGCCGAAGCCGTCACCCGCCACGCGCAGACCAACACCAGCCCGGCGGCCACGCCACACAAGAGCGGAATCACGGTCGATGCCGTCCGTTCGAGTTCCACTCCGATCGCCGCCAGCGACACGCCAACGACCGCGGCGACAAACCAGCCGACGGTGAGTGCTCTCCAGAAGCGCAATCGCTGATAGCGCTCCGCCACTTTTTCCACTTCCAGCCAGAGTCGATCCTGAATCATCGGATGACCTCGTTCCCGTAGCCCGACTCGGAGAGTCAGGCTACGGGCTTAGAAATTTCACTGTGTATCTGTTGTTCGGCTCGACCCGCCCACCATGTCTCCAGGATAAGCGTTGCCAAGGCGATCACAATTAGCCAGCGCCAGACTTTCTGCCGGCTTTCGAGTTCCGTATCTCGTTGCTGCCGTTCTCGGTCGATGCGTTCCACGCGAGTCAGATCGGCTCCGAACCGGACGCCGCGCTGTTCGAGTTGCTCCAGATTCAGCGGTGCGGTGTGGCTCTCGGTGGGAGACAGATTGACCGCGAACCGCGTTTCCGTCGAGCCGACTTTCGCTCGGTAGATGCCAGGGAGATCGGTTTCCGAGAACGCCGTGTGACCTGCATCGAGCCGCTTCTCTTGGCCATCCGGCGTGCGGATCACAATGACATGCTCTTGGCGAGCGGGGGGCGTCAGCCCTCCGGTTTTCGCTTTGAGCGGAATGGCGCTAGCCACCGGTGATTCGAGTTCGACGTCGTCCTGCGAATTACCGGCGGCTAGCGCCGTGCCGCTCACAACTCGATTGCCCCCCGCTTGCCTGGAATCCATTAGCGTCACCGGCTGATGCACCACGACGCTGTCGGCTACCTCCGCGCCGCCGCATGCCAGATCGAGCAACGCTCCGATCAGCGGCACGAACTTGCTGGAGAGTGCCAACTGACTGTCTTCGGGATGCCAACCGCTGGTCAGCGCGATCACTCGTCCTTGACCAACGCTGCGTTCCAACAGCATCGGGTCGCCGTTGTCGAATCGCGCGAGGATGCGTGTTGTGGCCGCAGTCTTGAGCGTCACGGGGCGATGCTTCCAGAAATGAATCTTGGTGAAGTCGTTGTAGCGCGGACTGGCGAACGGAGCGAACAGCGGATGCGTGAAGTCGATGTCTCCCAGCAGCAGATATTTTTCGCCGCGCGATTCCCGCCCCTCAACCGTCTCCACCGTCGCGCGAGTGACGACTTCCACATCCTCTATGAACGACAACAACGTCGCCGAGTCGTCGTCTCGCGGCACGAGCAACACGACTCCGCCACGTTCGACGTATTGTTTCAGTGTTGCTGGCAACTCGCCCGACAGTGGCTGAGACACAACCACCATTTTCGGAGCGAGTTCGGGAGGCAACGCCAACTCCTTCGCATCGTCGAGCGAACGAATCTCGACTTGCCGCAGCGGATCGTTCGCCACGGCCAGTCGGAGATAAAGCTGCAAGCCCTCCGGATCTTCCGCCGCATCTTTTCCGGCATACAACAACGTCGCTTCGAGCTTCCGCGGCGGCACGACAAAGAACGTGTTGTCGAAGTCATGATCGTCGCCTCGCAGAACGATGCGATCGGCTTGAAGATGCTCAACGCCGCGCGGCAAGCGGATGACTCGGCTTTGTCCGGCGGGAACGTAAACGGCGACTTCACCAACTTGCCCCTGGCGAGCGGGGGGCGTCAGTCCCCCGGTTGTTCTGAGCGGCACGGCGCTAGCCGCCGGTGGGGGCGTCTTCGCAGAACCGGCGGCTAGCGCCTCGCCGCTCACCCACACGACGAAGAATTGATCGCTGCGGGAATCGGCCGCGTTGACGACTCGCACGCGGACGTCGGTTGAGGTGTCTCCGTCTTCGCTCGGCAGCGCGTGAGCGTGCGCGTTCGTGGGGTTCGTCACTGACACTCGCCGAGCCACCACCGGCACTCGCTTCGGCCACTCGAACGATTGCAGAGCCTCGATCCGGCTGCCGCTCTGGAAATCGCTGATGACGACGATCTGCGGTTCCAGCGACGACTGCTGTACGTCGCTGGCCGAATCGAGATCGCTCGCGACGCTCACCAGCGCGGTGCCGAGATCGGTTGCTCCCCAAGCCGGCTGAAGCTGCTTCAAGCGGTTGCGGACGACCTGCGGTTTGTCCGCGATCGGTGCGCCTCCCTCTTTTTGAAAGTCGATGATCGTCTGCAAGCGATCATTGAACGCGAACAACGCGACGTCGTCTTGCGGGTTGAGTTGATCCAGTTCGGTCTCGGCAAGCTTCACCGCCTGCTGCCAGAGATCCGCCCGTCTCATGCTCGCACTGGTATCGATCAAGATCGCCAGACGCTTACCGGTCAGATCGGCAAACGTCAGCGACGCGGCTTCTCTCAAGAAGGGTCTCGCAAACGCCAGCACGATCAACGCCAGTGCCGCCAGCCGCAACAACAACAGCAGTATCTGATCGAGCCGGCTGCGTCGCGTGAGCCGTGGCGGTGTCGGCGACAGAAACATCAGCGAGCTGAATTCCTGCCGTCCGCGCGGAGTCCGCCGCACCAAATGCAGTATCAGCGGCAGCGAAAGCGCCGTGAGACCCGCCAGATAGAGTGGAACCAGAATGCCCATTCGTTGCTCCGTAGGTTTGGACTCCGTCCTGTCGTTTATACACAACTTGATCAGTCTTTCGGACCGAAGGCGAGCCAGGCGGTGGCGAAGTCGGTCATTCTGCGAAGTCCGATCCAGAGGGGTTGTGGGCCGGGTGGTAATTCTGTGGCTCGGTT
>JBJXEX010000495.1:0-2876 GCA_046156195.1 Planctomycetaceae bacterium | reverse complement strand
ATTCCGAGTCCGCCACGAAACCCAGCGTCTCTATCCCAACGCCGAAAAGTTCCAGGCCATCTCTTGGCCGCTCAAATCCATCACTGCGTAGACAAAACATCCACCGGAAGGCCGGTTACACCCAAATGATTTACGCAGTCCGGCAATCCGTAGTTCCCAATCGTCCAATTGAGTCGCCGCAATCCGCTCGGCTCGGTTCCACTGGGAATCGAACCACTCGACCAGCGCGTTGACGGCATTTCCGCTGACTTCGATTCCAACTTCGATATTCGAGTCCAGCGCATTTCGGGTGAGGTTTGCCGAAGTTACGACTGCATGCTTGCCATCAAAGATGTAAACCTTGGCATGGAGTCGGGGCGAGTCTGGCAATCGCTTGATTTGGGCTCCCGTTTTGAGCAATGCGCTCAATGCTTCAAGCGATGTGGCTCCAGAAATGACATCCATCGGCAGTACCGATGTTAGGAGGCGAACTTTTTGAGCCTTCGCGCGTAACAAGTCCTGGTCAGTGACGTAGGCACTTGCGATGCGTACTACGTTTGAGGATTTCGCCAGCAATTCACCAAGGCGTCGTCGATGGCTACCAACTTCGGTGAGCAAATTGAACATGACTTTTCTTCCTCGCCAACTTATTGGCCTCGCTCGTAGCCGCTGATTTCATCGGAGCCTGAGTTGACAGTTCGGGTTGCATTTCCGGAATCATCGGTCGGGTGGCACACCCTGATAAGGGCGTGGAATCATACGGTTCGGAGAGAGCAACGGGGTCAGGTCCAATTGAACCAATTGAACGACGCTGGGATACCGAGGTTGTCGAGGCCGATCACGTCGTTGAAGCCATCCATGACGAGGAAGCCGTGACGAGCGATCGACTCACAATCATCGGGTTCCTTGAGGCGGCTGGCTTGTTGGTGGGGCAGGGTCTTTTTCGAGGAAACTCTGGGTCAGTACGTCAGCGGCAGTTCTGCCCGCTTTCGCTGAGCGTGAAACGAGTACACGACGCCTTTGGGTTTCGTGTTGGATGGCGGACGCAGACGCGACAAGTCAGGTAGGTCGTTGGGGAAACCGAGGAGTTGACGGTAGAGAACGGGATCGAACTGTTGAGCTATCGTGAGCATTCGCCAATTCAGTCGGCGGCGATCGATGTAGGCCGGTCAGTCCAACTGCATCGCCGCAATCAGCCGCATCGCGTCTCGCGAATGACCTTCGATGTGGCCGTCTTCGTACACAACCACGTCATCGGCCAGCAAAACTTTGAGCGGATCGGGAACCTGCTGGTCGCCCTTGACCGCGTTGCAAGCTCGGCAGGCGTAGAGCAAATTCTCGTAGTCCAGCCGTTTCGCCGGATCAATGCTGGTTGGCGAAAAGTGATCGATGGCAAAAGCCGCGACGAGGTTCGACCAAGTTTCACGCTCCAGGCAGTACACGCACCGAAAGACGAATTCATCCCGAAGCCACGGACGAAAGCTCTCCAGATCGTTGTAGCCGGTGGGACCGTGGCGGCGTCGGTGCCGCGTCGCAGGATAGCGGTAGGCGTTCATGTCTTCCGGCGCTTCGCGGGTTTGGCTCGCTGTTGGAGCGCTTCGAGAATCAATTCCAAGGCATGATTGTTGAGCGGAGCCACTCGCTCCTGGTAGTCGCAGACTTCCTGTTGCAGCGTCGCAAGTTCATACTCTTCCGTGTGAGAGAGGGCGGAGTCGAACTTCTTGTTGACGAGCGCCACACGCCGGGCGTTTTTGTCTTCGGTCCAAGTCTCGAACTGTTGATCGTGAGAACTTTGGGCCTGAGCACTCACCATTTCGATCACGGGACGCGCTTGGTCGTAGACCTTTTCCGGCATCACGGCATAGCCTTTTTTGGTCCGGCGATGTCGTACCACCACGACCGGGCGTCGTGGTTCCTCCAGGGCTTCAAGCTGTCTTTCCGAAATCGTCAGTGCCATGCCATTAACTCCTGTGAACGTCGCGGGGACGACACCAACAATGATCGCGGGTGGCCCAGCTTGCTTCAAGCTGGGTGCGCAGCACAAGAAACTCAGGACAGACATCGAATCAGAGAATGACGTCGTTCCCGTTTGAACGTCAACTCTGAGTTTCTTGTGCCTTCGGCACCCAGCTTCTCCGAAGCTGGGCCACCCGACGAGATGACCGTGGCCGAGATATCGGCATCCGCATTAACGATCCACAGCGAGGCCCAGCCTGGGTGACCGGGGCACGTCTTTTCCGTGCTCAGTCGGCTGACGGCCAAGGCCCGAAAATGTGCAATGGCGATTCTTGGGAAGTCGTGCGTGAAAGACTTTCGGGACGCTACGACGACAACATCACGTTCTTATGCCCGATCCCGCGGGAGCGAGCCGTATTGCCCGACGAAGTCATATCGACCATCGACAGGATCACGCGACACGTCACCAACTCACCGGTCTTGGAACTCAAAGACGAAGATTGGGATGACGAGCCACGCCTCGATTTCGACTGTCCGAAATGCGGTCAGAAACATCGCTCGACGCCGTTCTATGTCGATCGTGAGAGATCGAAATTCAACGCCAATTCGGAGACTTCTCGCTGATCCCGACAGTGATCCCGACAGCGGCGATCGGGCACACGGGCGCGAAGTCTCGTGTCGATTGCACGAGCACCAAAAGTGCGTCACTCGAAAGCCCAGGCCAATCCGCCTTCGGCGGAGGTCAACGGTTCGATCAAAGTCCCTCAGCCCCAACGGGGCGTGACTCGAATTCAGGACTCGGAGTTTCGCCCCGTTGGACCAATGCCGTTACGGATTCTGAAGCGTATTGATTGGTGATGATTTGACAGCAGAGCGGTCGCAGCAATTAGCCGGTGGTCGCCGAAGGCGCACCACCGGTAAGACGTAACATTCGGCGTTTG
>JBJXEX010000493.1:0-6598 GCA_046156195.1 Planctomycetaceae bacterium | reverse complement strand
GACCGCATGGAACGCAGCGGCATGCGCTGGAAGATCCCTGGAGCGCAGGCCATGCTGGCCCTCCGCACCATCCACACCAACGGCGACTGGGAAGACTTTCAAGAATTCCGAGTCCGCCACGAAACCCTGCGTCTCTATCCCAACGCCGAAAAGTTCCAGGCCATCTCTTGGCCGCTCAAATCCATCACTGCGTAGACAAAACATCCACCGGAAGGCCGGTTACACCCATGTCATTTACACGCACAAGGGCAGCGTCGGACGTGTTGCGATTGCAGATCGTGACTGCATTCTCACGCCCCAGA
Organism: Planctomycetaceae bacterium; assembly: GCA_046156195.1. Lineage (GTDB taxonomy): Bacteria > Planctomycetota > Planctomycetia > Planctomycetales > Planctomycetaceae > SXKJ01. The sequence goes on along the minus strand of JBJXEX010000493.1, from coordinate 6,296 downwards.
CAACGTATTACCGAGTCGCAGAGCAACTCTTCGACAAGAAGTTCGTCATGTACTTCCTGGCGTCGCCGTCCTTGGTCGAACAGGTTGCGGGCGTGAAGGAACAGACAACACGCGACTTCGTTCCCATCTCAGAACAATACCTGCTGTTCCATCGCATTCCCCCGCTGTCCGAGCAACAAGAAATCGTGCGTCGAGTCGAAAAGCTGTTCGCGTTCGCGGACCAGATCGAGTCCCGGCTGAGGCAGGCTCAAGCGCACGTCGACCGCCTCACGCAGTCGCTCCTGGCCAAAGCCTTCCGAGGCGAACTCGTCCCCACCGAACACACCCTCGCAACCGCCGATGGTCGCGACTACGAATCCGCCTCCGCTCTCCTCGCTCGAATTCATACCGCTCTCGACCAAGCCAGCAACTCGGACGTGCCCAAACAGAAACGCAGTCGCCGGAAGGGCTAGACCATGACCTCTGTGCGGAATCGCTAAACGCAATGAAGAAGAACTAACAGCATGATGAATTGCTGAAGCGTGACGCGCTCAGAGAACCCGAATTCGTCATGGAGCGTCTCAAGAATCACCGAGCGATCCTCGCGCAAGACGTTGACGATTTTAGGATGCGATGGCCGGTCTATGTACACAACGCGGCGCTCGTAGGACTCGAACCAGTGGCGTACTTGCGATCAAAACTCTTGATCGCAAAAGCTGAATCGTCTGGTATGAACCGACCCACGGATGCAACCACAGCGGCATGGCATCCATTCATCCTTGAATACTGCCGAACGCTCGGCGTCGTGTGTGACGCCGTGGACCGGCTGTATCAACGAATTGTGTCGGGAGACATCACCGACAAGCGGGCTGTCGAGACCGTGGTGGCGTCAGATTCACCAGCACCGAAGCCATCAGCAGATTCATCGCTGCACAGAACCGCGACGAGCCACCGACTCCCTCGATTACCGCGAAGCAACGCCGGCAGCAAGCCATCACCGCCGCAGCCATCATCGACACCGTCATCGGCCACGAAGCGACGCATCCTCGCCACTGGCACGATCGTCAAATGCCTCGACCGTGGCAACCACGGCAACGTCGTCCGCGACGACGGCGGTGCCACAATCGCAGTCGAGCACGTTGGCGAAGACGGAACCAAGACCGTCGATCACCCAGTCGGCGAGATGACGCTGCAAGATGGCACGCCGATCGACCCGACCGCGATTGTCCCGCTGCCGATGCTGAGCGTCCGCGAACTTGTCGGGACGCATCACAAGCTGCGATCACCGATCATCCACGGCCTACTTCGCGAGGGCGAAACAATGAACATCATCGCGGCCAGCAAGATCGGCAAAAGCTGGCTCGCCACTTTGCTCGCGCTCGACTTCGCCACGCAGCGAAAATGGCTCGGTCGTTTCGACACGGCCGGAGGCGACGTGCTCATTGTCGATAACGAGCTACACGCTGAGACGTCGGCCTACAGGATTCCCGCCGTCGCCACCGCCAACATGACTCACCTGGACGAGTACGCCGATCACATACAAGTCACGAATCTTCGAGGGGAACTGATCGACCTCCCGGAACTGGCCGTCAGAATGTCTTTGATCCCTCCCGGCCGATTCAAGCTGATCATCTTGGATGCGTTCTATCGGTTCCTGCCGATCGGTTGCGATGAGAACAGCAATCCCGACATGACCGCTCAGTACAACTCACTCGACAGCATCGCCGGCAAGCTCCAGTGTGCCATCGTCTGCATCCACCACAGCAGTAAAGGCAATCAGGCCAGCAAAACAGTCACCGACGTTGGCTCCGGCGCAGGATCAATGAGCCGAGCCGCGGACTGCCACGTCGTCTTGCGACCGCACGAGCAACCGAACGTCGTCGTCATGGAAGCCGCAGCACGCTCTTGGCCGCCGTTGGAGCCGCTCTGCTTGCGGTGGGAGTTCCCGATTTTCTCCGAGGTTACGACTCTCGACCCGACGCTGCTGAGACCGGAGCGGTCGCGAGAAAAGGGACGCTCGTCCCGACTAGCCGCCGACATCGAACGCTTCCGTTATGTACAAAAGCATCAGGGGAAGATCGTTTGGGCGCGACTTGGAAGTCAAACGCGATGACTTCCATCCACATCGCAATCGCCACTCGCGACCGTTGTGCTCGGCAGCGAAACGCAGGTCACTTGCTGATCGTGTTACACGATTCGTTACACGAAACGAACCAAAAACCACGATTCCCAGCGATGAAATGAGACGATATGACACTAGACGAGAAAGGCGAGTAATCGCTAAAAACACCGCAGAAACAGGCGCTATTCACCTATCAACTCGATTCGCATGGCGAGCTTCATAAGCTTGGGGTCGTGGGTTCGAGTCCCACTCTCGCTACTCTTCATTTTCGACGCCGAGCTTTTTGATCATCGTCAAACGGTTGCCGCGGTCGTTGTAGATGACGCCGTTCATGAACGAGCGAATGAGCATGATGCCTCGGCCGCCGGGCTTTTCGAGGTTGTCATCATCGGTGGGGTCGGGCACTTCTTCGAGCTTGAAGCCTTCCCCTTGGTCTTCGATCACGATCGTGACTTCGTCAGTAGTCAGTTCGCAGGCAATGAAGACCTTCTTATCAGGCTCCATGCGATTGCCATGCTTGATGGCGTTGACCATCGCCTCTTCCATCGCCAGCCGGACACCGAAGCACTCGCGCATCGGCCAAGCGTTTTGTTCCATCAGGCCGACGATGCGTTCCTGAATTTCGCGCGCTTCCGTTGTATCGTTCGGAATCCAGACATCGAATTGAGCGAGTTGGGCCATGTCATCCCAGATTCAGGCGACCGTGAAAACGGAGTGCCCGCAGACTTGTCCGTCGTGGAACGATCATGCCACTGCCCGAATCAACTGAGGGAGGGATGTAGTCCCGACGCTGTCAACTGTGACATTTCAAACTGCGACATCTCAAAGCTGCGACATTTCAAAACCGTCTACAGTCCTTGCAGCGCGGCTTCCAAGTTGTCTTTCATGTCGAACAGCTTGTTCAACTTGGTGATCGCGAAGACTTCGTAGATGTCCGCGCGGATGTTGCACAACCGCAGCTTGCCCTTCGCTGCTTTGACCTTCTTATCCATCGTGATGAGCTTGCCGAGAGCCGCGCTGGAGAGGTACTCGACGTTCGAGAAATCCAGCACGATCTTCTGGCGGCCATCCTCTTCGATCAGGGCGAACAGTTGGTTCCCGATGATTTGGATGTTGCCTTCGTCGAGGATTTTCTTGTCCGTAAACTTGGCAACCGTCACGTCTCCCACTTCCTCAAGATCCAACCGTCGGGTTCCGGTACTCATGATTTTCTTCCAATCGCCTGTCGATGAGGGGTGAAATTTTTTTCCGTCAAACGGCTGGGATGATGATGTTCTCTGCCTAGAACAGTGTCAAGCAAGTCCCGCGAGCGGGCGGTACTGAGGCAAACGTCCGAAGAAAACGTCCCTCAAATTGGCGAGTCACTCCGTGCTTCGGAGAGGCTGTGATGTATTAGAGCCGCGACCGTAAGGGAGCGGTTGTAACTCCTTGAAGTCACCGCTCCCTCACGGTCGCGGCTCCAAAAGTTGACAGCCTCGGAGTGACCGACCGAGTGAATGTTGCCAAAGAACACGGGTCGTGGACTTTCTACAGCAGTGACTTTGAGGCGAATCGGCATCACTTCTGACAAGGATGATGCTGCGAGGAATCATTGCCCGGCCAGTCGTTGGCGGATTTGGCCTCGCTTACCGATCAGGAGCCGTGCGATGGCTGCTGGCTCGGTGTTTGCTCCCTTCTGGCAACGTGGTTGTTCGCATCTCAAGCCCAGCAGGTTGGACTCGTGAAGACTTTCGCCAAGGTGACCGCCGTTGTGTGTCTCTTCTCCATTATCTTGGGCGAGGTTTACGCAGCGTCGGCGGCGGACGTGGAAGTGCGGCTGAATGACGGTCGGATGCTCCGCGGTTCGGTCATCGAGAACCTGACCAGCAAGGAGCAACTCGCGCTGGAACTGAGATCATCCGGCATCACGATTCGCCGGACTTTGGGTTGGAAACAAATCGCCGATTGGAAAATCGTTCCTCCAGTCAAACGAATTCTTGCTCCGGCCGTCGTTCCCCAACCAGTCCTTGATGAAAAGGATAAATTGCCTGGTGACAACGCAGATCCCGTCTCCATGCCACTGTCGCAGTTGTTAGTCCGGGCCGATCCGGTCAGCACGTTTGGCAGGATCGACTGGGATTCTCTACGGGTCACATTGCGCGGCGTGGATATTCATGGCGATCGTGTTCCATTGTTTGGCACGTTGAAAGTGACGTTATGGGGCCAGAAGCGTGTGAGTCCGGAAGCGAGGATCGTGAGGCATCCTTTTGTCACTGAAGCCAATTACGGTTCGCGGTTTCTGAGCGTGCCCTCCAATAGTTATGCCTATCAGCATCCGTTTGTGGCGTCTCCCAATCCAACCGTCGAGCTAGGGAGTTGGACTCGCGGAATTGGCGCTGAAACGCGCGGTGGAGCCTTGGATTCCGCAGTTGACGAACGAGTTCGATTGGCGAACCCCTGGCGTTCCACCGAAAACTGGCAGGAAGCTCGAGTCGGATCGCGGCAGGATGGACGGCGTGCTGAATCTCGTAGCGTCGATGGACACGACTCGGTTTTGTTACTGCCACTCCAGCGACCGTTGCCTGACCACGACGTTGCGACCGGCACGTTTGGCGAAGTCACCGTCGAACTCTTGATGCCGGGGGTCGGAGTCTTCGAGGCAAATGCTCCCGAGGTCGCGCTGAGCCACCAAAGTGGTCTCCGACGCGACATGCTGGATCGAGATGGCTCACGCTTCTATCCCAACGAATCGACAACCGACAGTCCGCAGACGACACGCCCGCGCAACCGCTTTCTTTGGCCAGGCGCGTCCTATGGGCCTGTGAATGGCGAGTTAGGGCCATAACGCCGCATCCTCACCATTGAGCCGCAGCGTCAAACACTTCGCACTGCCGCCGGCTTTGATGAACTCGCCGAGTTCCGTCGCGTGAGTCGTGTAGCCTCGTTCGATCAAGCTGCGTTCCAATTCCGGGCAGCCGGTGTTGAGCGCGACATGCCGGCCAACCACGACCGCGTTGCAGGCGAACCGAGCCGCCTCGTCAGGATGCACTTCGATCAGCGTCGGGACGTGTTGCCGCAACGCGGTTTGTCCGTACTCGTCGAACGCGGGCGGGAAGTAAATCGCCTCGGTCGGGCTGAGCGGGCAGAAGCAGGTATCGAGGTGATAGAAATAGTCGCTGACGAGTTGCAGCGGGATGACTCGGCAGCCGAGTTCCTTTGCCAGCCATTGCTCGCCGCCGACATCGCTGCGAATGAGGTATCCCGCGAAGAGCGTGTCGCCGCAGAACAGCGCATCCCCCGCGCCCTCAAAATCCCAGCCGAGCGGAAGTTCACGCGTCTCGAATCCCGCCGCTTGAAACCACGCGGCATCGACCGCCGTCTCCGGCTGCCGAGCCGAATGCCGGAACCGCGCGAGATACGCTCGGTCCCGCCACATCAATGCGGCATTTGCGGTGAATACCAAATCGGGAAGTCCTTTCACCGCGCTCAGCAAGCGGATGTCGGCTCCAATCGACACCAACAGGTCACGCAATTGCCTCCACTGAGTTTCAGCCAGCGAACGATCGCTCTGCCGACTGCGGCTCATCCACGGATTGATTTCGTATTCGATGCCGTAATGGTCCGGCGGGCACATCAAGATCGTTGGTCGGTCGAAGTGCGGCATGAGGGCCTCCATGCAATGTCGTTGGCGCGGTCGCACTATCTGCCGACATTCGTAAGCTGTCGAGATCATTGTCGCTGGCGTGGTTGCTCGGCTTATCTCGTCGGGCTATACCGCTCGTGAAGCCAGATGAGATGTTTCATCCCAACGCCATCGGCGTGGGCGGGAGGGCCAAACGACTCCGGCGCGCGCCGATGGCGTTGCAGTGAAACGGCTGACTCATCACCGTGAGCGACATAACGTGTCACGCGAATTCATCCATTGAACAAGGAGACTCCCCACATGTCTGACGTCACGATCAAGACTCGCGAGAACGGCCCTTTGCTGGTCACGGGGCCGATCACGCTTTGCGACCATCTGGGCAACAAGTACGACCTCACTGGCAAAGACAACGTCGCACTCTGCCGATGCGGTGCCAGCCAGAAGCGTCCGTTCTGCGATGGCACACACAAGACGACCGGCTTTCAAGCGGCTGAGGTGGTTCAGTAACTCTCAGTACCGCGACCGTCAGGGAGCGGCCCCGTGGATGTCGCGACGAGTACTCGTCGCGGCCGC